>JAYVRN010000754.1:0-12205 GCA_043776275.1 Myxococcales bacterium | reverse complement strand
GCTGGGCATGGCCGAGCTCCTCGCGGGGTATACAGACTGATGGGGATCTTCGATCGACACCGTGGCGGCAGCGCGAAGATCCACATCCTGATCAAGGGGCGGATCGGCGACACCTGGAAGGACGTGGACGAGCATCTGCGGGTCCCGATCGGGACCACGCTGGGCAAGCTCGTCGAGGTCGCCGATAGCCAGGGGATCCCGCTGCGTGAGGCGCTCGCGAACAGCCCTCACCTGACCGACACGATGATGATCAACGGCGAGCGCTGCCCGTTCACCGAGAACGCCGAGCGCGTGCTCAACGACGGCGACGAGATCTATCTGCTGGCCCCGCTCGCGGGGGGCTGAGCCCCAGCACCGGTCCCGCAACGTGTGGGATCCATGGAACAGGAACCAGGCACACACCGTGCACTACCGCCGCTGGATGCGGTGGTCCCTGCTGTTGGTGGTCCTCGCGGCGTGCGAGTTCCCCACGCCGTCGGCGGACTACGCCTGCCGGATCACCACCGACTGCGAGATTGGCCGGGTCTGCGAGATGGGCTACTGCGTGATCGGCCAGGCCGCGAGCGGAACTGACGCTCCCACGGGCAATCCGCCCGCGGACGGTGGCACCGATGCCCTGCCCGCCGATGCCGACCCGTTCCCCGCGATCGCCGCGCAGTGCGTGGCCGCCGGCTACACGATGAGCTCGACGGCCGGCGGCTACTACCGCCCCGCCCCCGGCACCGCCTCGTGGACCAACGCGGAGCTCGATTGCGCCAACGATGTCACCGGCGCGACCCACCTGATCGCGCTGTCGACCACCGGCGAGGTCACGTACATGGCCAGCCAGCTCGGCTGGATCGGCCTCTCCGATCGGATCACCGAGGGCACGTTCGTCACGGTCACCGGCGAGACCGGAGACCAGAGGCCGTGGGCCACGGGCCAGCCCGACAACGGCGGCGGGAACGAGAACTGCGCGCAGATGAAGACCGGCGGCCAGCTCGATGACGATCAGTGCGGCAACGCGCACAAGTACGTCTGCGAGTGCGACGGCAAGCCCGCGATCTGAGCACGGCAGCTCGCCGATGCGGTGCGTGGTTGCGCGCCGACTGGTGATCCCGTGCAGTGTGGGCACGTCACGGGACCCGCAGAGACGTGGATCGCTCGACGACGCAGACCGCGATCCGAGCGAGGCGCGATCGCCGATGCGGTGCGCGGTCGCGTGCTAGTCGACGGCCTCACGCGGCGACTTGTGATCCGTGCAGCTGTGGGCACGTCACGAGACCCGCAGAGACGTGGATCGCTCGACGACGCAGACCGTTCGCACGCCGTCGTTGCGCTGTGTCAAGCGGCGAGCGCTTCAGGTGCTCACGCGTCGCCTCCGGACCTGAGCGCGCGGCGCTCGCAAGCAGCTCCGGAGGGAGAGCGTGGCACGGTGTTCGAGCAACGGGTGAGGCGCGTAGTTGCGCGCAACAGCCCGAGGGGCACGTGACGCCGACCGTCGCTGCTGCCGGACGTCGTTGCTGCCGCCGTCGCGACCGGTGAACGCGTGCAGCTGTGGATTTGTGACCGGTCGCGCCGGCGGGGGCGCGGCCGCTCACAAGCTCCACAGCGCGTACCGTTCGCGTGCGTCGGCGAAGCTGAAGGTCGCGGAGTGGCGAGTGGGACGGCTGCTGTGACACCGGACAACCGGGCATCGCCGTCTGAAGCGCGAGGCACGGGCCACGAGGCACGAGCCACGGGGCACGGGCACACACGCGCGGCCTGCCTGTCCGACCACCGGACGTCGCGTCCACGACCTGATCTCCATTCAGTCCCTGCGGAGACTGAATCGTGCGCGGCTCGCGGTCCTCGAAGAGGAATCCGGATCCAGGAGTGAGGAATCGACATCGCTTTGAACTTTGCGCTTGACGGGATTTGGAGCGCATCACGACGTCCCTCGACGAGCAGCACGATCTTGTTGTCGAGAACGCGCTCTGGTGCGCGTAGCGCGACGACGCCGCATCTGCTGCTCGAAGCCGAGGAGACCAAGCTGTACCGGCGCATGGGGTTCCCGACGATCTATGCGTACAGCGAGAGCGTGCTGCAGCACTCCCATCACGTGGCGACCGAGCGGATGCGTGTGGGGCACGAGCTGGTCGAGCTGCAGGGCATCGCGGCGCAGTTTCGCGCGGGCGAGCTGGCGTGGACGAGCGTCCGCGAGCTGACGCGTGTAGCGACGAGCAAGACCGAAGATGCGTGGCTCGACGCGGCAGAGGGCAGGATCTCGACGGAAATCCAGCAGCTGGTCCGCGGCAAGTCCAAGGGCGACCTGCCCACGGATCCGGTGGATCCGAAGAAGATCCGGCATCGCATCGTGCTGGAGAACCTCTCCGAGGAGACAATGATGTTGTTCAAGCAGGCGAGGAACGCGGCGTCAGACGCGAACGGCGCGAGCTGCACCGACGACCAGTTGGTGCGTGCGCTGGCGGCCGCCATGCTCGAGCCGGCCGATGGCGCTCCCGGCAGGCCACGGCATCAGATCGCGACGACAACGTGCCGCGCCTGCAAGCAGTCGCATCGCGTGGGGGCAGGGATGGAGATCTCGGTGTCGCCGGCAGAGCTCGAGCGCGTGCTGTGCGACGCCGAAGACATCGGCGATCTGGAGAGAGAGGAGCCCGGGCGCAGGCTTCAGAAGTCGATTCCGGCGGCTACGCGCCGCAAGGTCTTCGTGCGCGACAAGCATCGCTGCACGGTCCCTGGGTGTCGCTCGACCCGGTTTCTCGAGGCGCACCACATCAGGCCGCGCTCCGAGGGTGGAGGTCACGAGCTGTTCCAGCTCACCGTGCTCTGTGATGCTCACCACCTCCAGCTTCACGAGGGCGTGATCGCGATCCGCGGTACGGCGCCCGATCACCTCGTGTTCGAACTCCCGCTCGCGCACCGCGGGGACTGAAGGGGGATCAGTCCCTGCGGGGCTCGGTGGGGCTCTCTGGCAACCGAAGAGTTCGCGACAGGCTCAGGTCCGGAGGCCCCGCGCGTGCACCGAAGGAGCCGCCGTCGGCGCAGCGGATGCGCTGGGCAACCACCATACGGGAACGCTCGCTTCGTCACGGACTTCCTCCCGCCCCCTCGACCCCGGTGACCACGTGTCTGCCCGATCGAGGAAACACGTTGTCGGGGGTACTCAGCGCGCGAGGGCGCCGACCAGCAGCGCGCCGTAGACCCGGAGCAGGGTCGCGAGATCGGCCTCGTCGAGATAGATCGTCGCGCCGAGGAAGTAGTCCCGACCGTAGTGGACCTCGGTCAAGGCCGTGGGCACCGAGGTGTTGCCAGAGTTGACCCGCAGGTAGCCGGGCGAGTTGAGCGCGTCATCGACGCCCGCGAGCACGTAGATCGACTTGAACACGGCGAACGCCGCCGCGACCTTCACGCGCGGGGTGCGCTGGAACGAACCGAACACGTCGGTCGAGAACCGCAGCCGGCCGCGCATCAGCAGGAGGTCCGCACCCGCCCCGAACGTGGAGTCCTTGACGCCGGCGCGGAGCGCCATCGCGCCGAGTTGCTTGCCGAACTGGGCCGTGAACCGGAGGGTGTCCTTGATCTCCTGGCGCCGCGTGTACTGGGACGTGTTCGCCGCGTCGGTCAGACCGTCCGAGGGCACGCCGCCGAGCGAGCCGCTCTCGAGCTCGACGAGATAGAACTTGTCCGTGCGGGTCCGGAGCTCGGCCGTCGCGTAGAGCCGCGGCCTGCCCGACTTCAGGTTCCATTCGAGCCGCATGCCCAGGTAGGACTTGAACTGGCTGTAGCTCGAGAGGGCGTCTTCGCCTGCCGCGACCGCGTCCTCGAGGCTATCGGCGAGATCGGGATCGTTGATCAGGCGGCCGAGCGTGCCCTTCCAGTCGGTGCCGCGACCCTCGTTGATCGCGCCGAGCACCTCGGACACCTGGTCGATCTGGGTGTCCGCGCCGTCGAGCCCGGCGCGCGTGTCCTGGAGCGCCGTGATCAGCTGGCCCTTCGCATCGTGGATGCCCTTGCGGGCGCGCGCGACCGCGGTGTCGATCCGATCGAACGCCTTGATCGTCTCGGGCGCGATCTGCGCGAGCGCACCTGCGCCCGCCTCCGTCAGCCGATCGATCCGCTCGAAGGCGCCGCGGGTCTTGGACAGCGGGCCCTCGATCTTGCCGGATGCGAGCCAGCTATCTGCGTCCTGCATGCTCTCGACGATGTCCCCGTTGATCGCCTTGCGCCCCTTGCCGAGCACCTCGTGCACCACCTCGAGCGCGTTCTCGATCCGCGGCATCGAGCGATCCATCGCCCGCAGCACCGCGTCCGTCGAGGACCCCTCGATCACGTGGGTGATCGGCTCTCCCGAGGCGAGCATCCGCGCCGGCGTGGCGCCATCGTCGGCACCGCTGAAGATCACCTCGATGTAGCTGTCACCGAGGAGCGAGTCCGCACGGCGCGTCACGAAGGCATCCACGGGGATCTGGGCCGCGTCCTGCAACCGCATGTCGACCCGCGCGAACCGGCCCTCGATCGAGATCTTGGTGATGTCGCCGATCCGGACCCCGGCGATCACCACCGGCGATCCCACCGCGAGGTGAGAGCCATCGCGGAACTTGGCGTAGGTGGTGAAGCTGTCGCCGATCTGCTGGTTCGGAATCCGCGCGCGGAGCAGCAGGGCCACGCCTCCGACCACGGAGAACACGATCCCGAACGTCACCAGGCGTGACAGCCAGCGCACGCCGGCAGTCTACCTCAGCGCATGCAATCGAAGGTCAGCGGGATCATGGCGCCGTGGTCGATGACGTCGAAGTCCTCGACCTTGAGGGCGCCCAGGTCCCGAGCGCCCAGGAGGCTGTCCCACTTGGCCGTGGTGTATTTATCACTCTGGGCGGTCAGCGCGATGTTGCCGCCGTCCGCGTGATACATGCCGTACTTCTGCATGGCCCGTGCGACGACGCGCGCGGCCTCGTTCGGCAAGCTCGCGAGGGGATAGTCCGCACGCAGCCGGAGGTGCACACCGTACGCAGGTGCGCTCGCGCCTCCGGTGGTGCTACTGCCGTGGCTCGCCGGATGGACGAACCCTCGCTTCACGCGATCGTTCGGCAGGATGAAGCGGATCGCGTGATCGATGTGCCCCGCCGCGACCTCGTCCGCGGTGAACAGCAGCGGCGAGATCGGGAACCCGGCGGCATCCGCGCTCGAGCACTGATCGCCGCGCAGCCCGGGGCTGTACTGGGCCCGCGTATCCCACGCCGCGAGGCAGCCGCCCTCGAACGTGGTGGTGATGTTCGCGCGCCACATCTCGTACAGCCGCCCCGCCGCCTGATCGAACACGAGCAGGTGGCAGTCCCCATCGCCGGTGCAGGCGTAGCCGGCCTCGCCCTCGACGTTGCCGCCGGGCGGGACCGGGAGGTCGACCTGATCGCAGTCCGGCGAATAGAAGTCCGCGGTGGGCGTGAACGACCGCTTCGGGGTGGAGCTGGTCGCCGCGAGCACGTCGATCGAGAAGTCGATCTGCATCAGATCGCCGTTGCCCCAGCCACCGCCAGCGCGCAGCGCGGCGATCTGCTGCGCGCTGGTGGTCGCCGCGGGGACGCCCGCGACCTCGTCGTTGAAGAACATCGGGGTCTCGAAGTACGGCCCCTTCGCGCCCGTGGGCGGATCGATCTGCGCATCGGTGCCGGAGCCCGGATCGCCGCCGCCGTTGCCGCCACAGGCGCCAACCGTCGCAACCAAGCACGCCGCGATGATGGTGTCCGTCCTCACGCCTCGACGCTCTCACACCAAAACCACCGACGACAACCGGGAACATCCCCGAGTCGCCTGCCTACATCAGCTACTTGCCGCCGCGTCGCAGGTAGTAGTGCACGCCGCGCTGCGGGTGCGACAGCTTGATCGCGAGCGCATTGCCCGAGGGCTTGGGGACCTTGGCCGAGAACCGGCGCTGCTTGTCGATCGGGATCGACACGGCATCGACGGAGGCGGTCCACCCGGGGAGCACGGCGCCGCGCACCTCGATGTCGGCCTCCCACGCTTTGCCGTTCTGCGGCGCCTCGATGTAGACCTGCGGCGCGGTGTTGTCGAAGTCGATGGTCAACGTCGAGACCTTCGCGTCCTTCACGCCGTTGCGATCGATCCAGTACGTGTACGTGCCTTCCTTGAGCTTGGCTCCGGGCACCACGATCTTCGGGCCGGGTCCGCTGAACGTCTCGTCCTTGCCGCCCGACGCCATGTGCAGCGTGAACGGCGAGCCCTCGCCCTTGATCCGCACCGCCATGCTCGGGATCACGCTCTGATACGAGACGCGGTAGTTGCGCCCGTCGGCATCGATGTCGTTGGTCGCCGCCTGCTTGGGGAGCGCGCGGCTGCCCGAGTCACGCTGCACCGCGACGCGACCGGAGCCGACGGCCGCGCTATCGCCGCCCGCGGTGGTGCAGCGCAGCCGATACGCCCAGCTCCCGGCCGCCACCGAGAGGTTCGCGGCTTCCTTGCCGCCCGAGACCTTGGCGGTGCGAAACCGCGCATCGTGATCCATCTCGATGAAGCCGCCCTCGGGGCACTTCCCCCCGAACGAGAACTGCACGGCGGTGACGCCCTTCGGATCGTGGATCATCACCGTCTCGCCGACCGAGACCTTGAAGTCGTAGTAGTTCGGGATCGCCTCGATCACGCGGATCGTGCCGTTCTTGGCCACCGTGGCGCTCTCACCGCGATTCATCTCGAGCTCGCCACCGCCGGCGCCGTTCAACTTCGCCGCACCGCGGGTGTCGGTGACCTTGCTCTCGCGCGTGTTGACGTCGACCTTGACCTCGGAGCCGCTCGGCGTGCTCTTGAGCGTCACGCCGCCGCCGGGGACCGTGACCTTGCCCTCGCCCTTGGCGGGCGCCGTGGCGCGCACCGAGCCGCTCTCGATCGAGAACACCAGGTCCTCGCCGAGCGCGGCGCGCGAGCCGCCGGCCATGTCGAGCGAAGTGCCGCGTGCGGTGAGCTTGGCCGTGGTGCCGTTGCCGAGCCGGACCTTCGAGCCCTTCGCGAGCGCGCCGGTGCCGGCGGGCAGTGGCTTCCAGGTGGTCTCGCCGGGCCCTTGCAGCTCGGCCTTCTTGCCGGTGACCTCGATCGTGGCGTCGTCACCTTGCGCGACCTCAGGCGCATCGATCGGCGCATCGACCGGCACCGCGGCATCCACCACGCCGGCATCGATGCTGGTGACCGTGACGTCGAGCCCGAGATCGATCACCTTGCCGACCTCGAGGTTGATCGTCCCGCCGTCGACGGTCGAGACCTGCGCATCGCCGATCGTCAGCTCGATCGAGTTCTTGCCACCACCCTTGGCGGTGATGCGAACGGTGCCCTTGGACAGCTTCACGTCGCCGCCGTCGAGGGCGTAGTTGCCGGTACCTGTCAGCTCGATGGCACCGAGCTCGACGGCGATCTTGCTGTTGCCGTCCTTGCCGCCGAACCGGAGGACCGTGTGCGGCTGCATCGAGATCTGCGCGCCACCAAGCACCTCGAGGCCAGCGCCGCCATCCGCGGTGCGTGCAGCATCGCCGATGAAGAACTCGATCCCGATGTCCCCCGGCTTCCAGTCCCCCTCCCCTTGTTGCCGATCGACCGGGCCGTCCTTCTTGGTCAGCTTGGCGATAGCGTTGCCCTTCTTCCCACCACAGCCACCGAAGGCGAGGAGCGAGAAGGTGAGCAGCAGGATCGTGCAGCGCACGAGCCTACTTGTGCAATTCGATGTTCTTGATGGCGACACCGTTGGGATCGATCGTGACGTCGAGCTCCTGATCCGCAAGGCCAGGCGAGCTGACCTTGATCTTGTACGTTCCGGGGGCGAGGTCGACCTCGAACTTACCCTCGGCATCCGAGGTCGCCGTCTTGGCGCCCGGCTCGATCTTCACCGTGGCACCCGGGAGCGCCTTGCCGGTGACCACCGAGCGCACCACGGCGCGCAGCTGGCCCGGCGGCAACACCGGCTCGAGGGTGACCTTGCCGACCTTGTTCTCGCCCTTGGTCAGGGTGAGGGACGTCTTCGCGGGCTTCTTGCCATCGACGTTGACGTCGATCTCGACGCCCGTGTCATCGAGCGTGGTCACGCCCTTGACCGTCTTGCCGATCGGCAGCTTCGAGACCACGTACTGGCCCTTGTCGTCGGTCACGACCGTCGCGCTGTTGTTCTTGGCCTTGACCTCGACCTTGGCGCCGACCACCGGCTTGCCGGTCTCGTCGACCACCTCGCCCGAGAGATCCGCGGTCTCGACGACCGTGATGTCGATCGGATCGTGCGCGATGATGGTGCCGCCGCCGTGCTTGGGCCCGCCGAACCGGCCGCTGATGCCGATGCCGCCCGTGACCGTGGGCTCGTACCCGATCAGCCGCACATCGTTCGCCGCGATCTCGGCGGGGCTGATGTGCGGGACCTTGGCGCCCTCGACGAACACCAGGGCGGACCACTCGTTGGTGATGTGATAGCCGGCGCTCGCGCCGAACCGGATCAGCGGACCGGGCGCCTCGTGCGCGGTGGTGCTGCCCATCGGGGTGTTGCCCGATCCGACGAACACATCGACGCTGGCCTCGGCGCCAAAGAACAGCTTGCCGCTCGGGATCGAGAGCTGCGCGCCGCCGATCACCGCGTGGAACTCGGAGACGCCGAGCGAGACGCGATCCTGGAGCGAGAGCTTCGACGGATCGGCCGACTTCGCGCTGTTGTCGAGCCGGAAGCCGGCGCTGAACGACAGCAGGCCCGGACCGGCCTTGAGCGACAGCAGGCCACGCGCATCGACGGAGATCGCCGATCCCGCGATCGACGGCGCATCCTTGCCCGGGACCCAGATCCCGAGCTGACCACCGAACCGGAGGTTGCCCGAGGCCTTGGCCGCGCGGATCATCAGGTGCGGATCACCGACGTAGCCGTCATCGTTGCCCGGCGAGTGCTTGTCGACTCGACCGTCGAGGGACAGGCCGATCGTGAGCAAGGGGTGCGGCGCGAACGCGACCGCGAGGTTACCGATGCCCCGGTTGAGCTTGTGATCGGTGCCGAGCAGGCCGCCGCGCTGGCCGAACCCACCGAGCAACGCGACCTCGACCGCACCTTTCGGGAGCGTCTCCGCCGAGGGGGCATGAAGCCCACCCGGCATCGCCCCGTACCCGATCGCCTGTGCGGCGGTGGGCGCGTCCGTGGAGGTGGCGCTGGCGGCGACGTCCGCAGGTTGCGCGGACGCCGCTGGCGCGGCGATCACCATAGTCAACACAGACGCGAGTCCCCACCGGCGACGCATATAAAAAGTGTAAGGGTCTTCGGGACCTGATTTCCAGTCTCTGTGACTTCAATAGCGTAGCCAACGGATCAGCTCTCGCACGGAAGGGCGCTTGCCATATAGAAGGACCCCGACCCGGTAGATCTTTGCAGCTGCGCGGACGACCAGCACCGTCGACACCAGGAGCAGCAGGATCGAGATCCCGACCTCGGTGGGCGTGGCCCCTCCCAGCACGTATCTCATGGGCATCAGGATCGGCGACCACAGCGGGATCATGGTCATGATCGCGGTCGTAGAGCCCCTGGGCGCGTTCGACACCAGCTGGAGGCACATCACGCCGATCACCAGCAGCATGGTTACCGGCATCTGGACCTGCTGGGTGTCCTGCTCCGAGGACACCATCGCACCTACCGCGGCATACATCGCGGAGTAGAAGAAATAGCCGAGGATGAAGAACACCATCACGATGGCGACCTCGGTGAACGCCAGCGGAGGCAGGGCGGCGGCGCCCGCCCCGGCGATCCCGAACCAGCCAAGGACGGTCTCCCGATAGGCGAGGGTCAGCGCGCCGATCCCGAGCCACACGGTGATCTGGATCAGCGCGGCGCCACCGACGCCGAGGATCTTGCCACCCATCAGCGCGCTCGGTTTGACCGCGGCGACCAGGAACTCCATCACGCGGCTGGTCTTCTCCTGGACCACGGAGCGCATCACCGCCACGCCGTAGAGCGTGATCACCATGTAGAGGATGAACGCGAGGATGTACGCGATCAGGAATGATCCGACGCCGGAGCTCCCTTCGGCCTCGCCCGTGGAGTGGAGCTTCGTGAGGTTGACCGGCGCCAGCATCCCGGTGACCTGCTTGGCGTCGAGCTTCAGGCGCAGCGCACGGCGCACGAGCACCACGCGATTGACGGCCTGCGTGAGCAACGCGCCGAACACCTGACCGGAGGCGTTGTCGCCACGATACAGCATCGTGCCGCCATCGAGCGCATCGGCCGGGATCACGAGGAAGCCGTTGATCTGGTCCGCCTTGATCCGCGCGAGCTCGACCTCCTCGGTCGTGTCGGGTGGGACCACCGTCGCCTTCCAGGCGAGCGGGGCGACGAACTCGACCAGCGGCGGGCCCAGATCGTTGCTGTGGTCGATGATCTCGATCCGCGCGCCCTTCGCGCTGCTGTTGGCGATCAGCGCCGGGATCACGACGAGCGCGACCATGAACAGCGGCCCGAGCAAGGTCACCACGACGAACCACTTCGAGCGCACGCGCTCGAGCAGCTCGCGCCGGGCGATCACCAGCGTGTCGCGCATGACCGTACTCATGACGCCTCCTCGTGACGCTCCGCGACGGCGGCCTCGGGCCCGACCTTCTCGACGAAGATCTGGTGCAGCGAAGGCACCAGCACCTCGAACCGGCGCAGCGTCACGCCGGCACCGAGCAACGCCGCGAGCAGCTGCTCGGCGGTCGCGGACGGGGCGAGCCGGATCTCGAGATCGGCATCGCGGCCGCTCGCCGGCGCGCGCGTCTCGGCGACCAGCGCCTGGTCCGCGAGCACCGCGGTGCTGGTGCCGCGCTCCTCACCAAACGCGAGCGCGAGCCACCCCGCACCGCCCATGCTGCGCTTGAGATCGCGCAGGTTGCCGTCGAGGATCTTCTTGCCGCGCGCGATGATGCACACCGTATCGACGACCTTCTCCGCCTGCTCCATCTGGTGGGTGGAGAAGATCACGGTGCGGCCCGCATCGCGGATCTGATCCACGGTGTCGCGCAGCACCTCGGCGTTGATCGGATCGAGACCGCTCCAGGGCTCGTCGAGGATCACGATGTCCGGATCGTGGATCAGCGCGCAGATGAACTGCACCTTCTGCTGCATCCCCTTCGACAGATCCTGCGTCTTGTTCTTGGTCCACTGAGCAAGCCCGAGGCGCTCGAGCCACTGCCCGCCGCGCTTCCGTGACTCCGCGCGCGACAGGCCGCGCAGCTCGCCCATGAACTCCACGACCTCGCTGACCTTCATCTTCGGATACAGGCCGCGCTCCTCGGGGAGATACCCGATCCGCGCCGCCGCATCCCCGGGCGTCAGCCCGTCGAGGATCGTGATCTTGCCGGCATCGGGCGCGATGATGTCGTTGATCATCCGCAGCGTGGTGGACTTGCCTGCGCCGTTGGGGCCGAGGATCCCGTAGACCACGCCGCGCGGGACCTCGAACGAGATGTGGTCGACGGCGAGGTGGTTTCCGAACTTCTTGACGATCCCGTCGACGACGAGCGCGGGGCTGGTCATGGCGGCGGCACGTCCCCGAGGACCGCGCGCTCGAGCACGGCCATCCGGATCGCCACGCCCCACGACACCTGCTGCAGGATCACCGCGCGCGGGCCATCCGCGACCTGGGGCGAGATCTCGACGCCGCGGTTCATCGGCCCCGGGTGCATGACGATCGCATCGGGCTTCGCATACGCGAGCGTGCGCTCGGACAGCCCGAACGTGCGCGACAGCTCGCGCGTGTTGGGGAACCGGCAGGCCTCACCCTCGAACCGCTCGCTCTGCACGCGCAGCATCATGATCACGTCCGCGTTCTCGAGCCCATCCTCGAGCCGGTGGACCACGCGCACCCGCTCGCGCGTCAGCTCGCCGCCGATCTACTCGATCCCGCGCGGCACCAGCGTGCGTGGTGCGCACAGGCGGATCCGCGCGCCGAGCTTGGCCAGGCACAGGATGTTCGACCGAGCCACGCGCGAGTGCGCGAGATCTCCGACGATCACGACCTCGAGGCCGTCGACCTTGCCCTTGTGGCGGCGGATCGTCGCCGCATCGAGCAGCGCCTGCGTGGGGTGCTCGTGCTGGCCATCCCCGGCGTTGATCACCGCGGCCTTGACGCTCTTCGCGATCACCGCCGCCGCGCCGCCGTAGGCGTGCCGCACGACGATCGCATCGGGGTGCATCGAATCGAGGTTCCGCGCCGTGTCGACCAGCGTCTCG
>JAYVRN010000753.1:0-12223 GCA_043776275.1 Myxococcales bacterium | reverse complement strand
GCCGATCCTTCTGGTCGCGGAACGTCTCCTCGATCGTGAAGCGTCGACCGTAGAGCTGTACAACCTCGCTGGCCTTGCGCTCACTCAAGGTCGTCGCGAGACACCACGCTTCCTTCATCGCGGTTCCGTGCACCACCACGACCGCGGGAACTTCAGCGCGTGTGCGCGTCACCCGTGCCTTGCGTATCATCGTCGCGCGCCCCGTCGCAGGCACCCACTGGGCCGCCTGCTTCCGTTCTCCGTCAGCCGACTCGACCTTGATGTTGCCGCGAAACCGGATGATGAAGTCCCAGCCGAGCGTCTCGAGAAGCCTGTAGAGCTTCTGATCGCCGAAGCCGCGGTCGGCGAGCAACATGATCTTCACGTCGGCATCGAGGCACGCGTGAAGTCGCTCGATCACGCGGTACTCGTGGTCGTTGCGCTTCCCTTCGAGGGTCGACTTTTGCACCGTCATCCAGATCAACGGGGTTGCACGCCCGTGGCTGGTGATGAGGTATCCGGCAATGGTCGCGTGGTCATCGCCGTCGAACTCGGTCCAGTCGAGCGCAACAACGATCTCCTTGCGCTCACCGACGACGAACCTTGTCCACGGATGAAACAGCAGCCACACGTCGATGCCGCTATTGCCGACCATCCGATCCGTCTGCTTGACGCCGTGCTTCTCGCTGTTGTTGGTCGCATGCGCGTAGCCGCGACCGATGGCGTGAATCGAAAGCACAGCTGCGTCCAATACGCCGACGACTCCATTCGCGAGCGACTGCACGCGCCGTGCGTGGAGGTCATCCGCGAAGATCTGTTGGATCGTCTCGGCGACCTGGAGCGGGTTCTTCACAAAGCGCGACATTGCGCGGCTGCTCATCATGCCCGCCGAACCGACGCGTCGCTCCCGAAATTCCTCCTCCGACGAGAAAACTTCCGGAGCAATCTCGGCCAACTACGCCGCCGAAATGAGGGGATCCATCAGACCTGGAACCTCAAGCGTCCCGCAATCTCTCCTTCTCGTCGCTAACGATCGACCTTGGCATCGTCGCTGCGGCGCGGCTCGTCTTCTGAGAGAGCAGCGAGCGGGACGGATGCCACACGGTGTTCGTCGCCATCCAAGCGGAGCTCGCGGCACCGTGAAGGCACAGCTCTTCAGCAATCACCTTGTCGCCGAGCAGGCGGTTCATCATGACGCGCATTGTGGGTATCGGGATCCTTGAACCGGCGCTCCTCGGCCGGCGGCACGTCGCGGCGCCTTGTTCACAATCGACTCGGCATACTTCGGGTGTTTGAGGCTGAACAGGTGGCCGAGTTCGATTGTCGCGGCAACGGCGACCTTGCACGCATCCTGAAGCCCGTCGTTGTCCGGAGTCAGGGCACCGAGATCTCGCCCCTATCGGCGGAAACTCTGTATTCACAACCCCAGTCCGGATTACCTCGCACTCGTCATAAACGCCGCTATGCAGAGCCACACATAGCGGCGAGCCCTGGCCGACCTACGCGGGCCGGCTCGCGCGTGAGCTCGCCCACTGGGCCGCGCGCTGGTGGGGCCGCCGCGAATGTTTCTCGACGATGGCCTAGCGTGGGCGCGACGGGAGCCAGGCCCGCGTCGCCGCCGCCGCGGCATCCAGCGTCTTGAGCATCTCGGCCACGATCGCGCGCTCGATCTTGGGGCCGATCAGCCGGACCTCCGCTGAGACCTCACCGCTGTACTTCCGCACGGCGCTCGTACCCTCCGCGCTGACGTGACAGGTGACTTGCACGCGACATCGTCCGCCGAGCACCGCCGGTCGGACGTCGATCTCGAGGAAGTCGTTCGCCTTGTTCCACAGCACGACCTCGTGGCACTCGAGACCGCCACCGAGCAGCGGGCGGACGTACGCGGGGATCTTGCGCCGCGGATAGACCATGCACTCACACCGGTAGTGCTGCGCATCGCTCTCGCGCCCGATGAAGTCGCGCCGCTCGATCTCGGCGACCTTGTCCTGGAGCTGCTGGTGCGCGGGCGTGGTCATCGCCGCGAGCAGGTCATGCGGGGTGATCCCCGGAAACACGTGGGTGATCTCGTACGGCGTCACGTCGGCGCACAGTATCGCGTACTTGGCCGTGTAACCGCCGGCAACGAGCGGCGTAGCTACGACATGACCAAGCTGCTCGCCGTCGTCGTCGCCGTTGTCGCCCTGGTCACCCTCGCCGTGGCCCCCGCCCTCGCCGATCCGGCCCGCCCGATCCGCACCGCGAAGCCGAGCGACGAGGTGCTGCGCAAGGAGCTGACGACGTTCCAGTACTACGTCACCCAGCAGAGCGGCACCGAGGCGCCGTACGAGAACGCCTACTGGAACCAGCACGCCGCCGGCATCTATGTCGACCTGACCACGGGGCAGCCGCTGTTCAGCTCGCTCGACAAGTTCGATTCCGGGACCGGCTGGCCGAGCTTCTTCCGCACCATCGGTGGCGTCGTCGCGAAGCCCGATACCTCGCACGGCAAGGACCGCACCGAGGTCCGCTCGGCGATCGGCGATGCGCACCTCGGGCACGTGTTCAGCGATGGTCCGAAGCCCACCGGGCTGCGCTACTGCATCAACTCCGCTTCGCTCCGGTTCGTGCCCGTGGCCGAGCTCGACGCGCAGGGCTACGGTGCCTACAAGGTGCGGTTCGCGAAGTAATCCTGACCCATGGTTGTCAGGTTATCCGCGGGCGCGTTCGGCCTGCCCGATCGACCGCAACCCGCTGCCTTGACACCTGAACATCCGCTCCGTAGGGTGTCCACCCATGGCTCGTAGTGGACTCGGTCCCGGTCGTCACGAACCTCAGCGGGAGCCCGACAACATCGTCGTCGAGGGTGCCCGCGAGCACAACCTGATGGTCGACCGGCTCGAGCTGCCGAAGCACCGCCTGGTCGTGATCACGGGCCCATCGGGCTCCGGCAAGTCGAGCCTCGCGTTCGATACGTTGTATGCCGAGGGCCAGCGCCGCTACGTCGAGTCGCTGTCGGCGTATGCGCGGCAGTTCCTCGGCCAGATGGAGAAGCCGAAGTACGAGCGGATCCGCGGCCTGTCCCCCACGATCGCGATCCAGCAGAAGAGCGCGTCGAGTAACCCGCGCTCCACGGTGGGGACGATCACCGAGATCTATGACTACCTCCGCGTGCTCTATGCGCGCGCCGGCGAGCAGCGGTGTCACCAGTGCGGCGGCCCGGTAGGCGCGCGCACCGCGGGCGAGGTCGTGGACGAGCTGGCCGCGCTGCCCGACAAGACGTCCGTCACGCTGCTCGCGCCCAAGGCGGAGAACCGCAAGGGCGAGTTCCGCGAGCTGTTCGCCGAGCTCCGCAAGGCGGGGTTTGTCCGCGTGCGGATCGACGGCATGATCGTCCGGCTCGAGGACGTGGAGGCCCTCGAGAAGCAGAAGAAGCACTCGATCGAGCTGGTCGTCGATCGGATCACGATCAGCGACAAGGACAAGGGTCGGCTCAACGACTCGGTCGAGACCGCGCTCCGCGAGGGCAAGGGAAAGCTGATGGTCGAGGTCGCGGGCGAGAAGATCCCGCGGATGTACTCCGAGGACAACGCCTGCCCGAAGTGCGGCGTCGGCTTCCCGGAGCTGTCGCCGCAGAGCTTCTCGTTCAACTCGCCGCTCGGCATGTGCGTGGACTGCAACGGCCTCGGTGAGCGCCAGGCAGCCGATCCAGATCTGATCGTCCCCGATCAGACGCGCTCGATCCGTGAAGGCGCGGTCGCCGTGTGGGGCGAATCGATCGCGAAGGACTCGGGCTGGACCACGAACATCGTCAAGGCGCTCGCGAAGGCGTTCAAGATCGATCTCGACAAGCCGTGGAACAAGCTCGGCGAGAAGCAACGCGACGTGCTGATGCACGGCACCGGTGACAAGCGCGTCAATGTCGCCTGGGAGGGCCGGCACTCCACCGGCGAGTGGGCGATGCGGTTCGAGGGCATCCTCGCGCAGCTCGAGCGGCGGCATCGCGAGAGCTCATCGGAGCGCACGCGCACGCACTACGAACAGTTCTTCCGCGCCATCCCCTGCGCCACCTGCCACGGCACGCGCCTGCGTCCGGAATCGAGATCGGTGTTCGTCAGCGAGAAGCCGATCATCGACGTCACCGGGATGACGGTGAAGCAGGCGTACGAGTTCATCGCCACGATGAAGCTCACCGGCTCGCGCGCACAGATCGCGGGCGAGGTGCTGAAGGAGATCAAGGCGCGCCTGACGTTCCTCCTCGATGTCGGCCTCGACTACCTCACGCTCCACCGCGCGGCGGGCACGCTCTCCGGCGGCGAGGCGCAGCGGATCCGGCTCGCGTCGCAGCTCGGCAGCGAGCTCTCCGGCGTGCTGTACGTCCTCGACGAGCCCTCGATCGGCCTGCACCAGCGGGACAATGAACGCCTGATCAAGACCCTCCACCGGCTTCGCGACCTCGGCAACACCGTGCTGGTCGTCGAGCACGACGAGGCCACGATCGAAGCGGCGGACTGGGTGGTGGACTTCGGTCCGGGCGCGGGCCGTCATGGCGGGCGCGTGGTCGCCGAGGGCACGCCCGAGGACATCAAGAAGGTCGCCGCTTCGATCACCGGGCGGTACCTGTCGAACACCGAGCGGATCGCGGTCCCTGCCCAGCGCCGTGCGCCCACGAGCTGGGTCAAGCTGACGGGCGCCAAGGAGCACAACCTCAAGAACGTCACCGTCGAGATTCCGCTCGGCGTGATGGTCGCGGTCACCGGCGTCTCGGGCGCGGGCAAGTCCTCGCTGATCAATGCCACGCTGCAGCCCGCGCTCAACCGCATGCTGCACCGCGCGCTCGATCGCGTGGGCCCGTACGAGTCCCTCACCGGCCTCGGCAAGGTCGACAAGTGCATCGTGATCGATCAGCAGCCGATCGGCCGCACACCGCGCTCGAATGCCGCGACGTACACCAAGGCGTTCGACATGATCCGCGAGATGTACTCGCAGATGCCGGTCGCGAAGACCTACGGCTATCAGGCCGGGCGGTTCTCGTTCAACGTCTCGGCCAAGCAAGGTGGCGGGCGCTGTGAAGCGTGCGAGGGCGCCGGTGTGCGCGAGGTGGAGATGCACTTCCTCCCGAACGTGTTCGTCACGTGCGAGGTGTGCAAGGGCAAGCGGTACAACGACGCCACCCTGCGCGTGACCTACAAGGACAAGAACATCGCCGAGATGCTCGACACGCCGATCGACGAGGCGGCCGTGATGTTCCAGCACCACAAGCAGCTGTCGCGGATCATGAACACGCTGGTCGAGGTCGGACTCGGGTATCTGTCGCTGGGGCAGCCGGCGACCACGCTCTCCGGTGGCGAGGCACAGCGCGTGAAGCTCGCGCGCGAGCTCGCCCGCGTGCAGACCGGCCGCACGCTGTATCTGCTCGACGAGCCGACCACGGGTCTGCACTTCGGCGACGTCAAGAAGCTGCTCGAGGTGCTCGGCCGCCTGGTCGAGGGCGGCAACACGGTGCTCGTGATCGAGCACAACCTCGACGTGATCAAGACCGCGGACTGGATCATCGACCTCGGCCCCGAAGGCGGCGCCGCGGGTGGTGAGGTGATCGCGATCGGCACGCCCGAGCAGGTCGCGGAGAACCCGCGCAGCTACACGGGGCAGTTCGTGAAGCCGTTGCTCGAGCGCGCGCGGCGGAGCCAGCGCACGAGCGGTGCCGGGGGCAGCGAGAAGCGCTCCGCCAAGGCACGCGACGCCTCGGCGTCGGCGTAGCACCCAGGCAAGTCCTCGACGCGACATCACAGCGGGGTGAGGCGGCGACCTGAGCCGCTTAGCCCGCGCGCTCAAGGATCACGAAAACGCCCTCACGAGCGTTGCACCGCGGAGGAAGGCTGCGTAGTGATGGGACGATGCCGAAGCGATACGACAACGTGCGGATCACGAACATCGCGGACGGCACGACCATCGAGGGTCACGAGGCCGTGGAGGCACACTTCGAGCGCGAGCAGAAGCTGACTGAGCAGCACGGCTCGACGATCACGTTCCAGCTGTATCGGGCAAACCTCGCCGGGAACACCCGCGCGGAGGTGCAAGGCGAGCGGCTGGCTGAACTCCGCATCGAGAGCGGCCAGGTCTCCGGCGCCGACACTGTCTCTGCCGTCAAACAGCGGATCGTTCCCACGCTGATCGGCGACGGCCCTCATGCGCCCCACGCAACGTTCGTGTTTGGGGGGCGCGTGATGCAAGATGACGCACTGTTCTACGCCGATCACTTCATGCTGGTCCCATCGTGGGTACAGGTGGTGCTGAGTGACGTGCCATTCTCTGAGGTCATTGACATGCTCAAGCGCATGCCAGCGTAGCCGTTTGCGTCACCGTTCAAGGCGGGCGGCGGCCGAGTAGCGATCACTTCACGGCCGTCCACTCCAGGTTCAACAGTCAACGAGACATCGTCCGCCCAGCGTGACAGTGGAAGGGCCAGAGCCCGAGCGTGACGCGGCGGCCTCGCTCACCGGCGCAACTCGGAGACCTCGCTCAGCTGCGCGGCACAGTGATGGCGAGATCACCGGCGCAACTCGGAGACCTCGCTCCGGTGAGCGCCACAGCGAGAGCGAGCTCACCTGTCATCACCGGCGCAACTCGGCGACCTCGCTCAGCCCCGCGCGGCATAGCAGGAGGGAGATCGCCGGGGTGACGCGGCGACCTCGCTCATCTGCGCAGCGTCACTTGTGGGCGCCGTTGGTCGACGTCGTCAGGTCGACGTAGACGTCGGGCGTGCCCACTGCGGCCGGCGTGTTCACCGAAGGCATACCGCTGGCCTGCGTGTTCGCCGCCGGGGTCGCGGCCATCCGTGCCAGGAGGACATCGGCGAGGTTCGCGCGTCCGTCGCCGAGCTGAACGTCGGGGACGAGCTTGAGGCCCGCGTTGCCGACGATCGACGCGATCTGGATCGCCGTGAAGCTCGCGTCACCGAGCGCAGTCCGGCCGGCCAGGTAGCTCGCGGCCACGGCGCCACCCCGCGCGCGCTCCGCCTCCGCGGTCGCATCACCGCGCATGCGCGTCGCGTCGGCCTCTGCCTGGGCCGAGAGCCGCGTCGCATCGGCCGCCGCCGCCGCACCCACGCGCGCCACCTCGGCATCCGCCGAAGCACGTACACGTGACGCCTCCGCCTGGCCGCGTGCGACCGCGACCTGAGCCTCCGCGTTCTTGGTGTGGATCAGCACCTGCTGTTCGCTACGAACCACCTCGGACTGCATGTTGGCCGCGGCGGTCTCGCGCTCGAGCATCTGCCGGCGCATCTGCGTCTCGCGCTGCACGTCATAGGTGCGCTGCAGCTCGTCCGCGATCTTCCGATCGGTCTGCGTCTTCATCAGCTCGGCCGGAGGCGAGATGTCGCCGATCAGCGCATCGATGCAGTCGACGTCGTACGCCGCCACCGCCGCGCGGATGTGCAGGTACGCCTCGCGCTGCCGCGCCGTCCGGGCCGAGAGGAACTCGAGCACGCTGACCTCCTGGGCAGAGTTGCGGAAGTAGTTGCCGACCGTCGGCTGCAGCACGTGATCGACCAGGTTCTGCATCGAACCGACGCGGGAGATCACGCGGGGGGCATTCTTCATGCCGACGTGGATGATCGACGCGACGTCGAGGTTGAACGAGAAGCCGTCCCGCGAGCGCACGGTGATCGAGTTGAGGCCCGCGTCGTAGCTGTGGGTCTCCGAGCGCTGCGCCCAGTTGAGGACGATGTTCGTGGTCGGCACGAGCTCGACCTTCATCGCGCGGACGTTCAGCGGGTGCTTGCCCGGCAGCAGCGGCTCGACCCACACGCCCTTGCGGCCGCGCTCGACGAGATCGCCGTGCGCGAAGCCATCTCCGGAGACATCGATGTGGTCGCCACCGACGTAGCTGACGACCACGCCGACGTAACCGATCGGGATCTCGGTGAGAGAGACGAGTTCGAGCGAGACGAACCACGGGTTCAGGTTCCATGCGCCGGAGAGGATCACGTCCTCCTGCAGGCCACGGCAGCCGCCAGCCTCGATGAACAGCTGTCCGCTCTGGAAGCTGTCATGTCCGGACACGATCGGCCCCGCGAGATCGCCGGAAGGGATCGGGTGACCGTCGAGAGCGGTCACGATGCCCACGCGGTCGGACGGGATCCGGAACACGGCGAGCTGGTCCGGCGTCAGGCCAAACGCCGTCGAGCGACGGGCGGTGACCACGTCGAACAGCGCCGGGTTGATCCGGTACTTGCCTGCCGTGATGATGGCGAGCTGGCGGCCCTTCTCGCCTCCGTTGTCGAGGAAGGCGACCGCGTCCTGAAAGTTGTCGCAGTCGGTCACGCGTCCGAGCACGCGCTCGGACGGGATCGAGGCGCCGTCCTTGGCGACCACCACGGCGATCTCGCCGGGCGGAACGTCGACGAGCGCGACCTTCGTGACCTTGTACTTCCACGACCACAGCGGGAAGTGCCATCCCGGCGGCAAGAGGCGCGCCTGGAAGCCCGCCTCGCTGTGGGTGGCGATGATCCGACCGGGAGGCAGTGCGCGACCATAGCGGCGCACCACGAGCCCGGACTCTTGCTCGCCGATCACGACGATGCCAAACATGATCGAGAACAGCAGCAGCGCTGCTGAGCCGGCCCCGATGGCGAGGAACAGGGTTTGAGTGGTCATAAGAAGATCCGTCCTTTCGAGGTGGAAGAGCTGCACTCCCCGCGCCGTCCCAAGCCACGAAGATCATGGGGCCTCGATCGCGGCCATCCGCAACCAAGTACGGGATTGCGTAGTACACTGCGGTATGTCGATCGCGTTGCTCGGGACTCCGCTGGCCCCTGTTCGTCGCAAGGCGCTGACCGCTGCCGGCCACCAGCTGGTCACCCCCCAGCGCGCCGAGCTGCGGGTCCATGTCGGCACGCGGCGGCCGGCGCGTGCACCGCGAGCGCCGTGGGTGTGGGCCACGCCCTCGCCGGTCGCGGCCGCCGATGCGGCACTCGCGGTCCTGGCGGGTGCCTACGACGTGATCGCTGTCGACGACGCCCTACCCGCCACGCTCGAGCGGCGGCTCGGCGAGCTCCGGGTGACGCGGGATCAGGGGCCACCGCCGGTTGGCTTCGTGGCCGAAAGCGCGGCCGCGCGCCGCGTGATCGCCGAGCTCGACCGCGCCGCGCGGACCTCGATGGCGGTGCTGCTCACGGGTGAGACCGGCACCGGCAAGGACCTGGCGGCGCGCCACCTCCACGCACGCTCGGGCCGCACGGGCGAACTCGTCCCGATCAACTGCGCGGCCGTCCCGAACGAGCTGATCGAGGGCGAGCTGTTCGGCTACGTGCGGGGCGCGTTCTCCGGCGCGGTCAGCGACTACGACGGTCAGCTCCGCGCAGCGAGCCACGGCACCGTGTTCCTCGACGAGGTCGACGACACGCCGAAGACCCTGCAGATCAAGCTGCTGCGCGTGCTCGAGGACCACGTGGTCAGCCGCCTCGGCGAGAACGCCTGGCGCGAGGTCGACTTCCGCGTGGTGGCCGCCACCAACCGGGACCTCGACGAGCTGGTCCGACGCGGCGAGTTCGGCGCGGACCTCTACCAGCGCCTCGCGATCGTGCGCATCGAGCTCCCGCCCCTGCGCGACCGGCTCGAGGACATCCCGGAGCTCGCCGCTCACCTGATCGCCCGGTTCTACCGGGAGGAGCCGCGCGCCCCTCATCGCGTCACCAGCGTCACGCCCGCCGCTCTCGCCGCCCTGCAGCGCTACCCGTGGCCCGGCAACGTCCGCGAGCTCCGCAACGTGGTGTTCCAGGCCCTCGTGCACAAGCGCGCCGGCGACGAGCTTCTCCTCTCGGACCTCGCCGAGCACGTCATCCGCGGCGCCCCAATGGATCGCCGTACCCCCCCCGGCACCCTGATCGATCGCGGCGCGATCGCGAAGCTCCTCGACGAGGGCCGCATGAACCTCCGCTCGCTCCGCGATGACCTCGAACGCACGGCACTCGAGCTCGCCGTCGCGCGCAGCGGCGGCAGCCCCGCTCGGATCGCGCGCCTGCTCGGCGAGGTCGGGCGCGGTGCCTCGCGAGATCCGGCGGGGACGGTACGCGCCATGCTACGGCGGTACGGAATGGGGACGGTTTCAACTTGAGCAACGTGCGGCACACAAGTGCCTGAAAGCGCGTAGGCCGCGTGTCCGGCTGCCGGACAGAGGATGCGGCAAAGCCCCTGGCCGCCAACGCCTTCAGTGAGTTCAGGGCCTTGGCGATCGTACGTTGCTCAAGTTGAAACCGTCCCCAACTCCGAGGCGGTGAACGCGAGCACGCGATCGATGGTGGCCGCGCCTGTCGCGAGCATCACGAGCCGATCGAACCCGAGCGCGATGCCCGCCGAGGGCGGGAGGCCCTCCGCGAGTGCCGCGAGGAGTTTCTCGTCGATCGGGTAGACGGTGCGTCCGCGCTCTCGCCGGATCCGCTGGTCGTGCTCGAAGCGGGCGCGCTGCTCGACGGGGTCGGTGAGCTCGCCGAAGGCGTTCGCGAGCTCGATGCCGCCGACGTAGGCCTCGAAGCGAAGGGCGGTGAGCGGATCGGTTGGCTTGCGCCTGGCGAGGGCGGCGAGCGGCGCCGGCCAGTCTTCGAGGATCAGCGGGGATGGCAGAGCCGCGATCGCGGGCTCGACCTTCGCGAGGAAGGCGGCGAAGAACGCATCGTCCCAGGCGATGCCGTCGGGCACGTCCACGCCCGCGAGTCGGACCTTGCCCGCAAGTTCGACCGCGGACTCGTCGCCCACCAGCTCGATGCCCGCCCAGCGCCGTAGCGCCTCGCGCACGCTCATCCGTGGCCACGGGGGCGTGACATCGATCGAGCGGCTGCCGACCTTGACGAGCGAGCTCTGCGACACCGCGCGGACCACCGTGTGAACGAGGGACTCGGTGTCCTTGATGATCTCCTCGAGGTCCGCGTACGCGCGATACCACTCGACCATCGTGAACTCGCTCGAGTGATGCGGCCCCTCCTCGCCCGCCCGGAAGCACTTGCAGACCTGGTAGATCCGCTCGAATCCCCCCGCGAGCAGTCGCTTCATCTGGTACTCGGGCGAGGTGATCAGGTAGCCGCCACCGGCCGCGACGGCATCGAGATGGATCTCGAGACCCGGGCTCGGCACCAGCAGCGGCGTCTCGACTTCCACGAAGTCGCGCGCCGCGAAGAACACACGAAGCGCGGCGAGCGCCTTCGCACGGCCATGGAGCGCCTCGATCCTGGGCCGAGGCAGACGTGCGACCTCGGTGGTCGGCTCCGGGTAGTCGCCCGCGTCGTAGGCGCGGACCACCGCGAGGTCGTCGATCAGATCACCAGCGCGCCAGCCGGGCTGCGCCGCCACATGCGTCTCGCCCCGCTCGCTGCGGACGATCGCGATGCCGCCGTTGACCGCGAGGACGCGGCCCCGGGCACTCACTGCTTGTTGACGCGCTCGACGTACTCGTGCGTGCGCGTGTCGACCTTGATCGTGTCACCGACGCGGATGAACAGCGGGACCATCACCTCGGCGCCGGTCTCGACCGTCGCAGGCTTCTGGACGTTGCCGCTGGTGTCACCCTTCACGCCCGGCTCCGACGCCGTGACCTCGAGGAACACGAAGGTCGGCAGCGTCACGTCGATCGCGCGCTCGTTGAAGAACAGCACCGTACACGGGAGGTTGTCCTTCATCAGATTCGCGGACTTGCCGACCATCTCGGCGCTGACCGAGACCTGCTCGTAGTTCGTCTGGTCCATGAGGACGAGATCGCCGGCTTCCTTGTAGAGGAACTGCATCTCGCGCTGATCGACGTTCGCGGGCTCCAGCTTCTCACCAGACCGAATGTTCATCTCCTTGGTCTTGCCGTTGAGGAGGTTCTTGAACACCGTGCGCGTGAACGCTGCTCCTTTGCCGGGCTTCACGAACTGGAACTCGATGATGGTCCAGGGATTCCCGTCCATCAGTACCTTGAGGCCCTTGCGAATATCGGACGTGTCGTACATGGCCCGGGACGTTTACCCCGTGCCGTCTGGGCCTGTCAAACCCAGACTCTCGACGAGCGGGAACCCACTTGCCGCCACGCCCACCCTGGGGGATAAGGTCCCTCCGTGGACGCAACGGCGCACTATCGGCACCTGCTGCAGCTCGGGCGGGATGAGTTCCTCGCCTCCTCGGCACCCGCCGTGCTCGTCCGCTACCGGTCGGTCCACGACAACGCGGACGGCGGTGCCGCCACCCTGACGCTCGATCAGGACGAGGACGAGCCCGCCGAGACCATCGAG
>JAYVRN010000752.1:0-3516 GCA_043776275.1 Myxococcales bacterium | reverse complement strand
ATGCCGAGGTGGCTTCCGGCGCTCATCTTTGTCGCCGGCTGCGGGGACAATCTCGCCCCGAGCCTGGACTACGACCTCGAGGTCGAGGCGGCGGACGTGTCGATCCTGTATCCGCTCCCCGATTCAGTCGATCTACTGATCGCACCCGAGGAGCAAGGCGCGTTCGGCCAGCTGTTTCCGGAGCCGTGGTTCCCGACGGCGATCGGCCCGGTCGATATCGGCACGAGCTATCGCGACATGCGCCTGATCGCGGTGCGACTGGATCCGTGCTCGGCGCGCAATGCCTGCAACCCGGAGGTCCGGGCGATCTTTCAGCCCGTGGTGGTCGGCGCCGGCGGGGAGCTGACCGTCGCCGATGGAGCGATCCACGTGTTCTACGGCGTGCCGGAGGTCGAGCTCGTGCGGTTCCTCGAGCAGATCCTCGCGCTCAAGAAGACGCATGGCCGCGACATCGCGTATGGCAGCACGCTCGGTCCCCAGCCGATCCTCGTCGCCACAGGGCTCGACGGCGAGTTCGCGCGCGGGCTCCACGCGCTCTTGCTCGAGCATCTGGGCGACTCGCGGATCGAACGGTTCACTGAGTTCAACCATCAGATCCCAGCGCGTGACCGCTGGGACTTCTATCTGTTCGAACGCGTCGAGGCAGACCTCGTACGGCGATCGATCGTGACCACCGGCTCTGACGAGCAACAGGTCACCGGCACACAGAGCGATCCGCTGCTCGCCGGCGGCATCGCTGGCGTCTCACCCGCGCTAGATTCACCGGTCGTCGCGGTCGTCGACGAGACCCGCCCGGCCGACGTCACCGACGCGATCCGCGCGGGCTTCGCGCGAGCCGTTGCGCTCCAGGACCCGACGAAGGAGACCTCCGAGTCGATCGATTGCGTGTCGTGCCACCTCGCCGAGGGTGCGCGCCGGGTGGGTGCGACGGAGTACGGCCTCATCACGACCGGCGCGTTCCAGAGCGAGCGCAGCCTCGACTACCGGCGCGACGTGCGCGCCGTGACGAACCTGCACATGTTCGCGTATGTCGGTCGCAACGTGTCGGTCACGCAGCGGGTGGCGAACGAGTCGGCCGTGACCGCCGCGGCGTTGCAGCAGCGCCTCTCCGCAGCAAAGTGAGCTTCGCGCGCGCGCGGCTTCCCCCGCCGTCCGCCATCCGACGATGCGTGGGGCGTGCCATCCGGGATCCAAGACTCGATCTCACGGGTCCATCACTCTTGCGCTTCTGCGAAGCCACCGAACACTTGGGCTATGACCGAAGAAGCGAAGACCGACACCGCCACGTGGGATGACGTTCGCCGGGTGAGGGACCAGCTCATGCTCGAGCTGCACCTCGCGGGCATGGAAGGGCGGGAGCAATGGGACAAGCTGCAGCCCAAGCTCCTCGAGCTAGAGAAGTCGTTCGAAGCGGGAGCCCACAAGGCGGGCTCCGCGATGGCGGCTGAGGTCTCGGCGCTGGGTGCGGCGCTGAAGAAGCTGCTCGGCGAGATCTCCAGGAAGAAGCCGAGCTGATCTCGCCGCACCCGCGGCTACAAGCATCGACCGCGGAGCACGCTGACGTTGTTGCCCTGATTCTCGACGACGATGTCGACAAGGCCGTCACCTTCCACATCGGCCAAGGTGATCGAGCTGGCACCGCCTCTGGAATCGTAGAGAGCACACCAGCGCCCTGATTTGTCAGCACGCTGACCGTGACCTGAGACGTGATCGTCGAGGTCCCCGTGACGATGTCCAGCTTACCGTCCTCGTTCAGATCCGCGATCGCGATCGCATTGGGAGAGTACGGCGTGGGATAGGCGACGCGCGGCAAGAACACGCCAGTCCCATCGTTCACGAGGACGCTGACCGTGGAGCCGTTCGAGTTCGCCGCGATGATCTCTGGCCGGTTGTCGCCGGTTAGGTCGCCGACGGCGATGTGCTGAGTGTATTGAGTGCCCGCGTTGTAGACCTGCGGCGTGCCGAAGGAGGTCCCCGTGTTCAACTGAATCGCGAGATCGCCGCTGTTCTGGTTCAGCGCGATCAGATCTCGCTTGCCGTCTCCGTTGACATCCTCGACGTGAAGCTCAGTGATGTACACCCCAGCGCTGTAGAGCTGCGGAGCTCCGAATGCGCCGGTCCCGTCATTGGTGGCGACCCGGATATCCGATTCGGCGCCCGTGTAGATCGCATACACCAGATCGGGTCGCCCATCACCGCTCGTATCGGCGACTGCGAACACGGTCGCGTTGAGCGGAACACTCGTCACGCTCGGCGCGCCGAACGTTCCGTCCCCTACTCCAAGCCAAGTGAAGATCGCCTGGGTTGTGGAACCCATCCCCACGAGGTCCAGGAACCCGTCTCCATTGACATCGACGACGACGAAGTCGTCCGATCCCCGGACCGTCGTCGGTATTCCCGGGAACCCCAGGCGCCCGGCGCATGGAAGACTCTTCGGATCCGCCGGATCGGGTGTCAGCACGTTGTAGGCGTCGATGCCCGCATCCACGAGCGGTCCATCCGCTCCGAACGTATCGCTTCCAGAGCTGTCAGCGACGGTGGGTCCATCACTGGCCACCATCGGTGATGGCTTTCCGCATGCCACGGTCATCCAGATCACTCCGAGCCCCGCCGCCACGCTGCACTTCATGCGAGGACTGTATCGCTACCAGGCGAACGTGTCCCTGGCCGCGTTCCATCCTCGACTCGCGCGGAGGGTGCAGCAAAATGCTGCACCCATCCTCAAGTCGCGCGAGGCGCTTGAGCGCTCGCATCGGGGGCGCGAGCGAAGTCGGCGGCGGCGGGACGTTCGGCACGGCGGTCGAGCAGCATGGCGCCCGGATCGCTGCCACGCCTGCGGACCAACCGATGACGCGCCCGGTGGCTTCACTGCGTCTACATACCGAGCACTATACGCAAGCGAATGGACTGACCGTCGTGCTGTGGCCGTCCGGGGTGACGCCGCTGGTGCGCGCTCGGCTCGTTGTCGATGCAGGTCCATCCGACGATCCGTTCGGCATGGAGGGCGTATCCCATACCGTCGGAGCGAACCGTCGACATGGACCGAGGTTAACCCAGTGGCGCCAACGGAGCGCTCGTCTGCGTCGCCGGTCAGCTCCCGAGCAAGGCTGCGAGACCTCGCCGGACCTCGGCCAGATCGGCCTGCGCCGTCGGAGGGGGCGGCGTCACCTGCGAGAGCTTCGTTCCGATCGCGACAGCGGCGCGATAGTGCGTGATGGCACTCGCGCGGTCGTTCGCGGCCGCCTGAGTCTCGGCGAGCGAGACGTGGGTCACCATGAGGTCCCGCTGCAGATCCAGATCCGCCGGCTCCGCCGCGGCGAGCTTCTCGGCGATCGCGAGGCTGGCCTCGTAGCCTGCACGAGCTTCCGCCGGCTTGCGCTGCGCGACCAGGACCCCGGCGACCTTCTCGTAGCCGACGGAGAGGTCGCGCAGCCACGTGGTGTTCGTCGGGTCGGTGGCGGCGAGCTTCTCGGCGATCATCAGCGCCGCCCGAAACTCGGCGAGCGCACCCGGCAG
>JAYVRN010000751.1:0-3524 GCA_043776275.1 Myxococcales bacterium | reverse complement strand
ATAAAGTCTGCGCCGTCCTCGGCGAGCCAGCCGGCGACGGTGAGGTTGTCATCGAGATCCATCCCGCGCGCCTGCCCGAAGTCCTCGAGCGAGAGCCGTACGCCCACCGCGAACCGTGCCGAGACCCGCGCGCGCACCGCCCGCGTGACCTCGCGGATCAGCCGGGCACGCCCCACGAGATCGCCGCCCCAACCGTCGGTGCGGAGGTTCATCGTGCGCGACAGGAACTGCGACAGCAGATAGCCGTGTGCGCCGTGCAGCTCGATCCCATCGAACCCGGCCTGCTCGGCCCGGACCGCAGCGGCGGCGAATTGCTCGATCACCCGCGTGATGTCCTCCGTGGTGCCGGCCCGCGGCGACACGAAGCCGGGCGTCTCCTCGGTCCACGTGCTGGCGCTCCACGTGGGCTCGCCGGTCAGCGCGGAGTCCGCGCGGACACCACCGTGGAACAGCTGCACCATCGCCGTCATCCCGCTCGCCTTGCAGCGCGCCGCGAGCCGCGTCAGCCCCGGTAGACACGCATCGCGATCGATCCCGAGCTCGCCCGGCCACGCCTTGCCGTCGAGCGCGACGTACGCGGCGCAGGTCGCCACGAGGCCGAACCCGCCATCGGCGCGCGCGGCGAGCCATACCAGCTCGTCCTCGCCGAGCAGGCCATCCGCCTGCGACTGGAGGTTCGTCATCGGGGCCAGCGCGATCCGGTTCGGGATCACGAGACCACAGCGGAGGGTCAGCGGTTCGAACAGCACGCCGCACCCTGCCATGCAGGAGATCCGCTGGCTACAGGCTCCACCCCGCGTTGAGGTTCAACATCGGCGCGACGCGCTTGTCCTCCGCCGTCGCCGTCGGCGACTTCGCGCGCAGGAACATCGCCGAGGCACCGATCTGCCCTTCGAGCGTGAAGCCCGAGTGGTGCGTCCACTTGTAGCCGACGAACGGCGACAGCCCGAGGCCGCGCGCCTTGACGTCGACGGACATGTCCGTGGTGCTGGCGTACACGTAGAGCGCCTCGGCGCCGACCTGGAGACCGCTGCGGAACGAGCCGGTGACGTAGTACCGCGCGCTCGCGCCGCCCTCGAACAGCTGGATCCGATCATTGGTCAGCTCGTCGCGGATCATCCCCACGCCCCCGATCAGCGCGAGCCCGAACTTCGGCGCCAGCCGCACCTCGGCTGTCACCTCGGCCATCGGGATGATCAGATGGAGCGGAGAGATCGTGATCGCCACGCTCGGATCGGGGCGAGATGCGGGCGACGGCGGTGGGGCGTCGCTCGGCTGGGCGGCGCTCGGCTGGGCGTGAGCGACCGAGGCCGCGGCGGCCAGAACGACGGGGACCAGGACGGGGACAAGCTTGGAGGTAAGCGAAGAGAGGTTCATGGCGGCGGCGTGGTGCAGGGTCGAGACCACCGCTCCAGACCCCGGTCGGACCGGCGCGAATGTCGTGATTCTCGTCGTCGCGCGCGTGTGGTTCTCGTCACCTGGCTGCGGTTGGCAGGGCGGTGTGTGCCGGTGTTCACAGTCGGTTTGGACCTCCACCAGAGCCGCGGCCCTTCCGAGGACCGCGACATCCACGTCAGCGATTCCGCCCCACGCTGCCGCGCCCCGCCTGCTATGTTGCCCCCGATGAGGGCGAACCACTACGTCGCGGCGTTGGTCGTGATCTCTGCGTGCGGACCGAGCACCAAGGATCCAGCCGGAGATCTGATGACGATCGAGGTCGCGCCCGCAAACGCGACGCTGACCTATGCCGGAGCGCCGCTCCAGCTCGAGTACACCGCGATCGGCCACTACGCCGATGGCCACACCGCGCCGATCCCGGATGCGGTGTTCGCACTCGATGCCGAAGGCGCACTGCTCGGCAACATCAACGCGTCGCAGTTCGAAGCGACCGGAGCCGCCGCCGGCAAGGGTGGCGTGCTCGCGCAGTCCGGCTCGATCGTCGGCGGGACCTCGGTCGCCGTGGTGATCCACCCGGTGCGCACCGGTCCGGGCGTCCCGGCCAACGGCGCGGACAACTTCCCCGACAACCCGCCGACCGGTCCCAGTTCGCCCACGGTCCTGTATCCGCTCGAGGGCGCTGTGATGCCGGCGAGCGTGAAGTCTCCGGATGCCCAGTGGGAGGGGCCGAACGCGAACGGCGATCTGTACCGCGTGCGGATCACCGCCGGTCCGTTCGCGACGGTCGACACGATCCTCGCGGCCGGCACCGGCTTCAACCTCGACAACCAGGTCTCCGATGCGGACTGGCGCATGCTCGTGAAGAGCGCAGGGAGCGGCCCGATCACGTTCGAGATCGCGCACTGGAATCAGGCGAGCAGCGCCGCAGCCGCAGCGCCGCGCACCGTGCGCATGGTGCAGGCCGACGTCACCGGCGCGATCTACTACTGGAACCTCGGGCAGGGCCAGATGGAGCGGATCGACAGCGCCGGTCGCGCACCTGCGATCCCGAAGCCCCCGAGCCAGCCCTCGACGGGCAGCCGCTGCGTCGCCTGCCACACCGTCAGCCACGACGGTCGCTACCTGTCCGGATCGCTGTGGGGCGGTGGCCTGCAGGGTGGCGTGTTCGACATGAGCGATCCCGCGATCCAGACCGCGGATCCCGCGCCCACGCTGTCGCCCGTCGTCGAGAGCAGCACGTACACGCAGCTGTTCTCCACGTTCAACCAGGACGCCACGCGCCTGATGATCAACGTCGGCACCGGCCTCTCGGTGGTGGATCCGCGCACGGGCGCGGCGGTCCCCACGCAGGGCACGCCCCTGCCCTCGGCCAACGCCGCGCACCCGGCATGGTCGCCGGATGGCAGCACCGTCGCGTTCATCAACCACATCACCGCGGGTGGCGCAGCGGCGGGCTGGGCCGTGGACTACGACCGCGGCGATCTGCAGGTGTTGTCCTCGAGCGCGGGCGACACATTCGGAGCTCCGACGAACCTGGTCGCCGCCGCGCAGGTCGATCCCGCGTTCGCCGCGCCCTCGTGGCCCACGTTCTCGCCTGACTCGCAGTGGATCGCGTACGGCGCGGGCACCAACTCGCGCGGCGCCTCCGGCGTCACGCCCTACCCGGGCTCGCTGTTCCTGATCAACAAGGCCGGCGGCACCACGCAGCGCCTCGATGTGGCCTGCGGCAACCTGCGCCTGTGCTACCTGCCGAACTTCAGCCCGTACGACGTGGGCGGCTACTACTGGCTCGTGTTCTACAGCTTCCGCGAGTACGGCAACGCGCTCGCCGGGACCAAGGGCGTGGTCCGGCGGCAGATGTGGATCACGGCGATCGACAAGGCCAAGCTCGCCCAGGGCGGCGTCGACGCCAGCTCGGTCGCGTACTGGGTCGGTGACCAGGACGTCTCGACCAACAACATGAGCGCGTTCTGGGCGCTGCCGCCCCCGATCATGTGAGGTGAGCTGACCTAGCCTGGCCAGTGGGGTTGCCAGCGCGATCCCGGCCAAGTACCCGACGATCCGAGGCCCCAGCGTGGCGCGGGGTTTGCTGCACCGCGGCGCATGATGCGCAAGGTCCTGGCTGG
>JAYVRN010000750.1:0-3528 GCA_043776275.1 Myxococcales bacterium | reverse complement strand
GCGGCATGGTGCAGGCCACGCTCAAGAGCGGGACGCTGACCTGGACCGGGCCGCACGCGGTGGTCCAGAGCTCCCCGGGCATCTGGGTGTCGGACCCGGCGAGAGACAAGCCCGTCCTCAACGGGCTCGTCGGGGGCCACATGGTCTATGACGGTACGGTGTTCGGCTGGGTCGACCGGATCGGCACGGCCCGCACCCCCGAGCTGCATCAGTACACGTTCACCACCGCGTGGTCGCCGGTCCCCGGTTCGGTGACCACGGATCTCTCGGTCTCCACCCACGTGGGGAATGCGATCGAGTTGCCCGTGTCCTCCAGCGCTGTGCAGAAGTTCCTCGTCGAGATCTCGATCGAGGAGCAACCGCCAAACAACCTCGCGATCTTCGAGCTGCCGCCCGGCGTGGGCACGGACTGGCAGCGCACGGGCCAGGCAGATCCGCTGCTGCAAGCGACCTCGCCGGTGATCGATCCGCAGACCGGGCTCCTGACCTCCGATCACGAGATCCTGGTCTACGCGGCGAAGCTCGGCAGCGAGACCGCGACGCGGCTGTTCGCCACGCGGCGGGCGCGCAACCTGTTCCAGCCCGGGGTCGAGCTGATCATCGACGGGTTCGCTGCCGACAGTGACCTCACCGAGCCGTGGATCAACGCCGATTGCACCACGCTGTACTTCCGGCAGGGCGAGACGACGTGGATGACGACGGCGGTAGACGACGCAGCTTCACGTAGGTAGCGTTCCCGGCGATGGCCGAACGTCGCGACGCACCCTGGATCTTCCGCACCTATGCGGGGCATTCGAGCGCGCAGGCCTCCAACGAGCTGTTCCGCGCGAACCTCGCGGCGGGGCAGACCGGACTCTCGATCGCCTTCGATCTGCCGACCCAGTGTGGCTACGATCCGGACCATCCGCTGGCGAGGCCCGAGGTCGGCAAGGTCGGCGTGCCGATCGCGTCGCTCGACGACATGCACGTGCTGTTCGCGGACATCCCGCTCGAGCAGATGAACACCTCGATGACGATCAACGGCACCGCGATCTGGCTGCTCGCGCTGTACGTGGCGCTGGCGCGTGAGCGCGGCGTGCCCGAGGCCGGCCTCCGCGGCACCGTGCAGAACGACATCATCAAGGAGTACCTGGCGCGCGGGACGTACATCTTCCCGCCCGATCCGTCGCTCGATCTGATCGCCGAGACCTACGAGTACTGCGTTGCGCACATGCCGCAGTGGAACCCGTCGAACATCTGCAGCTATCACCTGCAGGAGGCGGGCGCCACGCCGGTGCAGGAGCTCGCGTTCGCCCTCGCCGACGCGATCGGCATCCTCGATCGGGTGCGTGCGCGCGGCCTGGTCGATGCCGCGGCGTTCGCGCAGTGCGTGGGCCGGGTCTCGTTCTTCGTCAACGCCGGCATGCGGTTCGTCGAGGAGCTGTGCAAGATGCGCGCGTTCGGCGAGCTGTGGGACGAGCTGTGTCGCGAGCGCTATGGCGTCACGGATCCGAAGCTCCGCCAGTTCCGCTACGGCGTGCAGGTCAACTCGCTCGGCCTCACCGAGCAGCAGCCCGAGAACAACGCGTGGAGGATCCTGATCGAGGCGCTCGGCGTGACGCTGTCCAAGGATGCGCGGTGCCGCGCGCTCCAGCTGCCCACGTGGAACGAGGCGCTCTCGCTGCCGCGGCCGTGGGATCAGCAGTGGTCGCTGCGTCTCCAGCAGATCCTCGCCTACGAGACCGATCTACTCGAGTACGGCGATCTGTTCGCGGGGAGCCCGGTGATCGCGGCCAAGGTGGCGGCGCTGTCCGCGGCGGCGAAGACCGAGCTCGCGCAGATCGCCCTCGCCGGCGGCATCCAGGGTGCGATCGAGAATGGCTACTGCAAGCAGGAGCTCGTGCGCTCGATGGCGGCGCGGATGGGCCGGATCGAGCGCGGCGAGCAGGTGGTGGTCGGCGTCAACCAGTGGACCGAGGCGTTGCCCTCTCCGCTGGTGGGCGGCAAGGACGGCGGCGTGTTCCGCGGGGATCCAGGCGCCGGCGAGCTCGCCCGGACCTCGCTCGAGCGAACGCGCGCGGCGCGTGATGCCCTCCGGGTCAAGGCCACCCTCGCGACCCTCGAGGCCGAGGCGCGTGCGGGCCGGCCGATCATGGAGGCCTCGATCGCGTGCGCACTCGCGCGGGTGACCACCGGAGAGTGGGCGGGCACCCTGCGCGGCGTGTGGGGCGAGTACCGCGCGGCGACCGGGATCACCGGCGCCACGATCGGCGCTACGGCCGAGGGCTGGGACGCGCTGCGGGCGCGGGTCGCGGCGCTGCCCCGGCGCCCCAAGCTGCTCGTCGGCAAGCCCGGCCTCGACGGCCACTCCAACGGCGCCGAGGTGATCGCCGTGGCCGCGCGCGACGCGGGCTTCGAGGTGATCTACGCGGGGATCCGGCTCGAGCCGGCGGCGATCGCGGCGATGGCGGTCCAGGAGGATGTCGACGTGATCGGCCTGTCGGTGCTGTCCGGATCGCACCTTGAATTGACCCGGATCGTCCTCGCGGAGCTCGCGCAGCGAGGGGCGCCGGACCTCCCCGTGGTGGTCGGCGGCACCGTACCGAAGGCCGATCACGCCGAGCTCGAGCGCCTCGGCGTCCGCAGGGTGTTCACGCCCGCGGACTACAAGCTGGTCGAGATCGTCGGTGCGCTGGTCGACCTCTGCGGGTAGCCCTGGGGCCAGGAACGCGCCTCACGAGGGCAGGGGGCGGAAGGACCCAGGTCCCGGAGCGCAAGTCCTCTGAAATCGAGGTGAACGTGCTCCTTGTCGATGGGGACCCAACCGCATAGATTCGGCGCCCTCCCATGGGGATAGCCGACTTCTTTCGCCCCAAGTACCGCCACAGCGATGTTCGCGTGCGCTCCGAAGCCGTTCGGGCGCTCACCGCGGACGATGCTGCCATCCTGGAACAGGTCGCTCGAACGGACCGCGATATCGGTGTACGCCGCATCGCGATCGAGAAGATCAAGACCCCCGACCTGCTCGCCGAGCTCGGCTCTGCCGAGACCGAGCGCAGCCTGCGAGAGCTCATCACCTCGCGCGCCGCGGAGCTGTGGGTGTCCCACGCATGCAGCAAGGACGCCGACGAGGCGAACAACGCGCTCGCAGGGATCATCAAGCTCGGCGATCAGCACGCGCTGGTCGACGTCGTGGTGAAGGCCGCGAGCCCGGCGATCCGCAAGCGGGCGTTCGGCGAGCTCCGGGATCCGCGCGCGCTGGCGGAGCTCGCGAAGAGTGATGCCGCGCAGGACCTGCGCACGGCTGCGGTGGCTCGGATCGACGACGGCGACGTACTGCGCGCCCTCGCGATCGACACCACGCAGAAAGAGGTCGGCCTCGCCGCGGTCGAGAAGCTCGACGACGTCGATCGGCTCGAGAACGTCGCGTCGAAGGCGAAGAACAAGGCGGTGCGCCAGAAGGCGCGCAAGATCGTCGGCGAGATCGCGGAGGCCGAGAAGGCCAAGGCGAAGTCGCCGGTGCCCGATGACGTCAAGCGTCGTCGCGCC
>JAYVRN010000749.1:0-12315 GCA_043776275.1 Myxococcales bacterium | reverse complement strand
GCCCGCGGGCGAAGCTCACCGCGCCGCGGATCACGCTGCACGGCCCCGCACCGGAGCCGCTCGCGAAGGCCGCGCCGCCTCGCTACATCATCCTGTGGATCATGGATGCGCTCCGCGCCGACAAGATCCCGATCTTCACGCCGGGGGCGCGCGCGCAGACCCCGAACTTCGACGAGCTCGCGAAGTCGAGCACGGTGTTCCGCCAGTACTACGTGCAGGGCAACGAGTCGCAGACCAGCCACTCCAGCATGTGGAGCGGCGTGTACCCGGCGGTGCACAACGTCCGCCTCGCGGGCGTCGGCGGGACCTGGAAGCTGTCGTCCGAGCTGCCGCTGATCGCCACGCAGCTCGATCTCGCGGGGCTCTACACCACCGCGGTGACCGGGAACGGCTTCGTCAACGCCGACGGCGGCTACGCGCGCGGGTTCAAGGAGTACCGCAACATGATGCGGGAGACCGGCGTCGAGAACGGCATCATCTATGGGCAGAAGATCGTCGACGCGGCGCTCGGCCAGCTCGACAAGCGACGCTCCGATCCGACGTACCTGTTCCTCGGCACGATCGACACCCACGGCCCTTGGATCGCGCGCAAGCCGTGGATCGACATCTACTCACCGGGCCCGTACTCCGGCCCGTTTCAGGAGTTCGGCACCGCCAAGGATCTCGGGTTCAAGCCGGGCTCGATGGGCTGCTCGATCATCCCGCCCAAAGAAGACGTCGAACGGCTGCGCGCGATCTATGACTCCGCGGTCAGCTATCACGACAAGCAGGTCGGGCGGCTGGTCGATCAGCTGAAGTCGTGGGGCATCTGGGATCAGACGATGCTGGTGATCACCGCCGATCACGGTGAGGAGCTGTTCGAGGATCGACGGTGCGGCCACGGCGGCTCGCTGCGGGACTCGCTCACCCGCGTGCCGCTCCTGATCCACGATCCTTCGCGGTTCCCGGGCGGGACGATCGTCGACGAGGGCGCCGAGGGCGTGGATCTGCTGCCCACGATGCTCGCCGCGCTCGATGCGCCCGTGGTGCCGAGCGTGCAGGGCCAGCCGCTCGAGCCGCTGGCGCAAGGGCTTGGCAAGGGCTGGCCCACGCCGTCGTACGCGTCGATGTACGAGTACGCGCACGCGATGCGGATCGGCCGCTGGAAGGCGCGCGTCGGCAAGGGCGGCAATCCGATCATCGGCGACATGGTCGAGGATCCCGGCGAGACCAAGGATCTCTCGGCGGCCAAGCCCGTGGAGCGCCGGATGCTCACCGATGCGCTCGGGCTGTTCCTCGCGCTGCGCACCCAGTGGAACAAGCGTGCGTGGGGCCCGGTGACCAACGTCACGCCCGCGGGTGCCGCGGCGCTCGACGAGGTGACGACGCCGTGATCCGCTACCGGCTGGCGCTGGTCGTCGCGAGCGCCGTGGTCGCGTGTGGCGCGCCCGATGTGTCGCCACGCACCGCACCCCGGACCGCGCTCGATGCGGCGAGCCCACCTGCCGATGCCGCGGGGCCTGACGTCTCCGATGCCGCGCCTGACGTCTCCGATGCCGTCTCCGCCGCCGCGCGGCCCGTGCTCGATGCCGCGGCGCCGATGACCGATGCCGCCGCAGCGGCGACGCCAACCCTCGAGGTCTGGCTCAAGGGCTCGACACACGTCCACGCGCGGCCCTCGGGCGATAGCTCCACGCCGATCAGCGAGGTGCTCCGCTGGTACCAGGATCGCCACTACGACTTCATCGTGCTGACGGATCACAACCAGACCAGCGAGCTCGCCAAGGACGCACCGAGCACGGCCGGCCAGCTCACGATCACGCCGCCCGGGCAGGGGCTGCTCGTCCTCGCCGGGATCGAGCTCACGCACAATCCCTCGAACTGCATCCCCGCCGGCGACAAGAGCGGCAAGTGCCGGATCCACGTCAACCTCCTCGGCGTCACGGGGCGGATCGCGGGCAAGCTGACCTGGGCGAATCGCAAGACCAGCGATCGGCTGCTCAAGTATGACGCCGCGCTCGCGCAGCAGAAGGTGCTCGGCGGCGTCGCGCAGCTCAACCATCCGAACTGGTTCTGGGGGATCAACGGCGAGCTGCTCGCCGAGCTCGCGCGTCGCGGGTTCCACCTGGTGGAGATCGCGAACTCGGCGTTCAAGAAGTGGAACGACGGTGACAAGGACCACCCGGATCTCGAGACCGTGTGGGACGCGGCGCTCGCGCACGGCGTGACCCTGTGGGGCATCGCCTCCGATGACGCGCACGACTACGGCGACAAGAAGCGGGGCAAGTACCCAGCGGGAGGTGGCTGGGTGGTGGTCAAGGCGGCGCGTGATCCGGCGGCGATCCTCGCCGCGCTCGAGGCCGGCCACTTCTATTCGTCGAACGGTGTGGTCCTCGCGCACGCCGAGGTCGATGGCGGAGAGCTGGTGGTCGAGATCGCACCGGGCGAGACCGGTAGCTACATGATCGACTTCATCGAGAACGGCAAGCGCGTGAAGCGCGTGAAGGGCCGCTCGGCGCGTCGCACCGTGCCCGCCTCGGGCTATGTCCGCGCGCGGGTGACGCGGAGCGATGGGACCCAGGCGTGGGTCCAGCCGGCGCGCCGGTAGCGCCGATCAGAGAGCGACGTAGCCGTGCTTGACCGCGAACCGCGTCAGCTCGGAGTTGTTGCGCAGGTTCAGCTTCTTCAGCACGTGCCCGCGATGCGTGTCGACGGTCTTGATGCTGATCTCGAGGTGCTCCGCGATCTCGCGGTTGGTGAGGCCGCGCGCCAGCATCTCCATCACCTGCTGCTCGCGGGCGGTGAGCGCACTCGAGGGATGACCGTCGCCGCTCTTCAGGAGCTCCTCGACACCCGCGGGGATCACCTGCTCGCCCCGGCTGACGGCGCGGATCGCCGCGAGCAGCTCCTCGGCCTCGACGGCCTTGCTGACGTAACCGTGCGCTCCCGCCGCGATCGCCCGAGCGGCATAGCTCGGCTCGGTGTGCCAGGTGAGCACGACGACCAGGGGCGCCGTGTCCATCGGACGCATCTCGGCGAGCACATCGAACCCGGACCGATCGGGGAGGCTGATGTCGAGGAGCAGCACGTCGGGCCGCTCGCGCTTGATCATGTCCAATGTTTCCGCGGCACTACCGGCTTCCCCCACGACCTCAATGTCCTCGGCCTTGGAGAGCGCTTCGCGTAGCGCCCAGCGCACGATCGTGTGGTCCTCTGCGATTCCTAGTCTAATCATCGGTGCCTCCTGCGGGGCTCTGTCCAGGAATCTAGCAATGCCTGGGCCGTTACACAGGGTGCTTTCGTACGGAAGCTCGGCCGTCTAGGATGCGGCAGCGATGGAGCCCGACGCCGTCCCCCGCGCCCTGGGCGAGTTTCGCATCGAGGCGATCCTCGGCGAAGGCGGTAGCGGCATCGTCTATGACGCCACGTGGGGACCGCGCCGGGTCGCGCTGAAGGTCCTCCACCCGAACCTCGCGCACACGGAGCGCGTGCGCGCACAGTTCCTCGTCGAGGCGCAGCGGCTGCAGGCGATCACGCATCCCGCTGTCGTCAAGGTCCTCGCCGTCGGAGAGCTCCCCGATGGCCGCCCCTATCTGGCGATGGAGCGGCTCGATGGGGAGACGCTCGCTCAGGTCCTCGCGCGCGGTCCCCTGACGCTCCCCCACGCCCTCGAGCTGTTCGGCGAGCTGTGCGCCGCGGTCGGCACCCTGCACGAGCAGGGCATGATCCACCGCGACCTCAAGCCCGAGAACGTGTTCATCGTCGCGAGCAAGCACGCGGTGCTGCTCGATTTCGGGATCGCCAAGGAGCTCGCGGCGCCGGCGTCGACGACGACGATGGACGGCGGGGTCCGCGGCACGCCGGCGTACATGGCGCCCGAGCGGTTCTTCGGCCAGCCAGCCTCGATCGCCACCGATCTCTACGAGCTCGCCGTCACGCTCTACGCGATGCTCGCGGGACGGCTGCCGTGGGACGACCTCGGGGATCCCGAGGCGCGCCTGTCTCCCCGTCCGCTCGTCGATCTCGCACCGGTCCCCGAGGAGCTCGACGTGGAGATCCGGCGTGCGCTCTCCACGCGTGCACAGAACCGGCCGGTCACCGCCGGCGCGCTCGAGGCCGCGGTGCGTGCCGCCGCCGGCAGCGCTGCCCCGACCCAGCCCTCCGAGACCGCGCGGATGCGCCCGGCCACCAACGAGCCTGCGTCCAAGGCGACGGTCACCGCCGAGAAGAAGCCGTGGTTCGCCGAGCGCCAGAACACCACGGACCGCGGCAAGACCCCGCTCGCGTGGGCGCCCACGGCGCAGCAGCAACCGACACCTCCTCCCCCGGCGAAGCGCTGGCCGTGGATCGCGGGCGCGGTCGCGGTCGCGATGCTCGCGGGTGGCGCCGTCCTGTGGCGGTTCCGCGGCGATGACGCGGCGGTCGGCGCGTCGATCGCCGCGCCGGTGACCAGCACCTCCACGCCGCACTCCACCGCCGCGGCCGCCACGCACTCCTTGCCTCCCGCCGAGGATCCGTGGGGCGCCAGGCCACCGGCGCCGCCACCGTCTGCGTTGCCGACCTCCGGGCCGGCGGTCTCCGTCGCGATCGCCCAGGCCGAGCTCGCGAAGGCGATCCCACACCTGCCGTCGGATACGTCGTTTCTGGCCGCGGGGCTCGTCGGACACCTGCAGCGCGACGAGCGATTCGCGCCGATGTTCGACAAGCTCGGCAAGCACCCGCAGGCACAGATGATGATGGGGCTCCTGCCGCCGTGCGTGAAGACCTTGATCGCGGGCTCGGAGTGGTTCGTGTTCGGCTCGACGGGCTTCATGGCCGACAAGCAGGGCACGCTGATCGTCCGCGGCCGCTGGCAGCGCAAGGATGTCGAGGCGTGCTTCGCGGGCCAGAGCCACGAGCTGGCGATGACCGACGGCGTGAAGCTGTTGCAGCTCCCCGAGATCGGCTGGCTCGACTTCCTCGATGCCAACACCGTCTACATCAGCGTGCGTCAGGATCTCGCGGCGGCGCAGGTCCACGACAACGTGAAGAAGGGGCAGGGGCTGACCCCGCGGGCGCGCGCGTTGCTGGCGACGTTGCCCGCCCAGCGGGCGCTGACGTTCGTCGTCGACGGCACGGGTAGCGTGGCGTGGCCCAGCGACCTGCTGCCCAAGGGCAGCGACGCCGCGGCGTTCGTGCAGGTCTCGGACTGGGGTGTGGAGTTCGACGTCGCGCTGGACGTCAAGAGCGAGGCCGCGGCCAAAGCGCTCGAGGCGAAGGCCAAGCCACAGCTCGAGCCCCTGATTCCGTCGACCTCCGATTCCGTGGGTAAGCTGACGGTCGCGCGCAAGCAGACCACCGTGAAGATCGGCGGGAAGCTGTCGACGTTGATGTTGGGGATCGTCTCGTCGTCGATCGCCTCGCTCCCGTAGTACAACGCGCTCGATGTCCTCCCCCACGCGTCCACTCGTCGTCGGGATCGCTGGGGGCACGGGCTCCGGCAAGACCACCGTCGCCCACAAGCTCGCTGCCTCGATGCCGGGCCGTGCCGTCACGATCGAGCACGACGCCTACTACCGCGATCAAGCGCACCTCTCGTTCGAGGAGCGCGTGAAGATCAACTACGATCACCCCTCGTCGCTCGAGAGCGATCTGCTCGCGAGCCACCTGCGCACCCTGCGCGAGGGGCAGGCGGTGGACATCCCGATCTACGATTTCGCCACGCACACCCGCCGGACCGAGACCCGCCACATCGCGGCGGCGCGCGTGGTGATCGTCGAGGGCATCCTGGTGTTCACCGAGCCCGCGCTACGCGAGCAGATGGACATCAAGATCTTCGTCGACACCGATTCGGACATCCGGCTGATCCGCCGGATCCGGCGCGATCTCGAGCAGCGCGGCCGCACGTTCCAGTCCGTGCGCGATCAGTACTACCAGACGGTGCGCCCGATGCACATCGAGCACGTCGAGCCCTCGAAGCGATGGGCCGACCTGATCGTCCCCGAGGGCGGCGACAACAAGGTCGCGCTCGACGTGCTCCTCGGGCAGCTCGGCCGGGTCGCGTTCGGCCGGGACTGAGACGCAGTGTCCGCGCGCTGCGAACAGTCCGACAACTCGATGGGGTCGAGTCCGCCAAGAGCACCACACGGCGCCTTCGGTGCCCACGCGTCGCCTCCGGACCCGAGCCAGTCGCGCTCGAAGAAGCTCCCGACGGGATGGAGATCCCTTGGCCTACTTCGTTCAACTCTTCAACTGTCAGAGAGCTCCACTGAGCCCGGCAGGGACTGATCCGGCTTCAATCCCGGCGGTGCGCGAGCGGGAGTTCGAACACGAGATTGTCCGGCGCGGTTCCGTGGATCGCGATCACGCCCTCGTGGAGCTGGAGGTGGTGAGCATCACAGAGCACGGTGATCTGGAACAGCTCGTGACCTCCACCCTCGGAGCGCGGCTTGATGTGGTGCGCTTCGAGAAACCGGGTCGAGCGACAACTGGGCACCGTGCATCGATGCTTGTCGCGCACGAAGACCTTCCTGCGCGTGGCTGCTGGGATCGACTTCTGAAGTCTGCGTCCGGGCTCCTCGGTCTCCAGATCGCCGATGTGTTCGGAGTCGCACAGCACGCGCTCGAGCTCTGCCGCGGAGACAGAGACCTCCATCCCCGCCCCCACGCGATGCGACTGCTTGCACGAGCGGCACGTCGTCGTCGCGACCTGATGCCGCGGCCTTCCGGGAGCGCCATCGGCCGGCTCGAGCATGGCGGCCGCCAGCGCACGCACCAGCTGGTCGTCGGTGCAGCTGGCGCCGTTCGCGTCCGAGGCAGCGTTCCTCGCCTGCTTGAACAGCATCATCGCCTCCTCGGAGAGGTTCTCCAGCACGATGCGATGTCGGATCTTCTTCGGATCCACCGGATCCGTGGGCAGGTCGCCCTTCGTCTTTCCACGCACCAGCTGCTGGATCTCCGTCGAGATCCTGCTCTCTGCAGCGTCGAGCCACGCATCCTCGGTCTTGCTCGTCGCCACACGCGTCAGCTCGCGGACACTCGTCCACGCCAGCTCACCGGCGCGAAACTGCGCCGCGATCCCCGGCAACTCGAGCAGCTCGTGCCCCACGCGCATGCGCTCGGTCGCCACGTGATGCGAGTGCTGCAGTACGCTCTCGCTGTACGCATAAATCGTCGGGAACCCCATGCGCCGGTACAGCTTGGTCTCCTCGGCTTCGAGCAGCAGGTCGATCTCCCGCGCTTCGAGGCACACGATCTGCTTGCCGACCGAGAGGATCTCCTCGTGGAGCGCAAGCCAGTCCCGCTCGCGGCACGTGACCGCATAGGCATCTGCGAGCTGCGACTGGAACGCGTCCGTGGCTGCGCTGTCGAACACGACGACCTCCTCTTCTCTGCGCGTGGTGGTCACGCGCACGATCACTTGTACCACTGGGTTTCCGGAGGCTCTGTACTGCGCCGTGCGCGCGCCGGAGGCGGAGTACCGAGGACGATCGACAAAGTTGCGTCTTCCTCGCGCTGTGCGCACGAGAGCGCGTTCTCGACAACAAGATCGCGACTCTCGCCGGGACGGCGTGCGTTCCCCTGCGGAACACGTCAAGGGAATTCGACTAAAGGGAATTCGACTAAAAGCTCGACCAGAAACGAGGTGCCCCCTCGACCGAAGAAACGACGGGCGTCTTCGACGCGCAGTTCGGCTTGCACCTTCGACGAACGGAATTCTCGACGAAGCATCGCTCGTCCGGCTGTCGGACAGAGTGCCTTGCGGGTCTCGTTGGCCAGCCCCCCCCCGACCCAGTCCCTGCAGGAACTGAGCTCCGGTCACACCCGACCTTGCTCGCCACTCAGGCCCCGCGGGGCTTGAACACCACCCACCCGAGCGTAGTACTTCCTGCCCTCCTTCCGCGAGCGCGACAGCCTCAGGTCCGGAGGTGCCGCGTGTTGCACAGACGGCGCATAGGACGCTGAGCACGATCATGTGCGAACGCACCGTTCGTCGTTTATGTCTCTACAACCACTGACAGCCTCGTTCGCTTCTCCGCCCCCGTGGCGCTCGAACATGCTCGAGGGCATCGCCGCACGAACTCCGTCGACCTCGGCCGCTGCCAGTCCCCGCGCTGCGCGAACACCAGCGAGCGCATCGGACCCTGAGACGCGGTGTCCGCGTGCTGTCACGGCCTGTGACCAGCGGGTGCTGTGCTCGCACGGCCCGGCGCGCGAGCCTCGACAGCATGACGCGCACGTGGATGGCGACCGTGCTGGGGATCGGGCTCGCGAGTGGATGCTATGGCGGCCAGGAGTTCGCGTGGGAGGCGCGGGCGGTGATCGCTGTCGAGCCGCAGGCCGTGCCGGCGAGCGCGATCGTCGCGCAGGCCCCTCGCTGGCTCTCGGTCCGCACGCTCGATGCGGATGTGGTGTACCCGCTCCGCATCGACGGAGATCAGGTGGTGCTCGACAGCGCCTTCGATGGTGTGGCGCTCTCTGTCAGCTACGACCCGTTCGACGGCGCCACGGCCGCACGCCCGCGGCCCGGGTCGCTCGCGATCCAGCTCGCGCCGCCGTTTCCTCGACCGCCGAACGACCAGGCGCCCGGCGAGCTGCCGTTCACCGCGGACCTCGAGATCTCGGTACTCGGAGATGGGGCGCCCGTGCGGATCCCCGTGCACCTCGTCCCACGCTTCGATCCGTGCGTGGTTGGGTGGCGCGATCCCACCGCACCGGTGGCTCCGATCTCCGCGAACGCCACGACCCAGGGCGCGCCGCTCGCGCAAGAGCCGACGAAGATCGTGGTGCCGCCGTTCGCGATCCGCGTGTTCGTTCAGGCCGCGTGCAGCGAGAGCATCGGCTGAGCGGCTGTTCGCGCGATCAGACCACCAGGATGCCCGCACCGGTCGTGGTGCGTGACTCGAGATCGCGATGCGCCTGCGCCGCCTCCGCGAGCGGGTAGCGGCGCTCCACAGCGATCGTCATGCCCGCGGCGACCTGCGCGAACAGCTCGCTCGCCATCTGCTGCACGACCGGGATCGAGGTCAGGTGCGTGTGGAGCGTGGGTCGCGTGACGTACAGCGAGCCCTTCGCGGCGAGCTGGCCGAGCGCGATCGGCGGCACGGGACCCGAGGCATTGCCGAAGCTGACCATCAGCCCGAACGGGGCGAGGCAATCGAGCGATCGGTCCCAGGTGTCCTTGCCCACCGAATCGTAGACGACCTTCACCCGCGCACCCGAGGTCAGCTCGTGGACCCGCGCCACCACGTCCTCGGTCCGATAGTTGATCGCGTGTGCCGCGCCGTGGGCGAGCGCGAGCGCGCACTTCTCGTCGGTGCCCGCGGTGGCGATCAGCCGCAGCCCGAGGGAGCGCGCCCACTGGCAGGCGATCAGCCCGACGCCACCGGCCGCCGCGTGCCACACGATCGCATCGCCGGGTGCGAGCTCCGCGCGCGTGCGCCGCAGCAGGTACTGCACGGTCAGCCCCTTGAGCAGCATCGCGGCGCCGGTCGCGAACTCGACGGAGGCGGGCAGCTTGACCACGGGGAGCGCGGGAACCACGCGCGCCTCCGCATAGCTCCCGGTGGTCCTCGATGTGTAGGCGACGCGATCGCCGACGGCGAGGTGCGTGACCCCGGGGCCGATCGCCTCGATCACGCCGGCGGCCTCGGTGCCGAGCACCGCGGGGAGGGGCACCGGATAGAGGCCCGAGCGGTGATAGGTGTCGATGAAGTTGAGGCCGATCGCGTGGTGCCGGATCCGGACCTCACCGATGCCGGGCTCGCCGATCGGGATCTCCACGAGCTGCATCACCTCGGGGCCGCCGGTGCGCGCGATCTGGATGGCCCGGACGCTGGTGACGATGGTGGCGACTGTCATGGTGATCTCACGCGGACGGTAGCAGCGCGCGTGTAGAGTGGCGACATGGCTGGTTCGTCTTCGTCGCTCGCGGTCGTCACCGGTGGTGCCGGCTTCATTGGCTCGCACACCGTTGATGCGCTGCTCGCCGCGGGCTACCGCGTCTGCGTGCTCGATGACTTCCGCACCGGGAAGCGGGCGAACCTCGCACAGCACGCGGGCAGCGATCGGCTCGACATCGTCATGTGCGACGTCTCGCACGGCATCTTCGCCGCGCTCGCACCGATCACCGCGAAGCACGGTCCGGTGGAGCGCATCGTCCACCTCGCCGCGCAGGTCTCGGTGGTCGCGTCGGTCGCGAACCCGCTGGTCGACATGCAGGTCAACTATGGCGGCACGCTCCACGTGCTCGAGTATGCGCGCGCACACGCCGTCAAGAAGGTGGCGTTCGCGTCGTCGGCCGCGGTCTACGGCGATGTCACCGAGATGCCCGTCCGCGAGGATCTGCCGACCCAGCCGGTCTCGCCGTACGGGATCCACAAGCTCGCGTCCGAGCTCGCGCTCGACTACTACGGGAGCGTCCACGGTGTGTCCACCACGGCGCTGCGGTTCTTCAACGTCTACGGACCGCGTCAGGATCCGTCGAGTCCGTACTCCGGCGTGATCTCGATCTTCGCGGATCGCGCGCGAGCCGGGCGTACGCTCACGATCTTCGGCGATGGCCAGCAGACCCGCGACTTCGTCTACGTCGGCGATGTCGTACGCTCGCTCGTCGCTGCGGTGGGCGATGGCAACGATCGCTTGATCGCGAACGTCGGCACCGGCAGCGAGATCACCGTACTCGAGCTGGCGCGGACGGTGGTGGAGCTGTGCGGGAAGGGCTCGACGATCGAGCACGCACCCGCGCGCGGTGGCGAGATCCTGAAGTCACGCGCGCGCGTCGATCTGCTGCGCGATCGGCTCGGCGTGGTGGCGCAGACCAAGCTGGTCGATGGCCTCCGCGCGACCCTCGCCTGATCGTCAGATCGACTGGATCTTCTTGCCGGCCTTGACCCAGCCCGCGATGCCCTCGGGGAGGACCTTCACGTTGGTGTACCCGGCCGTGATCGCCTTGGCGGCGGCCTCGTGGGATGCACCGCACGTGGTGTTCGCGCAGTAGAACACCAGCGGCTTGGCCTTGTCGGCCGGCAGCTCGCTGGCCTGGAACGTGTCCGAATCGGTGAGCAGGACGGCGCCCGGGATCACGCCCATCTTCTTGCGGGTGCGATCGCCGTTGGCGTCGACCGGCTGGCACTCGCTCTTGGCCAGCGATGCATCGAGCTCATCGACTGTGACGGTGGGGAGCTTGGCTTCCACCATCGCTCCCTCGTCCTTGGTGGACTTCGAGCAGGCGGCGAACGAGCCGAGGAGCGAGAGCGCGAGTGCGGAGGCGAGGAGGGTACGCATGGGCCTGACCGTACCCGCGCAATGGCGCGCGGGCAATGCGACACTTTGGCCGTGTCCCAGGCCGTCGTCGCGGCGTACCTCGCGTGCGCGCTGATCTGGGGGACCACCTGGTACGCGATCCGCGTGTGCATCGGCCCCGGCGGGTTCGGCACGCTCGATGCGCTGGCGCTCCGGTTCGTGATCGCGATCGTGGTCCTGATCCCGATCGCCCTGCGGTCGCGTCCGTGGCCGCGTGGGGCGCAGTGGGGCTGGCTGGTCCTCGCTGGGGTGCTCGATGCGGCCGGCTATGTCCTGGTCTATCTCGGCGAGGAGCATGTGCCCGGCGCGGTGGCCGCCGTGCTGTACGGGACGCAGCCTCTGATCCTCGCGGTGTTCCTGACGATCACGGGCATGGAGACGATCACGCGCCGCCACGTGATCGGGGCGCTGGTGTCGCTCGCGGGCGTCGCGGTGCTGTTCCTCGATCGGCTCGACGTCTCCGCGCACCAGGCGGTGGGCGTGGGCATGGTGCTCGGTTCGGTGGTGATCGCGACGACGTACTCGATGATCATGAAGCGCCACACGGCCACCGTGCACGCCGCGGTGACCACGACGGTGTTCCTCGTCGTGACCGCCGCGGTCCTCGGGGTGGTGGCGCTGGTCGGCGGGGGCGGCGATCGCGTGCTGGCGTGGCCACCTCCGCTGGTCCCGACGATCGCGCTGCTCTACCTGTCACTGATCGGCTCGGTGGTGGCGTTCCTGACCTACTTCTGGCTGCTCCAGCGCACGAGCCTGCTCGTGACCAGCACCCTCGTGTTCGTGTATCCGCTGGTCGCGATCGTCACCGATGCCCTGTTCGAGGCGGAGACGCTCACTGCGCGTGCGTATGTGGGCGCCGCGATCACGCTCGGCGGGCTGGGCGTCAGCTTGCGACGATCGCGGGCGTCGCGAGGCCTCGGGGTTGATTGCGCTCCTGGGCGGGGTGGGCAATCCTAGGGTGATGTTTCGCCTGGTCCTGCTGCTCGCCCTCGGGGGCTGCGACCTCGCGTTTGGCTTCGTCCGCGAGACGCCGCCGCCGGTGTGCGGGCCGTT
>JAYVRN010000748.1:0-12339 GCA_043776275.1 Myxococcales bacterium | reverse complement strand
CGGGACCGCACGTGATCGACGTCGTCACCGATGTGACGTCCGGGGTGACGACGCTACAGATCGATCCGTTGCGGCCACTCGAAGCCGTGATCAAGGCGGCCAAGCCCCGCGAGCGCGGCAACGTGGTGATCAGTGGCACCGGCGGGCGTGTCGCGATGTGGCTCCGCGGCCCGGCGTTCGATTCCGTCGCACCTCCTCGCCGCACGGACGTCAAACCCGGCACCCACCAGCTCGGCGTGTTCCGACGCTGGCAGGAGGGCGACTGGGCAGAAGTATTCTACCAATGTCCGCCGATCGAGGTCGGTGTTCCCGCGACGGGCCTGGCCTACTGGTTCATCGGCACCGATGCGCAAGGCTGCGCGACCAACGTGCGGCACGTGGGGCTGCGCTTCCCCTGAAGCCGGAGCTCACGGCGCACGAGCCGACGATTGCGTCGCGAATCCTGGGCTGCTACTGAGGCACGTGATCACACGCCTGTTCCTTGTCGGGTCGCTGCTGGTGCTCGCCGCGCCTGCGGCCGCGGAGGTCTGCAAGGGCAACACCACCGACGACGCCCAGGCGAGGTGCCTCGCGAAGTGCGACGCCAAGAACTATGGCGCCTGCGCCGAGCTCGGGCTGTTCTGGGTCAACACCGGTGACGGGACCAAGGTCGGGCGCGGGATCGCGCTGCTCGAGAAGGCGTGCGACGGCAAGTCCGCGCTCGGATGCGGCGCGATGGGCTCGGTGGTGATGCAGGGCGAGCACGTGCTCCGCAACATCCCGCGCGCGCTGAAGCTCCTCGAGACCGGCTGCAAGGGAAACGACGGCCTGTCGTGCGAGAGCCTCGGCGGGTGGTACGCGATGGGCGAGGACGAGCCCACGAAGCTCGACATCCCGGTGGCGACCCAACGCGCCGTGCCCTGGTACGAGCGTGCGTGTGCGCTCAAGCGTCCCGCGCCCTGCGCGTTCCTGGCGACGTTCATCCTCGAAGGGTTCAAGTTCCCGAACAGCGACCGCAAGCGGGTCCCGGCCCTGCTGAAGACGGCGTGCAGCGGCGACGTCAACGTCGCGTGCAAGCTGCTGGGCGACGTCTACGCCAAGGGCGAGCTCGTGAAGCGCGACGTGAAGAAGGCCAACGAGCTGTATGCGAGGTCGTGCAAGCTCGGGTACGACCGCGGGTGCAACCTGAAGGCTGACGAGCCGTCCGCGAAGAATTGCAAAGCCCCACGAACGTGGGGCACGCAGCAACGCGAAAGCGTTGCGAAGGTCAATTGACCCCTCGCGCACGAGCGCGTGGTCCCGTTACCACCTACTCGCGCTCCACGAAGAACACGGTCCCCAGGTCGTTCACCGAGAAGTAGATCCGGTGGCAGTCGCGGGTCAAGAACGCATCGTAGATGGGCGGCAGGTCGATCTTCTGGGCCGAGAACGGCTGGTCCAGGTCCGACCGATCCGCGACGTACATCGCGTAGAGGTTGTTGATCCCCGCGTAGGCGATCATCCTCAGGCCATCGGGCGACAGACCCGGAGCGATCGGCAGACCGTTGAACGGGAAGTTCGTGCTGTCGTAGAGCCGGATGGTCGTCATGGCGCCCGTGTCGTCGATCTCGACCTCGCGCAGGATGCTCGCGCCACCGACGATCATCATGCGGCGCTTCGGTCCGAGGCTCGGCGTCCCGAACGTCTCACCGTAGGTGAGGTTGGGGGTCACGGAGAACGCGGGGCTCCAATCATGGTTGGCGTTGCTCCGGTAGGCCACGATCGTCGTCGGCGGGCTGGTCCCGAGCCGCGGGACCTTCCTGGCGAACACGAGCCCGCCTTCGGGAGCCTGTCGCGGCTGCTCGAACCGATCCTGCGCGGTCTGATCGAAGGTCGAGATCGGGGTCAGCGGGCCGTCCAGGGCACCCTGATAAGTCCTGTACTCGTGGCTGTTCGGATCCAGACAGCTCGCGATGCCCCGATCGCCCGCGATCGTGTACTGGCTGCAGCGCTCGGGCTGGACCAGCTGATGCAGCGCGCGCGAGAACGTCGGCGGCGGGCTGGTCGGTGCCCAGCACGTGAACGGTGCATCGATGGGCGCGTCAAAGAACTGCGCGTCGATCGGTGGCACCTCGGTCGTCGGGGTCAGACCGAACACGGGATTGCAGGCGCAGACCCCGAACAGTACCGCCAGGCGCATGTTGCCGAGCGTAGCCCGAACGCGCTCCGAGCGTCTCCCTCGCCAGGTCTCAGCGCGCGACGGCGCAAGCAGACGCGGGGACGGTCACCGTGAACGCCGTGCCATCGGCGGTCGCATACGTGATCTGCACGCCCGCGGCGAACCCGCCCGCGTCCCTGGCCACGAAGCCGAGGCTGAGGGTCGTGGAGTCACCGGGCTTCACGCACGGTGCGATCAGCCGAGGGGTGAGGTAGCTCTCCGGTGGGGAGTTGCTCGGCGGGTTGTGGTACGGGTCCGGTGGAACGTCATCCGGCGGGTTGTGGTACGGATCCGGCGGGAGGCACGGGTCCGGCGGGACGTAGCCGGGGACGTACGGGTCCGGCGGGATCAGGGAGACCTGACGGATGATGACGTCGGTGCGCCCGCTGTTCACGAGCTGCACGGCGAGCTCGCCGGAGGTGCCGACGCGGAAGCGACCGAGCGCCGCGATCCCGGGGGTGGCCGAGAGTGGCCCCTCCGATCGGGCACTCGCGAGGTCCGGATCGTCGACGTCAGCGGGGTCGGTGGCGCAACCGACGAGCCCCAGCAGGGCGCCCGCGGCGACCGCGGCGAGGAGGTAGCGGCGTGGCGAAGGGGGCGAGGATGGTGAAATCGTTCGACGAGATGGGGTCACATGAGCAAAGGCGCAGCGCCCGGCCTGATCCCACCATCACCGCGACGAATCTCGCGATCATCGGCATGAGCTGGCGGCCGAGACCAGCTCCGCCTCGCGCCGGCGGACGAACTCCGTGGAGGCCCCTTTCCAGGCCCGCCAGGTCGCCAGGGCGCGCTGACGATCGGCACAAGCGGACGCACCGCCGAGCTCGGCGCGCAACGAGAGCGTCGCGACCTCTCCGATCAGGTTCGCGATCGTCGGATGGACCCGCGAGCGCGCAGCCAGATCGATCGCGAGCTGATCGAGCTGCGTCCTGGCGAGCGCGTCGTCCCCCAAGGTATGGTGCGCGAGCGCGACCTGGTAAACGCAGACCACCCTGAAGTCGTCGAGCCGGGCCGCATCGGGCCCGGTGGATTGCACGATCGCGAGACCTCGTGTGGCCTGCTCGAGCGCCTCCTCGCGCCGGCCGGCGCGGGCGAGCGCCACGCTCATCGCGCAGTGGGGCAGCCACTCGATCTGCCGGGTATAGAACTCGCCCCGGGCCGCGGCGGGGACCCGGGCGAGCGTCGCGTTGACCTCGGCGAACAGCGGAAGCGAGGCGACCGGGTCGCGCTGAGCGATCGCGGTCGCCAGGTTCGCGCGGTACGAAGCAAGATCGAGCGTGCCGCGCAGATCCACCGAATCGCGCGCCGCGAGCCGGCCGGCGAGCTCGGTGGCGCGCACGAGCAGACGCTCTGCCATCGCGAGGTCCCCCAGGTTGGCGACCCACAGGTCCGAGTCGCCCACCCCCGCCGCGGCCTCGGCGAGCCGCGCCCCGCTCAGCGCCGCTTCGCGCGCGTATCGCGACTCTTCGGGGAACTGCGCGGCCAGCGCTTCGAACGCCGCGAGCGCGGTACGCCCCTGACGGGTCGCGGTCTCGGGGTCGGCGAGCTGGAGTGCGATGTCTCCGACGAGCTTCGATGTGACACCGAACCAGTACGTCGAATCCGGGCCGGCCTGCGCCGCACTCCACGCACGAGCTCGGTCCTGGCACGCGGTCCCCTCCCGGTGCGCCGCCGCGAGATCGCCGCTCCACATCTCGACCTCGGTGAGGACGGTGCAGCCGCGCAAGCTCCGGCCGCGATCCTCGGTGCCATCGAGCGGACTCGAGAGCGCCGCCTGCAGGTGCACGCGCGCTCGAGCGAGATCACCGGAGCTCTGAAGCACGGAGCCAAGCCCGTACTCGCTCGAGACCTGAAGCTCGTGCGTCTCGTGGTCATCCACGCCGGTCGCCGCGAGCCGAGCGAGGATCGCGCGCGCCTTCTCGTAGCTCCGGACTCCATCACTGGCTCGCCCGAGGTTTGGCTCGGTGCTGCTGCCCTGGATGTCGCCGATCCGCATGTACGCGCGCGCGATCTCGCGACCGAGGACGGGATCATCTACATCGCCTGCGGCGAGCCCATCGAGGTAGGCCAGCGCGCGGTGAGCGATCCACTCGCGCGCCGGCATCGAGCCCGAGAGGTCGCGGATCTTGCCATCGAGCTCCACGAGCAGGGACGTCGCGAGCCGGCGCACCTCCGCAAGCCGTTGCTGGGCGAGCGCTGCCTGAAGATCGGCGCGTCGCGCTTCCCGCACCGACGAGGCGACCAGCGTCGAGATCGCGGCGGCGACGACGAGCGTCACGGCCAGTGCAGCGCGATGGCGGCCGAGGAACTTGCGCGCGCGATAGCCCGGCGTCGCGGCACGTGCGCTGACGGGCAGGCCGGAGAGGTGACGCCGGAGATCCTGCGCGAGCTGCTCGACGGAGCCGTAGCGCCGGGTCGGATCCTTCTGCAGGGCCTTGAGGACGATGTTGTCGAGATCTCCGGCGAGGGCACCGCGACGCGGTCGCGCGGCGACGTGGCTCGGTCGTGGTGGCACCACGTCGCTGACCAGACGGCTCAGCTCCAGCGGATCCGTGGTCGCGGGATAGGGAGACCGCTCCGCCAGCAGCTCGTAGAGGACGACGCCGAGCGAATAGACATCGCTGGACGTGGACACCGGCTGCCCGCGGAGCTGCTCGGGGCTCGCATACTCGGGCGTGGACAGCGCCATGCCGGTGCGCGTCGTGGCCGCCCGGACCGCGCCACCACCGAGCAGCTTGGCGATCCCGAAATCGAGGAGCTTTGGAGCGCCTTCCTTGGTGACCAGGATGTTGCTCGGCTTGAGATCACGGTGAACCACGAGCTGCTGATGCGCGTACGCCACGGCGGCGCACACCTTGCCGAACAGATCGAGGCGTGCGCGGACGGGGAGTTGCTTGGTCCGTGCGTCCTCGATGATCGGCACACCCTCGATGTGCTCCATCACGAGATACGGCAGGCCCTCCTCGGTGCTCCCGCCATCCAGGAGCCGCACGATGCCGGGATGATCGAGCGCGGCGAGGATCTGCCGCTCGTCGCGAAACCGAGCGACGGAATCGGCGGTGGGCAGGCCTTGCCGAAGGATCTTGATCGCGACGCGATGGTCGTACTCGGTGTCATCGCGCGAGGCGAGATAGACCGCACCCATCCCGCCTTCTCCGATCAGCGTCTCGAGCCGATACGCTCCGAGCCGTCGCCCGATCTGCTTGCTGGTGCCCTCCTGCTCCATGCGCCGGGCACCTCGCGCGACGACGCCACGCAGCTCGCGTGTGGCGCCTGCCGCGCTGGCCAGGAGCGAATCGACCTCCGCGAGCAGCTGCGGATCGTCGGCGCAGGCCTGCTCGACGAACGCTCGTCGCTCGGCCTCTGGCAGGGCGAGCGCGGCATCGAAGATCACCTCGATCTGCCGCCAGCGTGCGCCGGCGATCGGATCCCCCTCCTGCGTCATTCGGATGTCGCGAGGTAGCGGTGCAACCAGGCCTCCCCGAGACGCAGGTCGCGCATCACCGTGTTGACGTGGACCTCGAGCACCTCCGCGATCTCGGGTTGCGTGAGCCCACCGAAGTAGTGGAGCTCGATCGCGCGCGCCTTGCGCTCATCGAACGTCGCGAGCGCGAGGAGGCCGTCATCGAGGGCGATCAGCTCGTGCGGGCGATCGCCCGCGATCAGCTGCTCGTCGAACGTGATCGCGCGCGCACCGTCACCCCGCTTCTCGGCCACGCGCTTGCGTGCGTGGTCGATCAAGATCTGGCGCATGTTCCGAGCCGCCACCGCGAAGAAGTGCACGCGATCGTTCCACGACGGGGGCGCCCCGTTCGAGAGCCGGAGGTAGGCCTCGGAGACCAGCTCGGTTGGACGAAACGTGTGGTCCGACCGCTCGCCGCGCAGGTGGCGGCCCGCGAGGCGACGCAGCTGGTCGTAGACGATCGGCATCAGCTCGGTGAGCGCGCCGGCCTCGCCATCACGCCACGCGCGCAGCAGCGCCGTGATCGTCCTGTCCTCGGCCACGCGACATCATCGGTCGGCCACCCACACAGTCAAGGGTGGGAGCGCCTCGTCTCACCGACGCCAGGCCAGCGTGACGAGCTCCTTGAGCCGGGCCGGCTCGCTCGCCGACGTCTTGCACATGAAGCCGCTCTTGTGGGCGAAGTGCACGTCGGGCTGGCCCTCGACCCGGGAGAAGTCGAGGCTGGCGTGATCTTCGTACCGGCCGATGCCGAAGCCATCCCCGCGGCGGTCCGGATACACGATGGCGGCGATCACGCCCTCGAGCTTGCGGGCGCGGATGTAGCTGCCGAGCATGGAGCTGGGCTCATCCGGAGCGGTCTCACTCCGCGGCAGGAACAGGGCCTCGATCACGTCCGCGCCACAGGGAATCGTCCACCGCTCGACGCGCTGATCGATGAAGTCCAGCCGCTCGCGAGCGACACGCAGGTACTCGAGCAGATCATCCCCGACCATCTTCATGAACGCGTAGAGGGGATCGGTGGGCTCGAGCCGGGTCGCCTGGGCGAAGCGGCGCAGCAGCGTCATGTCGATCGGCGAGTTGAGCTGGGAGATCGCGCGTCGTGGCACGCCGAGCCACTCCCCGGTCTTCTTGGGGCCGCGCGAATCGAACCACTCTGCCGTCTCCAGCCAGTCGCAGAACCGGAGCGCGTCCTGGTAGAGGCCGAGGTGATCGAGGACCAAGCTGAGGGCGCAGGTCGGAGGGTGCTCGCGTGGGAAGTGGTGATGATCGAAGTTCGATCGTGCCGGGTCGTGGATCCCGCCGATGTCGACGACGGCGACCAGCGGATCCGCGAGCTCTTCGGACGTGGGCTCGCGCCGGACCACGGGACAGCCGTGGAGAGCGGCAAGAACACAGACGGCGAGGAGGTCGTCTTTGTGGGCGCCTCCGGGATGCGTGACGATCGTGTGCACGTTGGGTCGCGCACCCTACCATCGACGCGCGTGCGACAGCCTCACTCGCTGTAGAACGAGGCGCCGAACGACGTGTACGCCTCTCCACCCGCGACGGGGGTCGGCGCCGCGTTGTAGTAGTCGAGGTACGGCGTCCACGTCGGTGTCACGGTGTCTTGCACCTCGGCGAGCGCCACCACCTTGTAGCCGGTGCCCTTGATCTCGGCGCCATACCTCCCGAGGCGGGGATTCACGCCGAGTGTGGTCACATCGGCGAACGGAATCGGCAGATCGGTCGCGTCCACGATCGTCAACGTGAGCCGCCCTGCGAGCGCTGGCGTGGTCGCGTCTGCGAGGATGATGTGGGTGGCGTTCGTGAACACCAGCTTGCCGCCGGGGAGATCAGAGTCCGCGGCGCTGAACTGCCAGCTCTCCGCTGCAACATCGATCGGCCCATCGAGCGACACGCCGCAGGGCGTGGCCGGGTCGTCGCAGATGATCCAGTCGATGTGGAACAGGTCCTTGCGCTCGATGCCGGTGTACGTCCACGTCAGGCCGCCGGCCTTGCCGAGATCGCCGGTGTGCACCCAGGTCAGGCCGAACGGAGGAAATGTGGGCTCGAGCATCGGCATCAGCTGCGAGTCAGAACACCCGATGTGGTTGACCAGCACGCCGTTGGGCGTGTTCGGGCACTGGTCGGTGGCATCCACCACCCCGTCCCGATCTTGATCGCACAGCGTGCCGCACGATGCATCGGCGCTCCCATTCGAGCCCGAGCCGCTGTCGATGCCTGCTTCGTTCGCGCTGGCGCAGCTCGCCACGATCAGGATCATGGGCGCGAAGCCGAAGATGCGGTTGAAACGGCTCATGGTCCTCCGGAGCCATACACCCGCCCCGGACCTCGAGGATACCTGGCCCGATCAGACCAGACAACTGCGGACGTATCGCACCTTGGGCCCGTTCGAATCCTTTGGCGCGGTCGCGCGTTGGAAGGCTGCGATGGTGACGTCGATGCTCGCGCTCCGCAGAGCCCCTCGGGGGACCACGCTTCCCCCGATGAGCGCCCAGGTCGAGCTCTCGACGGTGTTCGAGCAGGGCCTCGTCGCTGTGGAGCAGCGCTGGCCCGACGCGCCGGTGGGAGAAGATGCGTTCGCGGCATACGTCCGCGCACACCTCGATCGGGAGCGCGACCTGTCGCGACCGCTCCATGTCCAGGATCTGTTCCTGGCGTGGTGGGCGATGACCTGCCCCGCGGGGATCGATGCCTTCGTCTCCGAGCTGGATGGGACGCTCGCTCCGATCCTCGCGTGCTTCACCACGCGCTTTGCTCACCTCGACGCCGAGCGCCTGATGGCGCTGCTGCTCACCCGACTGTTCTTTGGCGACGATGCCCGGATCGCCGAGTTCTCCGGGTTCGGATCGCTCCGCGCGTGGGTCGAGGTCGTCGCGACGCAGACGTTCCTCGAGGCCTCGCGTTCGCCAGATCTCCACTACAGGCGCGAACGCTTCACGACCGAGATGCGCGCGAGTGGCGTCGCGGCCTCCTGACGCTCCGCCACGCGGGCCATCAGCGTCTCGATCAACGCGAGCTCCGCATCGGAGGTCTCGCCATCGGATTCCACGAGCTTCATCGCCTCGTAGATGAACATCTCCCGGATCGGCTCCGGCAGCTCGGCGAGCTCTGCCGGTGGCGCCTCGGTCGACAGCCAGAGGTCGAGCTCCTCCTCCGTGATCGGGGCGCCGCCGATCTTCTCGATCAACGCGAGCACCTGGGCACGTTCGCCATCGGCGACGGCGCCGTCGGCCCAGGCAACCTTGCACGCGAGCGCGATCAGGGTGTGACGCTGGCGAGAGCTGAGCTCCATCCCCGCATCATCGCATGCGCGGCATCACTCGATTGACGGGTTTCGACGGACCGGCGATCCTGCCCGCGGTTTGTTGGAGCCCATGATCGAAGTGGCCGCCCTGACGTTCGGCGCCTGGCAGCTCGAGCTCGCGCCGTGGCAGGGCCTGGGCCTCGTGGTCCTGGGAGTCACGGGCGACGAGCCCTCTCCGTCGAACTACGTCGACGAGCTCCTGCTCGCAGAGCCCCATCGCGAGCGCTTCTTCGCACTCGTGGACCGCGTCGGTCTGGTCGTCTGCAAGGGCGTCCGCGGGGATCATCCGCAGCACCGCGACGTGCGCGGCCGCTCGAGCCGTGGACGTCTCTCGCAGGGTGAGTACTTCCACCACGATGGCTGCGCCGGGCCGATCAAGCCGCGCCTCGTCGAGATCCGCTGTCCGTATCAGACGGTCGAGCGCCACACGTTCACGGCGATCGCCCCGTTCCCCGACGTCGTCCAGGCGATGCTGCTCGAGCTTCCCGAGAACCTGTGCACGGGCGACCTCGCGACCTGGCGCACCAGCCTCCTCGAGCCGAGCACGAGCGCGGCGGCTGTCGATTGGGACATCGTGCAGGGGACGATCAATCGCGCCGTTCGCCGCTCGATGCCGAGCGAAGATCAGCGGGCGTATCTACGCAAGGTGGACCTCCGCGTGAAGGCGTACCGGGAGCCCTGGGAGATGGGCGAGAGCCGCTTCATCGCCAACGCCAACGGCGTCCGGACGATGCAGCACCGTCGTGCCTATCTCGAGGTCCACACGGGCAAGCGGCCGAACGGACGGCTGGTCAAGCGCTGGCCCGCGGAGGCCGGCGATGCGATCGACGACGAAGCGTGCGAGATCTGAATCAGCGCGCATTCAGCGCGGCCGCCAGCGCAGCGGCATCCGCCGCGACGTGCGGCGACGGCCCCACGGTGATCTGTGCACGACCTCCGTCGATCCGACCGTTGATCACCGGCGCGGAGACCACGGTGCCATCGACAAGCACGGCGAGCTTGTGACCGGCGATGCGCGCCGTGAGATCGCTGAACTGGCGCGCGGCGGCTGGCGTGAAGTCGACCGTCACCGTCGGCTGCGCGAGCACGGGATCGAACGACACCTCACCGCGCGCGATCGAACCATCGTCGAGCTCCGCCGTGGGGAACACGAGGTACGTGCGCCACAGACCGGACTCGATCTGCTGAAAGGCGAGCTCGCGATCGGGCGGGATCAGGAGATCGGGATCCTTCTCGCTTGCGTCGAGGACGAACGCGTGGATCGTCGACGGTGCGTTGGCCGTGAGGTAGAAATCGGTGAGGGCCGTCCCCGACTCCGAGCGCCATCGATCGATCTCGGCCTTGACGCCGCGCTCTCGATCGATCGCGACGTACTCGGTGAGCTGCTTCATCACGGTGGCGCCGTCGTCGACGACCTTGAATCGCAGCCCGTGCGGCGCGCTCAGGCTCGCGGGTTGAACCAGCTCGACGCGTGGGGTCTCGTCGACCTCCGCTTGGGTTGAGCAGGCGACGAGCAGGCCGAGGACGGCGACCAGAGCGCGGAATCTCATTGGCTGCCTACGTGGGCATGGCCGCATGACCTGTCAACGGAGCGATCAGCGTTCGCCACCCATCCGTTCGGTGAGGTGCGGTTCGCGTGCGCTCAGTCCGGAAGCTCGATGCACGTGTACTCGACCTGATAGATCGACTTGTGCCGCGGGAAGTGCTCCCACTGGAACGGCGCGAGCGAGAGCCCCCAGACATGCGGGTCGCGGCGGATGTTCTGGACCGAGACCTTGTCGAGCGATTTCCCGCGGCGCCACGCGACAGGTATCGCGAGCGTGTAGCGGGCGTAGCCGCCGGCGATCCCACTCAGTACGCGCAGTGCGGGCTGACCTCGCAACGTGAACGTCTCCTCGATCTTCGTCGCGCTGACGGGGCGAACGCGAACCGTCGAGCCCTCGAAGAACGGAATCTGCTCCTCGTGGGAGGACTCCGCGCCAGCGTCGAAGATCCACGCGGTGTGATACGTGCACTCGATGCCTGCAGCGGGCAGCGGGTTCTGCGAGCCGTCAGCTTTGCCGTCGCTGAACTCCGCGGAATCGTCGGCGAGAGCATCCGCGGCGTCATCCTGCGAGACACACGCGGGGAGGATGGAGGCGAGGGTCGAGAACAGAAGTGAGACGGTCAGCGAGGTACGCATGTGCAGCTCCGGCATGGGGTTGATGCTGGCGGTGGAGTGCACGCGACGCGCCACGCGCGCCCCAACGCAAGTCGCAGAAATGGCGCGCACGCCGTGCCGGAGCCGATGGCGTGGCACCACGCCATGGCGACATCACTTGCCTGCCTTCGCCGAATTCCTCGTCGGGGATGTCGATTTCTTGCGACATCACCGACGGCCGTGGGTTCAGGGTGAATGCGCCGCGTGGACCACGTGCCGCCAGCGGACAGTGTGTGGATTCTCCACGCGCCGCCGCAGATCACCACACTCACTGGGATCTCCAGGTACCAGCGAGCACCGTGACGGCCGGCCGGCGATCCTCGACTGGAACCTCCAGGTACCGAGGCCACGGTCCCGAGCTTGCTCTGAGATCCACCATGACCAGAACCCAGATCGTGTTGCTCCTGTTCGTCGTTGGTTGCGGAGACGGTTCGAGCATGGAGGACGACGCGCCTGCGCCGGATGCCCCCAGCGGATCGGCTTGCGAGACCTCGGTGGTCGCGCACCCTGGCACCGTGATCACGACCACCGGCCCCGTGACGGGCAGCGCCGACGGAGCCGTCCTGTCGTGGAAGGGGATCCCATACGCCGCGCCGCCGATCGGGGACCTGCGGTGGCGCCCGCCCGTGCCGGCGAGCTGCTGGACGACGGAGCGCGTGACCACCACGTTCGGCGCCGTGTGTCCTCAACTGAACGATGCGGGCGAGGTCCGGGGGGATGAGGACTGTCTGACGTTGAACGTGTGGGCGCCGAGTGCCGCCACGGGCGCACCGGTGATGGTGTTCATCCACGGTGGCGGCAACATTCAAGGCGCGGGATCCGATCCGACCTACGACGGCGCGGCGTTGGCGATGAAGACCGGCGCCGTGGTCGTGACCTTCGACTACCGGCTCGGCGCGCTCGGGTTCTTCGCGAGCTCCGCCCTCGACGCGGAGCGAACCGAGCACGTCTCGGGCAACTACGGCATCCTCGATCAGATCGCGGCGCTGGCGTGGGTCAAGGCGAACATCGCGGGCTTCGGCGGCGCCCCGGATCGCGTCCTGCTCTTCGGCGAGTCCGCCGGAGCGCAGGACACGCTGATCCACGTCGCCTCGCCTCTCTCGACCGGGCTGTTCGCGGCGGCCCTCGCCGAGAGCGGTGGCTCGTATCACACCACGCTCGCGGAGAACGAGACTGCGATGCAGGCCGTC
>JAYVRN010000747.1:0-12364 GCA_043776275.1 Myxococcales bacterium | reverse complement strand
ATGTCCTCGGCGAAGATGAGCCCGAAGGTGGCGCTCGAGCGCGCGCAGCTCAAGAGCAAGAAGGCGTACCGGAACGAGAGCTGGGACGTCGTCGATGCAGTGGAGAAGAACGGCAAGTTTCTCGAGACCGCGAGCGATGACAAGCTCCCGGCGGAGCTGCGCGGGAAGTCTGCCGCCGAGAAGCAGGAGCTGGTGGCCGCCAACGCGGCGAAGCGCGCCGAGCTGAAGTCGAAGATCGGCAAGCTCGAGGCACAGCGCAGCGCGTTCCTCGAGGCCGAGCGCGCGAAGCAGGGTGGCGCACAGGAGCAATCCCTCGACACCGAGCTCCTGAAGACGACGAAGAAGATCGCGACCAAGAAGGGATACAAGTTCTGATGTATCGCGACGACGAAGTCGCCCGCGCACAGCGCGCGAGTACACTGATCGACGAGATCGCCGAGCTCGAGCACAAGAAGGTGAACCACGCCGCCACCGAGCAACGGCTCGATGACGCTCGGCGCGAGCTCGCCGAGCTCCAGGTCCAGCTGCCGGTGGCCCCTCCGACGAAGCCGCCGGGCGCGTTCGTCCACCTGGTGGTGTTCGGGGTGACCGCGGGCGCGGCGTATCTCGGGTACACGCTGCTGATCTGACGCGGCGATCGACGGCAGGCGCACCTGCATGCCTTCTTGATCCTGGCGGGTCGATTGTCTCGGCGGCGTCGAAGGGGGACCATGCCGGCATGGCAACTCCTCTGCAGAACCTCGAGCTGCGGTCTCTGATCACCCAGGCCGGCGATCTCGAGCTGTCGCTCGTGGAATCCGAGATCGCTGCACCGGTGGGCGATCAGCTCGTGGTGCGGATCGAGGCCGCGCCGATCAACCCTTCGGATCTCGCGCTGCTGTTCGGCCCGGCTGATCTCGGCACCATGCGCGCGTCCGGATCTCCCGAGCGCCCGGTGGTCACGGCGACGGTGCCGTCGTCGCGGCTGCCCGCCGTCGAGGCGCGGCTCGGGCAATCGATGCCGGTCGGGAATGAAGGTGCGGGCGTCGTGGTGGCCGCAGGGGAGGCGGCGGGCGAGATGATCGGCAAGATGGTGTGTCTCGCCGGCGGGGGAATGTTCGCGCGGTACCGCGTGGCGCGCGCACGCGAGTGCATGGTGCTCCCGGCGGGGACCACGGCGATGCAGGGCGCCTCGGCCTTCGTCAATCCGATGACGGCGCTCTCGATGATCGAGACCATGCGCCGCGACGGACACACCGCGATCGTCCACACCGCCGCGGCCTCGAACCTCGGCCAGATGCTCGTGCGCGTCTGTGCGAGCGACGGCGTTCCGCTCGTCAACATCGTGCGCAGCGCGGAGCAAGTGGCGTTGCTCAGGAAGCTCGGTGCCGTGCACGTCGTCGACAGCACGTCGTCGAACTTCCGGGCCGAGCTCGTCGAGGCCGTGGCCCTGACCGGCGCCACGCTCGCCTTCGATGCGATCGGCGGCGGGGCGCTGGGCTCCCAGATCCTGTCGGCGATGGAGGTGGTGGCGAGCCGAAAGGCAACGAGCTACAGCCGCTACGGGAGCTCCGTCCACAAGCAGCTCTACATCTACGGTCGCCTCGATCTGCGGTCCACCGAGCTCGATGCCAGCGCCGGGTTCGCCTGGAGCGTGGGCGGGTGGCTGTTGACGACGTTCCTCGGGAAGGCGGGCGGCGAGGTCATCCAGCGGCTGCGGACGCGCGTACTCGCGGAGCTCACCACCACGTTCGCGAGCCACTACACGGGAACGCTCGGCCTGGCGGAGGCGCTGCAGCCCGCGGCGATGCAGGCCTATGGCAAGCGCGCCACCGGCGCGAAGTACCTGCTCGATCCCACGCGATGACCGCGCTGAGCGCGATGACGACCACCAGCTATCGCGCGCGGCAGATCCCGAGCTCGCCGGTGTACTGCTTTCCGTCGGTGCCCGAGAAGCCGGTGCACGCCTCGCCGGCCTTGCCCCGAAAGTGTTTGGACCAGTCGCACGCATCGCAGCTGTAGGTACCCGCGAGCGGGGCATCGCTCGGGCGCTGCCCTTGCCCGAAGCCACGGCACGGCTGCCCGGTCACCCCGCCGCTGGTGTCCCAGATCGTGCACGACGCTGGCATGTTGTTCCCCGGTGTGCAGTCGGCACGCGTGCGGTCCACGCAGTAGAAACTGCCCTCCTGGCTCCCATCGGGGAGGGGCGCACCGTTGCCGCTCACGCTGGTGAGCGGGAAGCGACACAGCGTATTGCGGTCGGCATCGCGACACCGGCAGCTCGGAGCGCGCAGCTTGGCCGTGCAGGCGTTCCCCGTGCCGCCGGTGTCGGTCACGATCAAGCACTCGCACACGTCGCCGGTTTCCGCCTTGGGTTGCTTCACCGGCGGTGTGGGTCTGGTCGCCACGCGCACCCCGGCCTCGGCACGGCTCGCATCGACGCCGGCATCCGCGGGCGCCGCGGCCACGAGACGGGCGATGCGCTCGAGCACGAGCTCGCGATCGCTCGCTTGCGGCGCGGCCTCGAGATAGCGATGTAAGTACGTCGCGGCGTGGGCGCGATCACCGATCCGCTCGTACAGATCGGCGATCCGGTACAGCGGATCGGCGCCGGGCATGGCCGCATACACCTCCTGGTAGGCGGCGATCGCGAGGGCGAGCTCTCCGCGCTGCTCGGCACCCCGTGCGATCGCCAGCTTGTCGATCGCGGGCGGTGCCACGGCAGGCGCGGCATCGGTGGGGACCGGTGCGGGCGTACCGCCACGCTTCGTCACCAGGTAGATCGCGAATGCGCCGACCGCCGCGGCGACGACCGCACCACCGAGCAGCGGCAACATCCTCCTCGAACGCGGGGCTGGTGCGGCGCGGGTCGCCGCCGTCGGGGGCGTCATCTCGCTGGCGCCGCGGTGGCGATCCTCGCGGGTCGCTGCCTCGGCGGAAGCGCTCCGGGTGGCTGCCTCGGCCGAACCGCTGCGCGTCGAAGCGGCGGGCTCGAGTCCCGCCTCCGCTGCGGCGTCTGCGAGCGCGTCGGCGAAGGCGAGGGCGTCGGGAAACCGGTCGTCTGGAGACGTGGCGAGGGCGCGCGCGACGGCGGCGGTCAGCGTGCGCGGAAGCGCCGGCCGGGCGCTGGCGAGTGAAGGCGCGGGCCGCGCGAGCGCCTCGATCCGCTGCGTGAAGCTCGTGCTCGCATAGGGAGCCTCGCCGGCGAGCATCGCGTACAGGGTCGCGCCCACCGCATACACATCGGTCCGCGGATCCGTGGGCGCATCGGAGAGCTGCTCCGGTGCCATGTACTGGGGCGTGCCGATCACACGCCCGGTGCCGGTATCGGTCTGCGCCACATGCGCGTGGACCGACTTCGCGATCCCGAAATCCATGATCTTCACGATCTCGTCGGAGCCCGCGAGCAGCACGTTCGCGGGCTTGATGTCGCGATGGACGATGCCCACGGTGTGGCTGGCATGTAGCCCGCGCAGCATCTGACACGCGATCGCGATCGCGCGCGCCGGCTCCAGCGCGCCATCCGTGCGCAACACGGACTGTAGATCGCGCCCGTCGACGTACTCCATGACGATGTAGTCGAGGCCCTCGCCATCCACACCCACGTCGAACACCTGCACCACGTTCTCGTGCTCGATCTTCCCGGCCGCGCGCGCCTCCTGCCGGAACCGTGCGCGCGCATCCCGATCTCCCCCGGGGTTGGTGACGAACTTGATCGCGACGCGCTTGTCGAGCCCGACGTGATCGGCCAGGTACACCGCGCCCATCCCGCCGCGCCCGAGCAGCCTCCGGACCAGGTACCGGGCATCGATCGTCTTGCCGATCCGCGCATCCTCGGCCGCATCCGCGCCTCGATCGTCGACGATCGCGCCGCCATCGAGAGGGCAGAACCGCTCCCCACGGCCGTACGAGGCGTGACAGACCACGCAGCGTGGCTTGCGCTCCGGCTCGTTCGACACCGGTCACGAGTGTACGTCACGGCGGGCGCGAACGTGGACGCAGCGCCCGCCCGGTAACCGTGGACCGCTCGTGTATCCTCGACCTCCCGCGCTCATGGGCAACTCCAAGCAGCAGACGCTCAAGGGTAAAGGCGCGAGCGCGCCACCCGATCCGCGCACCACGCTCGTGCTCTATCACCGGGACGGCGCCGCGGTCGTGCACCTGGAGCGGGACAAGCCGATCGTGGTCGGCCGGTCGGCCCCGGCGGACCTCGTGATCCCCGATCCCAATCTGTCGCGACAGCACGCACGGTTCACCTGGGATGATGCCGGCCTCCACGTCGAGGATCTCGGCAGCACGAACGGTACGAAGAAGAACGGCAAGCTGATCAAGAAGCGCACGGCGATCACGGCGCGCGACGACATCGCCGTGGGGCCCGTGATCGTCTCGATCCATGCAGCGTCAGCTCTCGATGAGGAGCTCCGCGACTTCGATGGTCACGATCGCTTTCTGGTCGCTCTGGGTGAGGAGCTGATCCGTGCGCGCACGTTTCAGCGGTCACTCGCCGTGGTGCTCGTGCGGGCGGCGGCGGCTGCTTCCGATGCGAACCATGTCAGCCGGTGGGCGGATCGGCTCCGTGCCCACGTACGGCCCGTGGATCGCGTCGGCGTGTATGGACCGGCGGCCGTGCTCGTGGTCTTGCCGGAGGCCTCGCCCGAGGCCGTGCGCGTCTTCGCCCACGACGTCGCGGGCGGCGATCCCGCACTCGCGTGCGCGGTGGCCACGTTTCCGGCCGATGGGGCGTCCGTCGAGGAGTTGATCGCGGCGCTGCACGCCGCTCGCCGGACCGATCGCAAGAGCGCCGCCGAGACCGCGACGATCATCGAGAGCAAGGCGATGAAGGACGTGCTGGCCACGGTCAAGCGCGTGGCGCCTTCGACGATCGCCCTCCTCCTGCACGGCGAGACCGGCACGGGCAAGGAGGTGATCGCGCGTGCGATCCACGAGGCGGGCCCGCGCAGGAAGCAGCCGCTGTGCTCGATCAACTGCGCCGCGATCCCGGCCACGCTGCTCGAGAGCGCGCTGTTCGGGCACGAGCAGGGCGCGTTCACCGGCGCCGATCGCGCGGCACGCGGCATCTTCGAGCAGGCCGATGGCGGCACCGTGATGCTCGACGAGGTCGGCGAGCTGTCGCCTTCAGCGCAGGCGGCGCTGCTCCGCGTGCTCGAGACCAAGCAGCTGATGCGCGTGGGGGGTGACCAGCAGATCACCGTGGACGTTCGCGTGATCGCCGCCACCCACCGGGATCTCGAGGCGATGGTCACCGCGGGGCGGTTCCGCCAGGACCTGCTGTACCGGCTCGATCAGCTGACGATCCGGATCCCACCGCTACGCGAGCGGATCGACGACATCCGCCCCCTCGCGGAGAAGTTCCTCGCCGAGGCGTGCCGGCAAGCAGGGGTGAGCCGCAAGCACCTCACCGAAGAGGCCCTGGCTGCCCTCGAGCGCTATGCGTGGCCGGGCAACGTGCGCGAGCTCCGCAACGCGATCGAGCGCGCCGTGGTGCTCGCCGACGCGAGCACGATCACGGTGGCCGAGCTCACGGATCGGATCCGTGGGGCGGTGCGCGAGGTGGTGCCCGGAGCCGCCGCGGCCGCGCCCGCGGCGGATCTCAAGCAGAGCGTGCGCCGCTACGAGATCGAGCTGATCGTCAGCGCGCTCGCCGCCGCCGGTGGCAATCAGACCGCGGCCGCGAAGGCGCTCGGCCTCCCGCTCCGCACGCTCGTGCACAAGATCCACACCTACGGCATCCACAAGAAGTTCACCGGGCGGCAGAGGTAAGCGCGCGTGGGATGTGGCGGTGGCACGACACCTCGCCGTTCGCAGCCGGCGATGGCCTGACAGCGATCCCGCGGGCTTGGGGCCTGGCCCGCATCGTGCCTCAGGTACCTGCACAGCATGAAGAGCTCCCCTCGTTCGCTCGCCCTCCTCGCGTGTCTCGTTCCCGCATGTGGTGGTGCTCGGGTCAGTGCCTCGATCTCGGTCACCGACGAGCTCACCGATCCCAGCGCGGTCGCCGCCTGTGCCCGTGGTGACGTGGCCGCGAACCTCGCGATCGTGGCCGATCTTCGCGACAGCTATCACGAGATGATCGTGTGCGGCGGGCTGCAGCTGCAGTTCTCGCAGAACCTCGTGAACGTGATCGCGAACGCGGCGCTCGGGCGCGGCCAGGCGTCGCAGCTCCGCTATCAAGGCAACGGCGTGTTCGCCACGCCGAACGGCATGATGATGATCAAGACCACGACCAATGATGGTCGCGCGCTCGCCGCGGATGCGATGGATCCGAACAGCTACCTCGTCGGCCTGCAGGTCACCGCGAACGCGGGCGGCCTGATCAATGCGGCGGCCAGGGGCGGCAGCCCGTGGGGCCTGGTCAAGCAAGCGTCCGCGTCCCTCGACATCCAGTTCTCGGCGCAGGGCCCGCTGTTCTCGATGCTCGATCTCGGCGCGAACGGTGGGCTCTCGGGCCGGCTCCTGCTCGATCCGAAGCGGCTCGCGCATGCGATCGCGAAGAACATCCAGATCTCCAATCGGATCAGCGTGGACAATCAGCAGGGCGGGACCACGATCCACTACATCCTCGAAGGACCGCCGCAGCCCCTCGACGACGCCATCGAGCACAAGGCGGTGCCGATGAAGCTGGTCTCCATCGTCGCCACGCACGAAGGGACGGGGCAGTCGATCCGCGTGACCGACTGGACGATGCAGTTCAAGGGTGACGGCGGCAAGGTGCTCGACGGCACGATCGGGCTCGACGTCGACGGCGGTGAGTTTCCCTACGCGGTGAAGTTCAACTACCCACATCGGATGGAGCCAGATATCGATCTGACCTGCCGATGACGGCATGCGCACATGCGGCTTGACCGCCGCTCGCGCCGGACTCGCTATGGGCGCACGAAGATGCACGCGGTGAGGATCGGCACCGAGCCGCCCGCGCAGTTGCCGAGCCCGTCGACGAACCCGGCCGGCGGCGACCAGCTCTTGGTGTTGTCGCGGTTGATCGCGACGTAGACCTCGTCGGCCTCGAACGTGACCTTGTAGACCCAGAAGTAGTCCTCGACCACAACGTTGCTGCGCGTGCCGCGGCGAAGCGCCACGTGCTGCGCTCGCAGCGAACCGGCCTTCTGGAGGTTCGAGACGGACTTCTGCTCGGCGGCCGTGAGTTCGGTGAACCGCTGCATCTTGCGGTTGTCCGGATCGGTCGAGCCCTCGGTGCCGATGTCGTCGCCCTGGTAGAGCATCGGGATGTTGCGGGGCGAGGTCATTAGGAAGGTCTGTGCGAGCCGCAGGCGCTCGGGGCCGCCGCCGCGCTGGAGCGCCTCGGTGAGCGCACGCACCTGATCGTGGTTGCCGAAGAAGTTGCCCATGATCGCGCCGGGATATCCGCCCTGGCCGCCGTTGTTGTCGCGCGGCGTGAGGTAGGCGGTGTCGTTCGCGATCGCGAAGTCCGCGAGCTGGCGCACGCTGATGTCGAACGTCAGGAGCGCGGCCTTGGTCTTGTTGTAGTAGTCCTCGTCGACCTGGCCCTGCACCATGTCCTTGCGGACGTGATAGCGCGCCCAGCCGCCGAGTGATTCGCCGACCATGTAGAACACGGTGGGCTCGATCGACTGGTCGTGGTCATGCACCGTCGTCTCGATCTCGTCGACCACAGCCCGCTTGAGCGCGCGCACGAAGGCATCGTCCATGTGCTTGAGCGCATCGGCGCGGAAGCCATCGAAGTTGAACTCCTCGATCATCCACAGCGCGTGATCCACGACCTTCGCGACGGCCGCGGGATGGCCGCCGTAGTCGAGATCCGGCATGTCGGTGGTGAACCAGCACCCGAGCCGGGCCACATCCCACCGGTTGTCACAGGCGTTGTACGGAAAGAACCAGTCGGGGTGCTGCGCGAACAGCGCGGCCTCCCGATGCACGTGGTTGGCGACGAAGTCCGGAATGATCCGGATCCCGCGGCTGTGGGCCTCGTTGATCAGCTCGTGCAATTCGGCCGCGGTGCCGAACGCGGGCTCGATCGGCGTGGTGAGGCCGAGGTGGTCGAGGTGCGTGTAGCCCGTCGCGCGCGGGTGGTACGCGTGGTAGCTCCCGAACCGCGTGGTCTCGGCGAGCGAGACCGAGGGCTGCGAGTTGTGCGAGTTGAGGATCGGCGAGCTGATCCACAGGGTGTTGACGCCCATCGCCTCGAAGTAGCCCTCGCGCAGCTTCTTCGTGATGCCGGCGAAGTCGCCGCCCTGCCACTGGCTGCGGCGGTCGGTCACCCGTGCGAGATCGCCGATCGAGTTGTCGAGGTTGTTCGAGGTGTCGCCATCGAAGAATCGGTCCGTGAAGATCTGGTAGAGGATCGCGTCGTTCCAGGTGAAGCCCGCGTAGTTGGCGCCCGCGCCGACCCACATCGGCACGAACAGTGGACGGAGATCAGCGCCCGCCGCATCGCGCATGCGGAACAGGAAGCTGTACTTCGACGGCCGGACGCTGGTGGTGTGGATGGTGAACGTCTGCGTCGCCGGATCGAACGCGCTCGCGGCATCGAACGGCGCACCGTTGAGGCGCACGTCGCTCATGGCGAGATCCAGCGTGCCCGCGCCGGTGTACGCGGCGACGACGAGATAGGAATCGTCCGTGGTCCGCGTGCAGATCGCGAAGTCACCCACGGCGCGGTCCGGGGTGCAGGTGTCCGTGGGCTGCGGGCAGTCGTTGGTCGCGGCGCAGGTCTCACCGCAGGTGGTCGGGTCGTCGCAGAGGTCGATGGACTGCGATCCCGGGCAACCGGCGAGCGAGAACACGAGCGCGGTGACGGCAAGCAGGGAGCGGTTCACGCCGTTTTGTGGAAGCACGACACGTGCACAAGCCCGTGACCGGCAAGGCCCGTGAGATCAGCCGGTTGCGGGCTCGTCGGAGAGCTACGCCTCGCACCTGCGTTGCCAATCGCAACGCGTGGGGGCTCGGGACCGCGCGGGGATCACTTGCTCGGCGCGGGAGCCGGCTTCTCGGGGGCCGGCTTCTCGGGGGCCGAGGGCGCGGGTGCGGCCTTCGCCGGTGCGGGCTTCGCCGGTGCAGGCTTCGCGGGTGCTGGCCTCGGGCCCGGGGAGCGCAGCGTCAGCGGGGCGCGCACCGTGACCGCGCCGCTCTTCGGTCGCGGGAACTCGATGGCCTTGATCACGGTCGCGATGCAGGTCTCGGCCTCCGGATTCTTGAGGCCGCTCGCCTTCGACGAATCGACGCGCCCATCCGCGCCGATGGTGAACTCGGCGGTCACCGTGCCGGCCAGCGTGGGCGTCGCGGCGAGCTGCTTCTCGTAGCAGTACCGGAGCCGCTGGAGGTTGCGCTTGAGATAGCGGCGGATGATGTCCTTGGGGAGATCGCCGGTGACCCGCAGCTCTCCCAGGCTGATCGTCGGCTCGGGGGCCGTGCGCGCGGCCATGCCCACCGGACCCCCGCTGACACCCGGAGCACTCGATCCGGATCGGTCGAGGTGCGAGCCGCCTTCCATCTCGCCGACCTCGGTGCCCATCAGCCCGCCATCGAGCGTCGGAACTGTGCCGCTCCCACCACCGGTGGAGCCGAGGGCGCGGACGCTCAGCCTGAACGCGAGCGGGTAGGTCACGGTGACGGGCTTGCCATCGCCCGGCTTGCCGAACGCGAGCCTCGAGATCGTCGCCGAGAGGCAGGCTCCGAGCTCGTCACCGAGGCCCGTCGCGGCGGTGACGGTGACCTTGCCATCGCTCGCGATCTTGAACGTGGTGATCACGGTGCCGCTCCGTACGGGCACCTTGGCGAACGCCTTGCGGTGACAGGCGGCGAGCTCGGCCTGCTTCGACGTCACCACGGCGGCGAGCGCCTTCGCGTCGACCGTGCCGGTCACGGTGGGCGTGCCGAACTCCACGATCACGTTGGGCTCCGCGAGCGCGGCCCCGCCGAGGAACACCGCCACGATCGAGAGCTTGTGCATCGCGTGGTCATGCCATCGCCTACGCGCACGTTCAAGCGGAGATCCTGCGTAGACTGAGCCATGCGCCTCGCCGTCGTGGGTCACGCGGAGCACGTCACGATCGGCGCGGTGCCCGAGCTGCCGGGGCTTGGCGGGATCGCGCACCTCGCGGGGCCGCGCAGCTTCGTCGGCGGTGGCGGCGGGGCCACGTTCACGCAGCTGGTGCGCAGCCCGGCCGAGGTGCTGTTGTTCACCGCGATCGGCGCCGACGATGCGGGCCGGTTCGTCCGCGCCGAGCTCGATCGGACCCCGGGCCGCGTGTTCGCGGCCGAGCGCGCCGAGCCGCACACCCGCGACGTGGTGATGGTGACGCCCGACGGCCAGCGTACGATCGTGGTGGTGGGCGAGCCGCTCCATCCACGGCGGAGTGATGCGCTCCCCTGGGAGCTGCTCGCCACGTGTGACGCGGCGTACTTCACGGCACAGGATCCCGAGGCGCTGCGCGCTGCGCGGGCCGCTCGCCTCCTCGTGGTGACCTCGCGGCGGCGGGCGGCGCTGATCGCCTCGGGGGTGCGCGCGGATGTGATCGTCGGCAGCCTCGTCGATCCACGCGAACGATCCACGCTCGCCGACTACCCGGTACCACCGGGTGCGCTGGTGCTGACCGATGGCGCGCGGGGAGGGCAGGTGGAGACGCCCGCGGGCCTCGTGCGCTGGTCGCCGACCGGCCCGCCGCAGCCGATCCGCGGCTCGTACGGCGCGGGCGATAGCTTCGCCGGTGCGCTCGTGTACTTCCTCGCGCTGGGTGAGACGCCGCTCGCCGCGGCGACGTACGCGGCGGCATATGGCGCGGCGGTGCTCGGTGGCCTGGTCCCGCAGGATGGCCAGCGCGTCCTCGTGCCGCCGGCCGCTACGTGCAGCTGACCGGAACGGTGTCGACGACGAGATCGTCGAACCACACATCGAGCGGTCCGCTCATCGGGTGGAAGCTCATCGCGCCGAGATAGAACTGGCTGAACGCAGGCCCGTACCACGGCGTGGTCCCCGCGGCGTTGAGGCAGCCCTGGCCCGTGGTGTCGACGGAGAACGTCGAGATCGCGCGCCCGTCGAGGCTCATCCGGTAGTGGATTGCCTCCGCATCCGCCTCGAACGCGACGCAGGTCCAGTGATCGGTGGCGGTGGCCACGGGGACAGGCTCGGTGGCGTGATTCCAGCAATCTTGCTGGGTCTGGTTGTCGTAGAACACCGCCATGAACTTCTTGTCGTCGGCGGCGGAGAACAGATACGTGGTGGTGTGACCGGAGGACGGTGAGCCCGCGGGCACCACGCCGGAGGCGCCGAACAGCGTCCAGTGGATGCTGCTCGCATCGTTGGCGTTCCACATCATGAACCGGCCATACAGGTGCCGGCGCGTCGGGGCGAACAGCGCGCCACCGCTCGCCCACAGACGCCCGCCGCCACCACCGCCGCCGTCGATGTGTGCCTTGAGCGAGTGCGTGCCGCTGTACGCGCGGGTGGTATCGATCGCGAGGGCACCACCGGGCTGCACGTCCGCACGGAACCCGCCGATCGTGGCGTTGTTCGCGAGGATCCCTGTCGCGAGCGTGTCGAACGTCTCGCACAACGGCTGGCCACCGCATACGAGCCCGCGCGGCGCATCGATGGCGGCGTCGATCGCGGCGGCGTCATCTGCGGTCGCTCCGTCGATCGCCGCGGGCGAGGACCCGCCACACGCTGCGTTCGCGACGAGGAGCGAGGTTGCGATCCACTGGTGCCGCAGGTCGAGCATGTCCACCATCGTACGCGAAGCGCGGGCGCGGGGGCACGAGACTCGATCGTGTACGATGCGTTCGTGACCAGGCTCGTCGTCGAGACACGCGCAGGGACCGTTCGTGGCGAGCTCCGGCCAGGCCCGGATCCCGCGCTGCCGCCGGTCTCGATCTGGAAGGGCATCCCGTATGCCGAGCCGCCCGTCGGCGAGCTGCGGTTCGCACCGCCGCGCCGTCGATCGCCATGGGCGGGCGAGCGAGATGCCACCAGGTACGGTGCGGTCGCGGTCCAATCGCGCGATCCGGCGATCGCGATGATGAGCGGCGTGACCGAGAAGATCACCTCGGGCGAGGACTGCCTGACCCTCAACGTGTTCTCGCCGGGTGCCGATGGTCAGCGTCGCCCCGTGGTGGTGTGGATCCACGGCGGTGCGTTCATCATGGGATCGGGATCCACGCCGCTCTATCACGGCACCTCGTTCGCCTCGCGCCACGATCTCGTGGTGGTGACGCTCAATTATCGGCTCGGGCTGCTCGGGCTCCTCTACCTCGGGGATCTCGCGCCGGGCCGAGAGGAGGGCAACTACGCGCTCCTCGATCAGATCGCGGCGCTCGCCTGGGTTCGCGACAACATCGAAGCGTTCGGCGGCGATCCCGGGCAGGTCACGATCATGGGTGAGTCCGCGGG
>JAYVRN010000746.1:0-12365 GCA_043776275.1 Myxococcales bacterium | reverse complement strand
CGCGACAGCTTGCCGACCTCGACGCCGAAGCCCTTGAAGCGCTCGGTCAGCGAGCGGAAGTGCTGCTCGACGAGCACCGTGGTCGGTGCGAGCATCACCGCCTGCTTGCCGCCCTGCACGCAGCGGAAGATCGCGCGCATCGCGACCTCGGTCTTGCCGTAGCCGACGTCGCCGCACACCAGGCGATCCATCGCGCGCGGCGCCTCCATGTCGGCCAGCACCGCGTCGATCGCGGCGGCCTGATCCGGGGTCTCGTCGAACGGGAACGTGGCCTCGAGCTCGCGGAAGCTGTCGTCGGCCGGCGGGAACCGGTGGCCGGGCAGCGACTGGCGCTGGGCGTAGAGCTGGAGCAGCTCCTCGGCGAGGGCGCGGATGTGGCGCTTGACCTTGCTGGTCGTGATCTCCCAGGTCTGGCCGCCGAGCTTGTCGAGGCGCGGTGCGCGGCCCTCGGCCCCGACGTAGCGCTGCACCTCGCCGAGGCGGTACACCGGGAGGTACAGCGTCCCGCCGTCGTACTCGAGCTTGAGGGTCTCGACGTCCGTCGCGCCGGCGACCGCGAGCTTCTCGAGGCCGTGATATTTGCCCACGCCGTGGCGCTGGTGGACGAGGAAGTCACCCGCGGCGAGCTGGGAGAAATCGCTGACCGCGCCGAGCAGCGCATCCTTCGCGCGCTTCTGCGCCTTGCCGTGGTGCGTGCGTTGCCCGAACACGTCGGCGGCGGTGACCACGGCGATGCCATCGCGGACCGAGGCGAAGCCGTGCGCGGGGGCGCCCGAGACCAGCGTCACGCCATCGCGGAGCAGGCCGCGCGCGCCGAGCACGCCCTCGAGGCGATCGATCCGGCTCTGCGAATCACAGGCGATCACCACGCGCATGCCATCGCGCGTCCAGCCCTGGATCGCGGCCACCAGCGGTGCGATGTGCTCGGTGTCGCCGAACGTGCGCGCATGCTCGAGCCGCTGGACGAGCACGTGCAGATCGTCGACCTCGACCCGCACCTTGGTGCCCGGCTGATCGTGGAGCTCGAGGATCGGGAGCTCGATCCGCCGTGGCGCGGTGAACAGGCCGGCGTCCTGGGCGTCGAGTAGATGTGCCTCGGGAGGATACGAGAGGGCGCGATCCTTCGAGCCGTCGGCGGCGCGGCGGAGCGGAGACCGCGCCTCCGCGTCAGTCCAGGCGTCGGTGATCGTGCGGCGACATGCATCGGGATCGATCACGAGCCAGCGCGCCTCGGCGGGGAAGTACGAGGCGGGGGCCACCAGCTCGTCGTGGAACGCCGGGGTCAGGCCTTCGATCCCCACGAACACGCCCCCGGTCTCGAGCTGTTCGATCAGCTTCCGCGTGGCCTTGGTGGGAAACGCGATCTCGTCGGCGTAGTCGCGCAGGCGCTGGCGGACATCGCGCGTGCCGGTGTTGATGGTCTCGCGCACCGGATGCAGGTGGACGAGGTCGATCGGGCGCAGCGTGCGCTGGGACTCGGCATCGAACCAGCGCAGCGATTCGACCTCGTCTCCGAACAGCTCGATCCGCACCGGGTGAGGGGCGAGAGGCGCGAACACGTCGAGCACGCCGCCGCGAACGGCGAACGTCCCGGGCTCGTCGACCACCGGGGTGCGCGTCCAGCCTCCGGCGATCAGCAGCGCGGCGAGCTCGTCCCGATCGATGGTCTCGCCCTTGGCCACGGTCCGTCCGCGCGCGGCGAGCTCCGCGGGCGCGACGGTCTTGCGGACGAGCGCCTCGGCCGAGGTGATCACGATCCGCGGACGCAACGTGGGCACAGCGATCCGGTACAGCGTGGCGACGCGCTCGACGATGCCGCTCCGGTCCGGAGACAGATCGGCGTACGGCGAGACATCGATCCCAGGCAGCACCGCCAGCTCGTCGAGCGCGCTCGCGGGATCGTGCGGAGCAGTGCGGTAGAACGCGAGATCGAGCGCGAGCTGCCGGGCGGTGGAGTCGTCGGGTGTGACCACCACGACCATCGGCTCGCGCGCGGAGAGCTGCGCGGCCAGCCAGGCGGTCCAGCCCTGGGTGGCGCCAAGCACGACGACGTGCTCGTTCCGCAACGCGGTCTCCAGCTCGTGCCACACGGGATGCGGGCGGACCCTAGCACCGCTTTCGCGCCGGGACGATCCAGACGTCAGGGCAGGTGGAGGGAGAGATCGAGGCAGTCACCCGCGGGATCGATCGCGTAGCCGCGACCTGCGGTGTCGAGCATGAGGATGCTCTCGCGGGGCGATGCGTCGAGCGGTGCGGTGGAGATCGCGGCGAGGCGCGCGGTGCCGAGGCACGAGCGCGGAAACCGGTTGCGGCGGAGGTCGTCGCGCACGTGGAACGTGGTGCCGTCGAAGTCGAGGTCGGGGAGCTCGGTCGCGATCTCGTCGCCATCGGCCTGGATCCCGAACACCACCACGTCGCTGCCGTTGTGCGCGCCCTCGACCTCCGAGATCACGAGGCCCGAGATGGCGGCGTGCGAGATCGGGATCTCGAAGCTGGAAGTCGTCTCGTTGATCGCCGACACCGCATCCCAGCGCAGCGTGCAGCTGGTGCCGGTGCAGCGTGTGGAGAACGCGTGAAGGCGGCCGCCGACCCCGAAGTTGCCGTTGGTGGAGACCGCTCGCCGGCTCGCGTGGGTGGCCGTCCAGCGCTGTGGCGGCGCTGCGGCGAGCGTGGCCGTGGCATAGACTGTCGCGTGGTCGTCATCGGCGATCCACAGCCGGTCATCCGTGGCGTGGATCGTCGCGGTCTTCGAGAGGCCGCCTTCGAGCATCGTCATTGACAGGGTGGGTTCATCGAGGGAGAAGTTCTGGGTGATCCACGCGCGCCCCGCGGACACCAGCATGATCTCGCCGTACGAATCGGGCGCCGTGGGATCCGTGGTCTCGATCGAGGTGATCGCACCGGTCGCATCGGGGACCCCGAGATCGATCGGCGCGTCGAACACGCCGGGGTTGTGCTGGGGGATCACCGCGAGGGCGCCGAGGCCGTCGCGCTCCCCGCCGACGAGGAGCGAGGCCCGAACGTCATACCCGAGCTGGATCGAGGTCGCGGAGAGGGGCGTGAAGTCGACCTCGATCGTCACCAGCCCGGCGCCGAAGTCCGCGGCCTCTCCGCTCGGGATCACATGCACGCGGTGCGGGCTACGCCTGCGGTCGAGGACGATGCTATCCGGCGTCGCGTCGCGTGCGAGGTCGATCCGGACCAGGCCGAGGTCTGAGTCGGTGGAGTACCCCGGCCGCTCGAAGTCCCACAGCGTGTCACAGCCGGCGAGGCAAGCGACCAGGACGGCCAGCCGGAGCATCGCTTCATCGTAGTCGATCGAGGAGCGCTCGGCGTGACCTGGTCGGGTGGTTTGGCCTGGTTCGCGCGCGCGTGGTACGACCCACTCGCGTGAGCCGTGCCGTTGGGATCGCGATCGTCGCCTGTCTTGTCTCGCCACGGGTGGTGCATGCCGGGCAGGCCACGTGCAGCAATCCGGGCGTGCCCGCGGGCGCGTCGGCCTCGAGCGAGCTGTTTCCGGGGCGGCTGACGCTGACGCTGTCGACCGGGCTGCTCCCGACCTCGAGCTCGGAGATCCTCGACGACGCGACGGGGCCGGTCCGCTACGACTCGCACCTGGTGCTGGTGGAGACGCGCCTCGGTGCCGAGTACGCGATCACCCCGCAGCTCGCCATCGGGATCGCCCTGCCGTATCGCGTCGTCGACGTCGGCGTGAGCTACTTCGATCCGACGAGTGGCGCGGCCCGCGATCCGGCGTTCGCCGGGATCCACGCGCGTGACGAGACCATTCGCGGCCTCGGAGATCCGTCGCTCCACGTGCACGGCGTCCTGTCGCGCGGTGGGCTTCACCTGCACGCGCGCGTCGGCTCGACGTTGCCGCTCGGCTCGACGCTCGCCGAGGATCCGTTCGCCCTCGGCAACATCGGCCAGGAGCACGAGCACATCCAGCTCGGCACCGGCACGGCGATGCCGTTCGTCGCGCTCGAGGCGCAGCGCGCACTCGGTGTGGCGACCGTCGCGGTGTGGGGCGTGGGGTACCTCTCGGCCTACGAGGGCAGTGCGGGGTATCGCCCGGGGAGCCGGGTCTCCGGCGGGCTCACGGGTTCGACCAACCTCGCGCGCGAGCTCACGGTAGGGCTGGCCGCCGAGGTCCACGCGGAGACCGCGGAGCGGTGGCACGGCAAGGTGCCGGTCGGCGAAGGCAACGAGGGACGCCAGGATGTCTTGATCGGCGGCTCGATCGCCTGGCGTCCGATCGAGCGGCTCGCGCTCACCGCGGATCTCAAGGTCCCGGTGTACTCGCACGTCATCGGCAACCAGCTCGACTACGGCGTCGTCGCGACCCTGGGCCTCGTCACCTCGTTCGACCTCCGGCGCCGTCCGAGCTACCGCGGCCTCGACGAGCGCGTGGTCGGCCCCGCCGGGAGCGCCACCCCCGTGACCCCAGTCGCCGGCAAGATCACCGTGTTCGATCTCTGGGCCTCGTGGTGCGCCCCTTGCCGCGAGCTCGACGAGCAGCTCGCGGCCCTCGCCCGGCGGTACCCGGACCAGATCGCGATCCGCAAGCTCGAGGTCGTCGACCCGGACAGCGCCGCCTGGAAGGCGTTCCTCGCACCGGGCGGGTTCGACTTGCCGCACATCAAGGTCTATGGCCCGGACGGGACCCTGCGGTTCGAGCGGAGCGCGGCGCCGGCCGTCCTGATCAAGGAGATCGGGGAGATCGGGGACGGTTTCAACTTGCGCAAGTAGCGGTCTGGAACTGCGCGGAATCAGGAAGGCGGTCCCCTCAGCTTTGAAACCGTCCGCAGCTCTTCGCGCACTTGCGCGGCGCAAGTTGCTCAAGTTGAAACCGTCCCCTATGGCATGGCGCACGTGCCGTCATAGCCGTCCGGCGCGATGCCGCAGCTCGAGTGGCACGTGATGCAGAGCGGGTCGTTCTCCGTGGTCACGCTGCGGTCGGGCGCCACGCGCTGCCAGATCCAGCCGAGGTCCTCGGGGGTCGCGAGCTTCTGCATCACGGTCCATTCGATCACCGGGCCGGTGCAGGCGGTGTCCCCGAAGTCGAACTCTTCCTTGAGGACGATCGCGCCCACGGGGAACGCCGCGGTTCGCAGCGTGTACGGATCGCGGGCCGCCGGATCGACGAGGACCGTAATCCGATGGAGGTCGTGATCGGAGCTCGAGCGGCAGTTCCGGACCTCGGTGAAGGTCGCGGCGTAGTCGGCAGCGAACACCGGTGCTGCGTCCTCGCCGCACGCCGCTGCGCCTCCAAGTGCGAGTGCGAGTGCGGGGGCAGGGGCGAGGTGGAGCCAGCGCACGATCAGGGCAGACGAACCGAGCGGATCACGTGGTTGCCGGTGTCCGCGACATAGAGCACGCCGTCGGCGAGCTCGATGCCATACGGGCGCTTGAGGTGCGCCGCCGCCGGCGCGCCGCCATCACCGTCGTAGCCGGACTCGCCGCAGACACCGACCACGGTGGAGATCGTTCCGCTCGGAGCGATCGCCCGGACGCAGTGGTTGTAGACGTCCGTGAAGTACAGCGTGCCATCCGGCGCGAGCGCGAGATCCACGGGGTTCGAGAGCTTCGCGGCCGTCGCCGGTCCGCCGTCGCCCGCATACCCGGCCATGCCCGCGGTGCCGGCGATGCGGTGGACCACGCCCGCGGTGTCGATCTTGCGGATCACCTGGTTGGCCGTGTCAGCGAAGTAGAGGTTCCCGGCGGGATCGTAGAGCAAGCGGCCCGCGGGATCCGCGGACTGGCCGAACGGCTGGCCCATGCGCAGATCGATCGCCGGGCCTTCATCACCGGCATAGCTCGGCGTACACGGCGAGCCGCAGGTCGCCATCGCGCCGCAGGTGAACTTGCCCGAGCCACCGGGGCAGGCCACCGGATCCACCCCCGTCGCACACGGCCCACCGCCGGTCGGCGGCATCGCATCGATCACGCACTTGCCCGCGATCCGCGTGATCGTTCCGGTCGAATCGATCTTCCGGATCACCTGGTTCGCCTGATCCATCACGACGAGGTCACCATTGGGCGCGTGCGCGAGGCTCGCCGGCAGATCGAGGGTCGCGGTCAGCGCCGGACCACCGTCGCCGAAGTATGCGCGCCGCCCATCCCCACACTGATCGGTGATCTGGTTGGTGGTCAGATCGATCGTGCGGAGCTTGCTGTTGTGCCACGCCGCGATCACGAGCTTGGTGCCGCTCGCGTCCATCAGCAGGCCGGTCGGGTGGTTGAGATCGTCGTTCGCCGGATCATCGAGCGTGCCACCGAGCTCTCCGCGCCCAGCGACGTGACGGATCGTCCCGTCCCCCGGGAGGCTGCGCACGCGATGGTTGTTCCAGTCGAGGATGTAGAGCGTGCCGTCCTTGGCCTTCAGCGTGTCCTGCGGCAGCGACATCCGCGCCGACGTCGCCGGGCCGTCATCACCGTCGTAGCCGTTCTTGCCATCGCCCGCGATCGTGCAGATCGTGCCGGGCTCGGTCGGATCGCACGCCGGTGCGCCACCACCATCATCGCCACACGCCCCGGGGGTTGCGAGGAGCGCGATCGGGATCCAGAGCTTGTTCACTGGTAGACCTCGAGGATGCGGCTGTTGATGGTGTCGGAGATGTAGAGGTTGCCGTCAGGGCCGAACTCGATGCCGAACGGCCGTGCGAGCTTCATCGAAGTCGCGGGCAGATCATCCGTGGCATCGAGCCCGAGCTCGCCCGAGCCGGCGACGGTGCGGATCGTGTTGGTGGTCAGGTTGATCGCGCGGATCCGGTTGTTGTCGGTGTCGGCGATGTACAGGTCACCATCCGGGCCGAGCTCGAGATCGCGCGGGTGCGCGAGCTGCGCGGACAGCGCCGGGCCGCCATCGCCGGCGCCACCCTCGACGCCGGTGCCTGCGAGCGTGCCGATCATCATCGTCGCGGTATCGATCACGCGGATCCGGTTCGAGAGCGTGTCCGAGATGAAGATCTTGCCACCACCGACCGCGAGCCCACCCGACGGCTCCGGGTTCGAGCCCGCCTCGAAGTTGAGCTTCGCGGCGAGCGCCGGGCCGTTGTCACCCTCGAAGCCCTGCATGCCATTGCCGGCGATCGTCGAGATCATGCCGGTCGCCTTGTCGACCTTGCGCACGCGAAAGTTCTGCTGGTCGAGGATGTACAGGTTGCCCTCGGCATCGGCGGTGAGCGCCTTGGGCTGCTTGAACACCGCCATCGCGAGCGGCATGCCATCACCCGCGAACCCGGCTCCACCGCCGGCGAGGATCCGCACGCGACCCGTCGCGGGATCGATCTCGCGCAGCTTGTGGTTGTGCCACGCCATCACCAGGACCTTGCCCTCCGGCGTCTGGACCAGATCGGTCGGGTGGTTGAGCTTGACCTCGCTCCCCGGTGCGCCCTCGGCGGACCGCTCTGACATGCCGCTGAGGCCATCTCCCGGGAAGATCGGATCGGTCCAGCCGACGACGCTCACCACGGTCTGATCCGCGAGAACGCGCCGGACCAGGTGGTTGTTCCAGTCGATGAACCACACGGTGCCGTCCGCCGCGAACGACATGTCCATCGTCCAGTACAGCTCGGTGTCCCGGCGATCGAAGCCATCACCGTTGAAGCCGAACACGCCGCTCTTGCCCGCCCACACGCAGGCGTTGCCCGGGGTCTCGGAGCAGGCGTGAGGGCCGGGGAGGTTGTCGCCGCAGGCGGAGGCGAGGAGGCCTCCCGCGAGCGCTACCGAGGTCACGAGGGTTGTCCGCATCGGGGCCTAGCCTGCCACTACCAGCGTCGCGATGCCAACCCTGCTACCATGGTCGTGGATGCGACCTGTCCTCGGTGTGGTGGTGCTCGCGGTCGCCGTCGCTGCCGGGGCGGCTGCGGCGGACCCGACCTCCCTCGATCTGTTGCTCGCGAAGACCGACAAGGTCGCCCGCGAGGTGGCCAAGATCCGCGGCCTCCCGCTCAAGCGCCCGATCCCGAACGAGGTCGTCGACAAGGATGAGCTGCGCCGTCGCTTGCTCGTGATGTCGGCAGAGGACAAGACCGCCACCGAGACCGCGGCCGAGGGGCTCTCGCTCGCGCGCTGGGGGATGATCCCGCTGTCGATGGACTACAAGGCGCTGCTGATCGATCTGCTGACCGAGCAGATCGCCGGCTACTACGATCCGGACACCAAAAAGCTCACGATCTCGAAGACCGCCGGCGACGATCCTGCGTGGGCCGAGATGGTGCTCGCGCACGAGATCGATCACGGTATCCAGGATCAGAACTTCGATCTCAAGAAGTTCGAAGATCTGCCCGCGTCCGAGGGCGACGCCTCCGCGGCGCGCCGCGCCCTGGTCGAGGGCGACGGGATCGCGCTCATGATCGAGGTGATGCTCGCCCGCACCGGCAACAGCCCACCGTGGTCGAACCCCGAGGTCGCGGACTCGATCGAGAAAGCGATGACCGTGCCGGGCAACGGCGACGGTCTCGACAAGGCCCCGCTCGCGATCCGCGAAGCGATGATCTTTCCGTACCGTGCTGGCCTGTCGTTCGTGGCCGCGCTGCGCCGCCGCCAGCCGTGGACCGCGGTCGACGCCGCGTTTGCGAAGCCGCCGCGCTCCACCGAGCAGATCCTGCATCCCGAGCGCTACCTCGCCGGCGACGAGCCGGTGCCGATCGAGATCACGCCGCCGGTGGCGCTACGCGGCTTTGGCTCGGCGCATGTCACGGTGTGGGGCGAGCTCGGGTTCTCGCTGTTCCTCCGCTCGCATGGCGTCGATGCGGCCACGGCCACGGAGGCAGCGGCCGGGTGGGGCGGCGATCGCGAGATGACGCTCGTCAAACCGGAGGACAAGCGGCCCCAGCGCGCGGTCGGGCTGTCGCGCAGTGAGTGGGACAGCGAGGCCGATGCACTCGAGGCCTTCGAGGCCGCCGAGAAGGCGCTCGATCACGCGGTCACCGGCGCCACCATCGATCACATCGGCACGCGCACGCGCTGGATGGCGCTCGACGGCACGGTCACCTGGATCGATCGCAGGGGGCCTTCGATCGTGATGGTGATCGGTGCACCGGCATGGGCTGCCGAGGCGCTCGCGAGCGAGGCGTGGACCGCGATGGCGATCGCCAAGACCGCGATCAAGAAGCCGGCGAAGAAGTCCCCGAAGTAGCGGATGTGCGCTGCGCTACGCGAGCAGGAAGTGCTCGAGCGCGACGAGCCGGTCGACGTCATGGACATCGTCGCGCTGCAGCGGGACCTCGACGAACGATGCCTCTGCGCCACCCGCCGCGCGGAGCTTGGCGACCGCCTCCCGGTCGGCCGCGGCGAGGGTCTCGAGCTCGGCGTGGGCGGTGACGAGCGCCTCGGCGGCCATCGTCCGTGTGGTGCCCGACAGGCCGAGAGCGACGATCGAAGGCCGCGCGGCGAGCGCGGGCTCGACGGTCCTCGGCTGCGCCATCGGCCGGGTCGGGTGGACCTTGTTGACCACGAACCCGACGAACGGCATGCCGGCCGATTTCAGGCGCTCGTGGAACGCGAGGGCCTCACGCACGGCCATCGGCTCGGGGCTCGCCACCAGGAGGAACCCCACGCGTGGCTGCCGCAGCAGCGCGAACGTCTCCTCCGCGCGCTGGCGGAACCCGCCCAGGATGTCGTTGAACTCCGTGAAGAACACGCCGAGATCATCGATGAACTTGGATCCCACGAACTTCGCGAGGCGCTTGATGATGAACGCGCCGCTCTTGCCGACCAGCGACCATCGCGATCCGCCCTCGCCCTGGAGCTTGCGAAACCAATCGATGGCGGGCGAATCGATCGCCTCGCTGAGCTTCCGTGGCGCGTCGAGGAAGTCGAGCGCGTGGGCCGTGGGCGGCGTGTCCACGATGATCAGATCGTAGACGCCGCTCTGGTCGAAGTCGTGCAGCTTCGCCATCGCGGCGTACTCCTGCGCACCCGCGAGCGAGCCGGAGATCTGGGCGTACACCGGGTTCGCGAGGATCCGCTGCACGGCGGCCGGGTCCTTCGCGTGCTTCGCGACGACCTCATCGAACGCCTGCTTCTGATCGAGCATCATCGCGTGCAGCTCGCCGTTCGCGTTCGGTGCGCCCTTGCGGACGAGCGCGCGATCGACCTCTTGCACCGCGTGCCCGAGCGATGCGAGGCCGAGCGAGTTCGCGAGTCGGCGCGCGGGATCGATGGTGAGCACCAGTGTTCGCTTGCCGCGACGCGCCGCTGCGAGCCCGAGCGTGGCCGCCGTGGTGGTCTTGCCGACACCTCCCGAGCCGACGCAGACCAGGATCCGCCGCTCCAGGAGCACATCGACCAGTCGGAGAGACGGCACGGTTTCTCCGCAGTTAGCACGCCTCCCCCAGCGGTGGCAACGCACTGACATGGTATGAAACGGCCCCCGTGAAGCGCGACCTGATCGTCACCGCCGAGGGCGTGGACCGCCCCGTCTCCGTCGATGGGCCGCTACCCGATGGCCGGTTCCGGATCACGATGGATGGCGCCGAGCGCCTCGTCGATGCGCGGGCGATTCGCCCCGGGACCTGGTCCCTCCTGATCGACGGCGAGCAGTTCCTCGTCGATCTCGATCGGCGGCGAGGCGGGATCGCCGCGTCGATCGGGGCCAGCGAGGTGCTCCTGATGGTGGAGGATGCCTTGCACCGCCGGCTCGCGAGCGCCGCCGGGACGCGGAGCTCCGTACGCGGTGAGCAGGTCCGAGCGCCGATCGCGGGCAAGGTGGTCAAGGTCCTGGTCTCGGTCGGAGATCAGGTCGCGCCCGGCACCGCTGTGATCGTGCTCGAGGCGATGAAGATGGAGAACGAGCTGATCGCCGAGCGCGGCGGCACCGTCGCCACGATCACCAAGGTGGCGGGGCAGGCGGTCGACACCGGTGATCTACTGATCGACCTGACCTGACCCGTTCGTCCGGCCTGATCGGCTCAGTTCACGGCAGCGCGGCACGCAGCGGCGTGGTCGCACCGGCGGCGCCCGGGAGTCCGGCCGTGCGATCGCGCGGGATGTGATAGCGCGCGAGGATCCGCTGGGTCGCCTTCCGCGCATCATCGGCGTCGAGGATGATGATGCCACCCGAGGTGGTCTCGATCTCGACGACGCCGCGGGCGGCGGACAGCCGCGCGACGAAGTCCTCCATGTCACGCGGCACGTGTCCGTTCAGCTTGGCGACAGCCTCGTTGTAGAGGTGGCCATACCCGACGTTGATCTCGTCGGCGAGGATCTGCGTGAGGATCACGACCTCGTGCTGCTCGGGCGAGCGAAACCCCAGGTAGTAGTAGTTGAGGAACTCCTTGGGCGCCTTGTTCCACCACTTGTCCCAGGTGGTCAGGTAGTCCCGGGTCAGGGTCTGGAACACGAGCCCGCCGTAGACAAAGAACGCCGGCGGCTGATCGTAGCGCGAGCGCGGGACCAGCGGCTGCCACGGCTTGAGCTCGAGCTCGACCGTGCGGGCGATGCCGGCGCGCTTGATCTCGAGCTCGATCCGATCGCCGATGTAGCGGTGACCGAGCACCACGTCGTAGCGGGTGCGGTAGTGGTCGATGTACTGGATCGTCCCGTTGTTCGCGATCGGCAGGCCATCGATCGCGGTGATGACATCGCGCGGCTGCAGGAGCTGATCAGCGGAGCCCGCGTAGTCGACGTGGAGGACCACCACGCCGCGCTCGCTCGGGTTGAGGCCGAGGTGTCTCCGCAGCAGCGGGTTCTCGAGGTTCTGGGTGGTGATCCCTAGCGCCGGGATCTCGGGGCGCTTGCCCGCGGCGACGCCATCGAGGAACGCCCGGATCAGCGGCGGCGGCACCATCTCGCCGATGTTGTCGACGCCGGTCAGCTTCTGGAACGCGATGCCGACGACCTTGCCGTCACCGAACACCGGGCCACCGCTGTTGCCGGCGTTGATCGCCGCATCGACGGTCACCGCGAGCAGGTGCCGCTGCGAGTGGCTGTATCGCTGGACCTCGATGCGCGAGACCACGCCTTCGGTGATCGAGATCTCCTCTCCACCCACGGGATAGCCAACGACCGCTACCTCGTCGCGGAGGCGGGGCATCGGCCCGAGCTCCGCGGGCTCGATGTCTGCGAGAAAGTCGGGTGGGTCGGTGACCTCGAGGAGGGCGAGGTCACAGTCGTGACTGACCGCCCGAACCCGGGCGATCGCCTTGTCCGGATGGGACGGCTTCTGGACCTGGAGGAACGTCGCGTTCGCGACGACGTGGGCCCCCGTCAGCAGCAGACCCTTGCCGATGACTACCGCAGACCCCGTCGAGTTCGACGGATTCCGGGCTTGCCACGGGCCGTCGAAGTCGGGGTCCTGGGAGGTCGCAAAGACGCGAATCACCTCGGGGTACGCCACAGCACAGCGTACCGTGAGAGTG
>JAYVRN010000745.1:0-12371 GCA_043776275.1 Myxococcales bacterium | reverse complement strand
CACCCGGGATCACCTGCGCCTGCCGTGTTGAAGTCGATCAGCCCATCACCATCATCGTCGACGCCGTCGTCGCACGCGATGCTGCCGCGCTCGTCGGTGTCTTCCGGAGACGCGCAGCCCGGATCGTTGAGCGCGGGATCGAGGTGGAAGTCGCTGCGGCCGTCGGTGTCGTTGTCCGTGCCGTCGTCGCACGCCGCCGCGCCGTGCTCGTTGGCATCGTCCGGCCCGGTGCAGCCTGGATCTCCGCCGCCCTCCGCCACGAAGTCCGTGCGGCCATCGCCATCGTCATCGAGGCCGTTGTCACACGCGAGCGTGCCGCGTTCGTCATCGTCCTCGAGCGACGCGCACCCCGGGTCTCCCGTTCCATCACTCTTGAGGTCCGCCTTGCCGTCGCCGTCGTCGTCGGCGCCGTTGTCGCACGCCACGCTGCCATGCTCGGAGCCATCGAGAGGATCCGCGCAGCCGGGGTCGCCGAGGCCATCGTCACGAAAGTCGGTGCGGCCATCGCCGTCGTCGTCGAGGCCGTTGTCGCAAGGGCTGTCACCGTGCTCGGTCGTGTCGCCGGTGCCGCTGCACCCGGGATCGAGCGCATCCGTCAACCCATCATGATCGTCGTCGATCCCGTTGGTGCACAGGTCATCGCCACCGACGCACGTGCCGGCGAGGTCCGGGCTCGCCTGAGACCCGTACCGGGTCATCGAGGGACACGAGGGATCGGGGAAGCTGCAGTACCCCATGGGCTCGCAGGTCCCTTGCTCGCCGGTCAGCGTGCATTGAGCCGAGTCGTCGCAGCGATACGTGGTCTCCGGCTTGAGACACGCCGTCAGCCCGAGCAGGCCCGTGACGATGGCGAGCAGCCGCACGTGCCTCATCAGAACGCCCCCGTGAGCACGAGCGTCGCGCCGCCCACCGATGGGATCGCTGCCAGCGTGCCCTGCTCGATCGGGCGCCCGTGGAGCTTGTAGTGAACGAGCCCGCCGATCAGGAGCGCGCCGCCGACCGCCATGCCCGACACGCCGATCGTCTGCTTGGTCTTGGCGCGATCGACATCGCCCGCGACGAACTGGTCGTAGGTCGACGCCGAATTGTGATCGGCGATCGTGCCGCGCCCACCGAGGTACAGCACGAGGCCGGTCGCCGCGATCACCACACCACCGCCGACGAGCACGTGTCCGACCACATCCGACGTCCATGGGCGCTCGACCATCACACGCGGGGGTGGCGGCGCCGGGGGCGGCGCGACGATCGGCGCCATGCTCGCTGCCGCCGGCAACGTCGGCCGATTCATCCCTTCGGTCTGCTTCGGGTGATCCTTCAGATCCTGCTCGCAGCGCTCGATGTTGGCCTGGACCTTCGACTCGTCGGCGGGCTTGGTCCGCAGGTACGCCCGGTACGACAGCAGCGCCTTCTCGCAGTTTCCCCCGAGCCGCTGCGCCTGACCGGACGCGTAGAGATAGGCGGGCACCGGATCGAGGAGGTACGCCTGCTGGTACTCGTCGGAGGCCTTGTCGTACTGCTGGACGTTGAACAGCTGGGTGGCGGCATCGGCGTGCACCTTGGCCTGCACCTTCGCAGCCGCCGTGGGTGGCGGTGTATCGGCGAGGGCGCTGCGAGACAGCGCGGCCAGCAGCAGCAGCACGGCGAACCATCCACGCATCGGGAGCTCCTCAGTCAGGGAAAGGCGAGTCGAGATCCACGTTGGCGGGCTTGGGCTTCTTCTTGACGATCGGCTTCGGCACGGGGACGGGCCGCTTGACCGGTGGTTGCGACGTGCTCGGAGACGCGCTCCCAGCGGTCGCAGGGGTCACGGGGTCCACCGGTGTGGGATTCGCTGGAGTACCGGGCGCGACGGTCGGGGCGACGGTCGGCGTGACCTGGGGCACCGCAGACGTCTGCTTCGGTGCGGGCGGCGTCACGCTGGCCGCCGGTGGTGTGGTCGCCGTCCCGGGATCGGCGAGCAGCTTCCATCCCACGATCGCGAGCGCGACGACGGCGATCCCCGCGACCGCGAACATCCAGCCGCGCCGGCCCACACGGAGCGCTGGATAGACGGGCGATGGATCGATCTCGATCGAGATCTCGGGCCCCACCGACGTCGTGCTCGTCGGCTCGGTGGCCGGGGCGATCCAGGTGTCGGCGGTGACCGAGGTGCCCTCGCCGGCGAGCGGGCTGCTGATCAGGAACTCCGTGAACGTGCGTCCTTCGGACTGCGCCTTGGCCCAGGCCTCCACGCGCTCGTGGAACAGCTCGCGGATGTACCGCGAGAGCGACACCGACGAGATCACGAGCCTCTGATCCCGGGCAAACTCCTCGAGATCGAGCTGCATCTCCTGCGCGGACTGATAGCGCGCGGTCTTGTCTCGCTGCAGCCCCTTCATCACGATCCGCTCGAGCGCGGGCGGGTAGTCGGGCCGGAAGCGCGAGGGACGGGGGGCATCCTGCTGGATGATCTTGCGCAGCGATTCGAAGTCCGAGTCCGCCCGGAACAGGCGACGGAACGTGGTGAGCTCCCACAGGATCGTCGCGAGCGAGAACACGTCGCTGCGCCGATCGAGGTTGCCCGAGGTGCCTTGCTCGGGGGACATGTACGCGATCTTGCCCTTGAGCGTGCCGTCGCGCGTGACCTGCGAGTTGCTCGCGGCCTTCGCGATGCCGAAGTCCATCAGCTTCACCGCGCCGTCGTAGCTGATCAGCACGTTCTGCGGCGAGACATCGCGGTGGACGAGGTGGAGCGGCTTGCCATCGGCGCCTTCCTTCTCGTGCGCGTAGTGGAGCCCGGAGCACAGCCCGATGATGATCGTCAGCGCGGTATCGAGGCTGAGCGGTTTCCGCGCGGCCGCAGCTCGACGGAGCAAGTGGCTGAGGTCCTGTCCGTAGACGAACTCCATCGAGAAGAAGTAGGCGTCGTTCTCGACCCCGATGTCGTAGACCTGCACCACGTTCGGGTGGTGCAACGTGGCGGCGACGCGTGCCTCGTCGAGGAACATCGAGACCAGGCTCGGGTCCTGCTCGGAGCGCTCGAGGAGCTTCTTCACGACGACCAGCTTCTCGAAGCCTTCGATCCCCTTGGAGCGTGCGAGGTGGATCTCGGCCATCCCGCCGGTGGCGAGGTGTCGAAGCAGCTCGTACTTACCGAGCGGCTTCGCAACCGACAATGGACGCACAGGAAGTGACACGAACCCCGTCGTAAATCATACCAAGCTCGACGGAGCAACTCGATGTGGGACCGGGTGGGTCTCCTGCTGTACCGGTTTGGTACATATCCCAGATGCGAGCCACCAGCAGCAGAACTTGCGCGTCCAGTTCCGCGGATCACGACTCGTCACGCACGGAGCAAGGACCGCGCGCAGGCCCGCGGGATCACACAGAACCTCGGCGTCGTAAAGCAGGCACGGGTCATCGAGAACCCCACAAACGTGGCACTGCGGTAGCGTCACGAGCTTGCGCTACCTGCATCCCGCCCACGACGAACAGCTCGAGCTGTCCACCGACGACGTATTCTTGAACCCCGGCTACTTCGCCGGCGAATCTCGGCTCGAGACCGATCTCTCGCCGCCAGACTTTCCGGGTGGCTCGCATCCGATCGTCTCGGCCAACATGAACGCGGTCACCGGGAAGCGGATGGCCGAGACCATGGCCCGGTTCGGCGGCCTCGGGGTGTTGCCGCAGGACATGGAGCTCGCCACCGTCGAGCGGATCGTCAAGCACATCCACGCGGCGGACGCGCGGTACGACACGCCGCTCTCGGTGTCCCCGCGCGCCACGCTCCGCGATGTGCAGGGCATCATCCGCAAGCGGTCGCACGATCTCGTGGTCGTCGTCGACGAGGAGCGGCGGCCGCTCGGGATCGTCACCCACTCGGATCTTCGTGACCGGGACCAGTACACGCAGGCCTCGCTGCTGATGTCGCCGCGCCTGATCTCGTTTCCGGTGGGGATCGCGAACCGCGATGCGTTCCTGCAGATGGACGAGGCGCGCATCAAGGCGGCGCCCGTGCTCGACAAGGAAGGGCGGCTCGCGGGCGTGATCACGCGCAACGATGCGGTGCGGCTCGAGCTGCTGCGCCCGGCGCTCGGCGCCAGCGGCGAGCTGATGGTGGCCGCCGCCGTGGGGATCTCGGTGCACGCTCCGCAGATCGCGGCACAGCTGCTCGAGATCGGCATCTCGGCGATCGTGCTCGACACCGCACACGGTCATCAGCGGCGGATGCTCGAGGCGATCGCGGCCGTCAAGGCCGTGGTGCGCGGGCGCGTGCCGCTGATCGCGGGCAACGTCTGCACGGCGGCCGGGACCAAGGCGTTGATCGAGGCAGGCGCCGATGTCGTGAAGGTGAACATCGGGCCGGGCGCGATGTGCACCACGCGGATGCAGACCGGCGCGGGCAGGCCGACGTTCACCTCCGTGCTGGTGTGCGCGCGCGAGGCGCATGCGCACGGCAAGCACGTGTGGGCCGATGGTGGCGTGAAGCACCCGCGCGACATCGCCCTCTACCTCGCCGCCGGTGCGGCGCGGGTGATGGTGGGCACCGCGCTCGCGGGCACCTACGAGAGCCCCGGCGATGTGAAGGAAGACAAGGACGGCCTCCTCTACAAGGAGAACTACGGGATGGCGAGCGGGCGCGCGGTCAGCGATCGCAACGCCGATCAGGATGCGTTCGAGCGCGCCAAGAAGGGGTTCTTTCGCGAGGGCATCTCGACCTCGCGGATCTACATGCGCGAGGGGCAGGAGAGCGTCGGTGCGCTGCTCGTGGAGATGATCACGGGCGTGCAGTCGGCGTTCACGTACGTGGGCGCGCGCACGATCGCGGAGTTCCACGATCGGGCCGAGGTCGGGGTCCAGACCGCGGCCGGCTATGGCGAAGGCACCCCGCACGGGAGGATCCGGGTCTGAGCGGCGTGCGGAGAGCAGGGGGGGTGCCGCAAAACGCTGCACCCCTGGTGTCCACTCCAGTGGAATTCCGTCGACGGGAGTGTCCTCTGGAGTGGACACACGGAGATCTGCTGCGAGCCGTTGGAGCTCCAAGCATCGATTTCATCGGGTGAAGAGCCGATACTCGATCGGTCATGGCACCGACCGAGGCTTCTGACGACGGGCTGGCCAGCGAGCGGGACTTCTACCGTCGCTTGCTCGACCTCGGCGGCGCAGAGGAGATCGAACCGCTGCTCGATCAAGCGCTGGCGCTGATCGTCGAGGTCACGGGCGCGAGCACCGGCTACCTCGAGCTGTACGACGAGGCGGCCGCGACGCCGCGGTTCTGGAAGGGACACGGCGTGACCGAGCACGATCTCGCGGCGATCCGCGCCTCGATCTCGCGCGGGATCATCGCCCGGGCGATCAGCGAGGGCCGGACCATCGAGACGCCGTCGGCGAGCCTCGACGAGCGGTTCCAGGATCTCGGCAGCGTCCGCCAGCACGCGATCCAGGCGGTGCTGTGCGTACCGGTCGGGACCACGCCACCGATCGGCGTGATCTATCTCCAGGGCCGGAGCCGCCCGGGGATGTTCGGCGACACCGATCGTGGCCGCGCGGAGCTATTCGCCCGCCAGCTCGCACCGCTCGCCGATCGCCTCGTACACCGAGATCCGGACCGCACCGACCACACGCGGGCGGTTCGGGAGCGCTTGCGCTGCCCCGAGATCGTCGGCCGCTCGCGGGCCTTGGCGCACCTCCTGCACGCTGCTGCCAACGTGTCGCATCTCGAGGTGGACGTGCTGATCACCGGGCCGTCCGGAACTGGCAAGTCCTTGCTCGCGAAGACCATCGCCGCCAACAGCCCGCGCGCCAACGGGCCGTTCGTCGAGCTCAACTGCGCCGCGATCCCCGAGGCGCTGCTCGAGAGCGAGCTGTTCGGTGCCGAGCGTGGTGCGCACTCGACCGCCACCACGGCGCGGCGGGGCAAGGTCGCTGCGGCCGAGGACGGCACGCTGTTCCTCGACGAGATCGGTGAGCTGTCGAGTGCGGCGCAGGCCAAGCTGCTCCAGCTGCTCGAGACCCGCGAGTACCATCCGCTCGGATCGCGGACCGCAGCCCGGGCCAACGTGCGCGTCATCAGCGCGACCAACGCCGATCTCGAGGCACGGATCGCGACCAAGCAGTTCCGCGAGGATCTCTACTATCGCCTGCACGTGGTTCCCCTCGAGGTGCCAGGGCTCGAGCAGCGCCGTGAGGACATCGGCGAGCTGGTCGAGCACTTCTGCGTCGAGGCCTGCAAGCGCCACAAGCTCGCACCGCTGACGGTGTCGTGGCGTGCACTCGCGGCTTGCCGCAACGCCACCTGGCCGGGCCACACGCGACAGCTCGCACATGCCGTGGAGGCCGCGGTGATCCGGGCGCACGGCGAGCACGCCGACGCGCTGCACGAGCACCACATCTTTCCGAAGGCGACCCGCGAGGCGGAGCCGGTGACGCTGCAGGAGGCCACGCGCCAGTTTCAGCGCCGGATCGTCCTCGAAGCACTCGAGAAGCATGACTGGAACGTCACGGAGGCAGCGCGCGATCTGGGGCTCGCCCGATCGCACGTCTACAACCTGATCAACGATTTTGATTTGCGGGGAGGGCGTGAGGCCAAGGACAAGCCCAAGGACCGCACATGATCATCGATCGCGAACGCGCGCGCAGACTGCTCACCCGCCCCCGGATCTCCATCGTCACGTCGCACCCCGATGCCGAGGTCTCGCGGCTGCAGGCCTTGCTCGGAGACCACCTCCAGGCCGACGGGCGATCCACCCTCGAGGTGCTGCTCGGTCAGCTCGTGTATGCGTGCGGTGAGCCCACGCCCACGTCGAAGACGCTCGATCTGATCGGCCACGCCACCGCGGATGGCCTGCTGCGCATCGGTGACTGGGTGATCGATGGTGAGAGCTCGACGGTGACCGCGTTCTTCCGCGGGATCGCGGAGCTCGACGTGCTGCCGAAGATCGGTGTCACCGCGCTGCGCGTGCTGGGCTGCTGCACCGCCGTGACCGCCCGCGCTCGAGGCACGCTGAAGGTCCTGTCGGAGCTGCTCGGTCTCGAGGTCTACGGGACGCTCGGTCCGATCTACAGCCTGCACTACGATGCGGCTGGGTTCTCCCACCAGTGGCGATTCCTGCTCTCCGCCGCGAGCGAGCCGCACCCCGCATATGCCCCGCAGGGAGAGCTAGCACCAGCCGAGGGCCGCGTCGCGCCGCTCGCCACGCGGCGATCGCTGGATATCGATGGGCTGCCGATCGTGCCGCTCGGCGCACTCCGGGGCTGGCCGCGCCACCTGCTCGGCCGCGAGGATGCGCGGGCGGTGCTCGCGCTGGTCGATCGCACGCAAGGCGCGCAGATGCCCGGCCTGCTCGCGATCCCCAGCGCCGAGCTCGCGCTGCCTTCTCATCGCGAAGGGCACTGCCACGTCGCCGAGCTGATCCTCGATGGCCAGTTCGTGCGCGTGTACCCCGAGGGCTTCGACCAGCCGGGGATCGTGTATCCGGTCTCGGCGTCCCAGTCCCTTCTCGGGCTCGTGTCCGAGCTCCCGACGATCTAGCTCCAGCATCGACGGTCAACGCGGTTTCACGCAGTTGAACGAGGTTGAACAATGAGTAGAACGACGTTCTTTGGGTTCGGTGCCTACGTAGGATCGCTGCAAGGCCTCACGCGGTGCGCGTGGTGGGATGACGATCCGGTCGGCGTCTACAACTTCGCGCAGGCAGCGCTCGTCCCGGTGGATCTCGCGAAGAACCTGAGCGCCGCGCGGACGGGCACGATCTCGTACGCCGACGTGCAGTGCGATGACCACCGGCAAGATGGTGGCCTGACCACGATCGGCCCCATGTTCCCCACCGGCGCAGTGATCGGGATGTGCTGGCTCACCGAGCCGTACTACATGACGCTCGCCAACCGGCCACCGCGCCAGCCCGCGAGCGCACCGAACGATGCGTACGACTACGAGGTCACGAGCTACCAGTACGCCGGCGGAGAGCAGGGCGATCGCAGGTTCTACGGATTTCACGCGAAGATCGTCGCCGTCAACGGTGCGCTCAGCAGCGTGGAGATCTGGGACGCCGGTACCGGTAAGATCCCGGGCCGCGCGCCCGCGGGGACGTGGTGGCTGGACCTGGCCGCGGTGGCGCTGCCCGCCACGGGCGGCACGACCACGGCGCTCAACACGCCGGGTGCGCTGTTCCTCGACGCAGCGACGGCGAAGTCCCTGCAGCTCCTCGGCCCCAAGCGGCCACCGGACTTCGGCACGAACGAGCTCCCGTAGCCACGCTCACAGGCTCAGAGGGAGCCCGCGCAGCCCGTGCTCAGGGCGAGCCCGCGCAGCGAAAGCCCTGGCCGTAGCCGCGGATCGTCAACGGCCGGGGATTCTCGTTGAGGACATCGTCGGCCAGCTCCTCGAGTGGCGTGTTGACGGCGCTGCCGCCGCGGGCGATCCGCACGTTGGCGCCCGCCGCCGCGATCGAACCGCCCCACTCGCCCGCGTTGCCGGCGAGGTCCATCACACCCTCGACCGAACGATCGTCGGGGTAGCTCCCCACGTCTGCGACGCCAGGAGGTCCGACGCCGATCACCTTGGCGCCGGTCGCGCGCGGATCGATCCCCCACGGGAAGTTCCTCCGCGGCTCGGGGTTCGGCGCCCCACCGGGCAACCGCAGTCCGCCGCGGACCGCGCGTGTGAACTGCCGGCTGGTGGGCAGCTCCTTGCCCATGAAGCGACAGTACGCGTGCGCCTCGACCCAATCGACGCCGGTGACCGGGCGTCGAGGCTCGCCCAGGTGCCCGAGCTCGAGGGCCTCGGGATAGATCGGCGGGACGACGCCCGTGAAGCTCACCATCGCCGCGAGCTGGCCATAGGCCGCGTTCGTCACCTCGGTGCGATCGATGCGGAAGCTCGGGAGCGAGACGCGCTCTTCCTTCGGAAGCGAGGGATCGTTCGCGATCGTCTTGGGCAGGGGCACGCCGTTGCCACCGAACAAGAACTCGCCCGCGGGGATCAAGATCGTATCCGCCGCGGTGGCCTGACACGTGGGCACGCGGACGTGGAGCACGGGCACCGGCTGTTCGCGCCGCGTGTACCCCGGGAGTTGCCGGAGCGGCACCACCGAGGATCGACACCCGCCGCGCGTGAGCACCAGGAACGCGGCGCCACCGCGTGCCTCCACGTCTTCGACGCGCGCGAGCCCCTCGTCGCGCGGCTCGCCTCGGAGCAGCAGCTCCTCGAGGTACGGCTCTCCTGGCACCGTGGGATCGTCATCGCCGGGGAGATGGAGCTGCCAGCCGAGCCCGTTCACAGAGAGTGGGGGCACCGGACGTGGTGCCTGCGCCGCGGGATCCCAATCGAAGGGCTCGAGCGACAAGGTGAATCGCCCGAGGTCTCGACTGCGCAGAGACGCCTCGAGCTCGGAGTGCACACTCTCGACATGGCTGCGATAGAACCCGACGCTCGCGATCGACAGCGAGGCGACGAGGAGGGACGCGAGGGTCGCGACGCGACGGCGATGCGCCTGCCGCGAGCGATCGACGAGCCGAGAGGGCGTCCAACCCTCCCCGACATCGGCGCGCTGGCGCCACTCTGCATCGAGCTCGGCGACGGCCTCGGCATACGGGGCGAGCTCGCGTAGCTCGGCACGACCCAGCAGGCTCGGCGCATCGGGCCGCGACCGGCGCAGGTGATAGCGCACGAGCTCGATGGCCCTTCGACGATCAAGATCGCGGCGATCGAGCCACGCGAGCACGCGTGGTACGAGGCTGTCGTGGACGAGCTCCCAGCCGGGCTCACCACCCGCATCGCGCACGCGCACGAGCAAGCCGCGCGCGCGCAGCGCCTCGAGCACCGCGCGCACCTCGTGCACGCCGTGCCGCGCGCCTACGATCTCCACCAGCTCGGTCTCGGGCCGCATCGCCCGCTCGTGCGCGGTGGTGACCAGCGCCACGAACAGATCGCGCGCGATCACGTCGCGGCCGTCGGCGAGCTCGGTGTCGAGCACGCGCTCGAGGTGTTCACCCACGATCGCATCGAAGCCTCCGAGGCGACGATAGTTCGCGAGCGTCAGCATCGCGGAGCCCGGCTCGAGGGCCTCATAGAGCACCGTGCACGCGAGCTGGAGGTGAGGCGGATAGACCGCCGGGGATGCCCCCCAGCCCATCTCGGGGCCGATCGCGGCGGCCGCGCGTTGCAGATCGGCGAGCAGCGTCTCGAGCAGCTCGGGCTCGATCGCGAGACGCGCCTCGGTGATCGGCCCGACGATCGCATCGCGCGCGCCCCCGGGCCCGAGAGGTGGCAGGCGCACGATCGGCGCGCCGGGCTCGAGGTCCTGGGTGCGCGAGACCAGCCGCGCGAGGTAGTCCTCGCGGATCGTCAGGACGACGGAGATCTCGGCGCCGGCGGGCCACCGCTCGAAGTCGAGTACCTCGCGCACGAGATCGGATTTCGGCGAGGCCTCGGCGAGCGCGCTCTCGAGCTGATCGAGGACGAGCACGAGCTTGCCGCCGGTGTGCTGATGCCAGGCGCTGACCGCGTCAGCGATCGTCGCGGCCTCGGGATAGATCGCCGAGGCGATCACGGCCGGGTGGCTGCCACGGCAGCGCACATAGATCGCGTGGATCCCGAGGGCCTCGAGGCGTGGGATCAACCCGGCGCGCAACAGCGAGGTCTTGCCCACGCCGGAGGGCGCCGTGTAGATCACGCTGCGCCGGAACAGCACGTGCTCCGTGAGCATCGCGAGATCGGCCTCGCGTCCGTGCAGCCGGCCGCGATCTGCCTCGGTCAGCGGCGCGAGGTGACGGAACGGCAGCACCGGCCGCGGCGGCGTTGCCAGCGTCGCGGGGGTCGCCGCACCGGTCAGCGCCGCGGCGAGCTCTGCCGCGGTCTGGTAGCGCTTCGTGGGCTCGGGAGACAGGGCGCGCTGGAGCACGGTTCGGAGCTCGGGATCCTCGATCAGCTCGAACGGCGGCGTCAGCGCGAACGCGTTCGGGCGCCGCCACCCCGTCAGGAGGTGCACGAACACGAGCGCTGCGGAGAACAGATCGGACCGCGCGTCGACGCGCCCCTCCATCATCTGCTCGGGGGCCATGTAGGCCGGGGTCCCGCCCGCGGACTCCGCCGGGCGATCCGGCGAGCGCAGCCGCGAGAGTCCAAAATCGACGAGGACCACGCGCTCCTGGCCATCGCGCTCGACCACGATCGCATTGGCCGGCTTGACGTCGGCGTGGACCAGCCCCGCAGCGTGCGCCGCACCGAGCCCGGCGAGCAGCTGCCGCACGAGCTCGACCGCACGCTCGCGGGGTACCTTGCCCGTGGACACCAGCTGCTGGAGATCCTTGCCGTCGAGGAGCTCCATCGCGAAGAACAGGCGACCGTCGTGCGTGATGTCCGCCTGATAGATCCGCACGACGTTGGTGTGATCGATCCTGCCGACGCTCCGGATCTCGTGGACGAACAGCCGGCCATCCTCCGACGATGGATCGATCTCGGCGTGGAGCACCTTGAGCGCCACATCGCGCTCGACGGCGAGTTGCCGTGCGCGATAGACCGTCCCGAACGTCCCGCGCGCGACGATCTGATCGATGCGGAAGCGGCCGGGGAGCACGGTGCCGGTGAGATCGTCATCGGCCGCCGTGACGCGCGGGATGCGAGGCCGCGTGCCGCGCAGCGAGAGCTGAGAGCGCCGAACGTCCCACAGGCCGGCGAGCGGAGGCGGCTGCGCGATCGTCTCCGACGCGTCGGAAGCCTGGAGCGCACCGTCCGGCGCGGCCGCACGGAGGTGCGTGCCGAGGCTCGCCATCGTGACGGTGCCTGTCCGCGGATCGAGCGCCTCGCCGCACAGGCCCGAGAGCAAGCCATCGATCAGCGGGCGGCCCTCCACGGGTGCATTCGTGGCGATCAGGTGCGAGCTGACGTCGGTGCGAAGCGCGCGGAGCCAGCTCGCCGCCGTGCCCGCGCCACGCCCCGACAGCACCACCACCACCTGCTCCGCGCGCGCCGAGGCGAGGCGCGCACGCAGCCACGCCAGCGGGAGCGTGGACTCCTCGGGGTACAGCTCCGGTTGCGCGCCGGTGACCAGCGCCGGCGCACCGCCGATGTCGACGATGGTGCCGAGGAGCACGAGGACGGCGACGCGCGCCTCTTCGGCGATCAGCTCGTCGAGGTTGCGCTTCAGCGTGCCGCGATCGGCGGCGTAGCGCTCACCCGCGGTCGCGGTCAGGCGACGGATCTGCCACTGGGCCCCGGTCGCGAGCAGCGCCTCACCCACCTGTCCGAGCGTGTGCACGCCGGAAGCATCGAGCCCTGTGCCGCCAAGGGTACCGTGACCGGCGACCAGCAGCGCTGTGCCATCCGGCCGGCGGGGCGCCATACGCCGTCGATGCTACGCCAACCAGGCGGTGACGCGCGCGGCGATCGGCGC
>JAYVRN010000744.1:0-3552 GCA_043776275.1 Myxococcales bacterium | reverse complement strand
GGATCCTCAGGGCCGCCTTGGTCTCTTGCTCGAACGCCATCGCATGATCTCCGGGGCTCGGACTACTTGGAGCGATACGAGAAGTACTGCTGGTGCATACGGCGAAGAAAACCTTCGCCGATCAGGCAATACGCACTGCCGATCACCGCATCGATGCCGCAGTGAGGGCACAGCGCCGTCTGGTCCGCATCGACCCACGTCTTGATCGTGGCGCTCGGGAAGATGCGAAAGCAGAAGAAGCATCCGCACTGTTCGCTCGCCTCGACCTCGATCCGATGTTTCGAGGCGTGAGTATGAGCGACAGCGTACGGACTCGGTTTGGCTGGAATGGTCATGGGTGCCGACGGGCGCACCGACGGAAGCGTAGCTTACCATCCCTGGCCATCGCAGGCCCGCACCGTGATGCGCTATCCGCGCGGACGACGGTACGAACCTTCGAACACGTTCTTCCACTCACCGCCGCCCGTTGCGCGCTCGGTGATCACCGTGAGGCGATTGAGGGCCACCGAGTAGCTGGTCCGGGTCGAGACGTCACCGACGGTCTCGACGAAGATCAACTTGTCGCCCTCCGCGACGCCGACGGCTTGCTGGTTCGTGGTGCCACTCGGGCTGCGGAACCACGACACGGTTAGCGCACCTGACTTGTCATCCTTGCAGAACACACCATGAGCGACCGCGACGGGGCGGTCGGGGGCGGTCTGGATGTAGTCGCACAGGAGAAAGCGCCCATCGAAGACGGTATGGAACTCGAGACGTCCCGTCGCTTCGTAGCGCGCTTCGTCCTCGATGCGCTCCGTCCCCGACCAAACACCTTCGAGCTTCTGCAATTCGGCTTGATACACGCGGGGGCACCCTACCACGACACGATCGATCCGGCTCCTCCGATTGGCATGCAGGATCAGTGCGCGGGCGCGGTGGGCTCGTCGAGCTGCAGCTCCCGGATCGCGTCCTGGAGGCGCCCGCGGGCCGCGGCGAGCGTCTCGCTCTTCGCCGTGATTTCCTTCGTCAACCGGTCCGAGTCCGTGGTGGTGGTGGCGAGGTTGCCGACGAGCTTCTTGCGCAGATCGTCGGCGGTCTTCACCTTCTCGAGCGCGCGGATGCTCTCGCGGATCTCGTACGAGCGCGCCGAGACATCATCGAGCTTGCGGCGGGCCGCGGTGATCTCGTCCTCGATCGCCCCCATCTCCTTACGCAGGCGCACGGCGTCGCGCACCTTGTCGGCGATCCCGGGCGGCAGGTTCGACCCCTCGATATAGACGCTGAGATCCGCCGAGCGGCTCTCGATCAGCTCGAACTGGCGACGCCGGGGTTCGCGCTCCTCGACCACGAGCTCGCTCGTCTTCGCGGGCGTCAGGCTGACCGGGAGCAGATAGGTGTCGCCCTGATCGATCGTTCCCGGCGGCAGGTCCTTCACGGTGTACCCCTGCGTCTTCGCGTGGCGCAGGTAGATCCGGCGTGCCGGCTGGCGACCCGCGGCGATCGTGTAGGTCGTGGTCTTCACCCCCGCGTTCTCCACCGTGAGCACACCGCGGTGGACGGCGACGAGGCGCACGGGCTTCTCGACGCTCTGGCTCGCGAGCGTGACCTGCGTGCCGCTGTCGAGGGCGTAGGGGATCCACGCGGTCTCGTCGAGATCGAGCCGATCGAGCAGGCTGTCACCGACGAAGGTGCCCCGCGCGAAGATCGCGATCGATCCCGGCTGCAGCGTGAAGCCGCTGGTGTTGACGAGCCGCACGGCGCGGAACGGGTGGAGATCGCTGCCCGGCGCGTTGTCGTCGGGACGCCACAGGTAGGCATCCTCGGCGTTGATCGACTTGTTGAGGATCGCGACCATCGTCGATGCGCCCCGCGCGACGCTGACCGGCGTGGCGATCTCGTAGCGGACGGCACCCGCGACCTCGACCGGCCGGGTCGACGTTCGAGCGCTGGCCTGCACGGTCTGGGTGCTGATCGGCGGTGGAGAGCTGGTGTTCCTGGGACGATCGGACTCGTCGTCCGTGCGCTTGAGGATCAGGAACGCGACGCGGCGATTCTTTGCGCGGGCGCCGTCGGTGCTGGCCTTGTCGATCGGCTGGGTCGCCCCGTAGCCCTGGACGGTGAGGCGCGATGGGGGCACACCCTTCGCCATCAGCACCGCCTGCACGGCCGCGGCGCGGCGGGCGGAGATGCCGTAGCTATCGGCTTCGCTGCCATCGGCATGGCCCTGGAGCTCGATCAGCTTGATCGTTGGATTGCCGATCAAGGTCGCGGCGATCGCATCGACGATCGGCATCGACTCGCGCTTCACGGCGTCCGAGCCCTTCGCGAAGTAGACCATGTCGAGGATCTCGATCGCCGAAGCGGTCACGACCACGCGGCCGCGATCGGGGCAGCCGTCGTCGTCATCGAACCCGTTGTAGGTCTCGGGTTCGTTGGGGCACTTGTCGTTGCGGTCGGGGATCCGGTCCTTGTCGTTGTCGGGATCCGGGCAGCCGTCCTCGTCCTCGAACCCGTCCTTGTCCTCCGGATCGTTCGGGCACAGGTCATTGATGTTCGCGATCTGGTCGTCATCCTTGTCGCTGCCACCGGCGCCGACCTTCTCGTTCTCCACCCGGCCGGTCACCACGGGGGAGACCAGCTTGCCGGTCACATCGGGCCGATCGACGTAGGTCGGCGTGTGGAGATCGAGCGCGTACGACATCGGCGCGCCAGTCGCGAGGGTCAGCTTGATGTCTCGCCAGTCCTCCTGGGACGCGTTGTCGATCTTGGCCCAGCCCTGCAACAGGCCCGACGGCTTGTCGGCCGTGTCGTCGAGGACGACCCGGTACGTGGCCTTCCACGTCGGGGTGGGGACCGCGTAGCTGACCGCCACGTCATGCGCGCCGCCGCCGGTCATCTTCACGCCGAGCGTGATCTGCGTGTCCTTGTCATGGATCACCGGGACGTCCACGGTCGCGATGCCGGCGCCCTGGCGATCGATCACGGTCAACGTCTTGATCACGTCGTCGAGCTCGTGCCGCGAGAACGGCAACCGGATCCGATCACCACCGACGTGGCCGGTGCGCTCGAAGTAGCCGATGCCGTTCTGATAGAGGATGACGCGCTGGAGCGTCATCCGGCGCGGTGGCGCCGACGAACACGCAGCGGCGAGGCAAGCACACACGACGAACCCAGATCGCATGGCGCCACCATACCGGAGACGCCGTCGCTATCGCGTGAAGTCCTGGATCAACTTCGTCGGCTGGTTCGGCGAAATCTTCACCGAGAACGTCCGCTTGAGCTTCTGCGTCGCGTTGGACAACGTGATCGTGTGGGTCCCGGCGACCAGGGCGATCGAGCGCTGCGGCGTCACGAGCCGCGTCGCCTTGCCATCGATCGCGATCTCGCAAGGCGGCTTGCTCGAGACCATCAGCACGCCACCGGCGGCAGTCGTGGCCGTGGCCGGCGCGGCGGCGGGCCTGGTCTCGAACGGATCGATCAGGTTCGCCTTCGGCCGGGCCGGAGCGCGCTGCTTGGTCGGACGAGGCTCCGCGATCGCGCCGGCGGTCGCCGGCTTCGGCGACTTCGGGCCGG
>JAYVRN010000743.1:0-3554 GCA_043776275.1 Myxococcales bacterium | reverse complement strand
GCGCTTCGCGCGCACGCAGGTTCTGCCGCGAGCGATCACCGGCCTGGTTGATACGCGAGCGAGCTGCAAGGCGCGCGATTGCCCTTGGGGTATAGTCGTCCGTCGATGGCCAAGGACGGCCGAGCCCTGCGCGAAGAGGCATCGGAGGCTACGGCCTCCGGTAAGTACAAACGCGCGCTCGCGGCGTACCTCGAGCTCGAGCGGATCGAGCCGCGGGATGCGCAGTGGGCCAAGCGTGCGGCCGAGACCTACCGCAAGCTCGGCAACAACAAGGCCGCGATCGATGCCTACGAGCGCGCCGCGGAGCGGTACGCGCAGAACGGCTTCCTCGTCCAGGCGATGGCCGTCTGCAAGCTGATCCTCCAGATCGATCCCGATCACCACGGCGCGCTCGGCCGGCTCGCACAGATGAACGAACAGGTCGGGGCAGGGCCCACGCGTGCCGCGGGCTACGCGGAGAACAACCCGGAGCTGCACGCCAACCCCAACGTCGCGAGGTTGCGCCGGAACAACACGCAGGCCGGGGCGGATCCGGGGAGCACGGGGCCGATGCCGGCCTTCCCAGATCCGCGCTCGCGTAGCAAGACCACCACGCCGCCGGTGATCGCCATGCCGCGCACCAAGAGCCGGCCGGTTGCCGTGGCGCCGGGTGCCGCGCTGGAGACCGTGCACCTCGCGAAGCAGGTTCCCCAGTCGCAGCTCAGCGCGCCCGGGGTCACCGTGATCCCGATCGATGACGAGGACATCAGCATCGAGATCATCAGGCACTCCGCCCCCGCGATCGAGATCGAGGAGCAGGAGGAGATGACCGATGCCGAGATCGATGACGCCACGGAGCTGGCGATCGACGATCTCGAGGAGATTCCGCTGGGCGAGCCGCGCGCCGTCGGCCTCGCGGCCCAGCGCGCCCTCGCGGCCACACCGCTGTTCGCCGGGCTGCCCAAGCAGGCGCTCGAGGCGCTGGTCGAGAACCTGACGATCGTCCCGCTCGACACCGGCGCGGCGCTGTTCAAGGAAGGCGATCCGGGCGATGCGCTCTACGTGATCGTGGAAGGCGAGGTCGCGGTGCAGGCGGAAGGGCCGCCTCGCGTCGAGATGGCGCGCCTGGGGCCCGGCTCGTTCATCGGCGAGGTGGCGCTGATGACCGATCAGCCGCGATCCGCGACGGTGACCGCGCTCGAGCCCTCGGAGCTGCTGCGGATCGATCGCATGACGCTCTCGCGCGTGCTCGCCAACCACGGCGATGTACTCCGCGCGGTGCTGCGGTTCGTGCGCGAACGGCTCGTGGATCGCTGGATGCGCACCAGCCCGCTGTTCCGCCCGTTCGATGACGAGCAGCGCAACCTGCTCGCGGCGCGCTTCAAGTTCCTCGAGATTGAATCGGACACCAAGCTGCTCGCCGCAGGCGTGCGGCCCGATGGCCTCTACATTGTTCTCGCGGGCAGGTACCAGGTGCAGCGCAACGGCGTCACCGTGGCGACCGTCGGCCCCGGCGAGCTGATCGGCGAGACCGCGCTGCTCTCGGGCGGCACGTTCCGCAGCGACGTCGTCGCGCAGGGCAAGGGCCTGGCTCTGTGTCTGCCGGCCGCCGACTTCCGCGAGGTGATCATGACCCACCCGCACGTGCTCGAGTACATCGGCGAGCACGCCGAGCAGAGCCGCCGCCTGCAGATCCTCTGAGCGCCCCGTCCGCACGGAGGGTGTCCGGGCGCCGTCCGCCGTCCGCATCGACGGTGTCCGCCGTCCGCATGGACGGTGTCTGCTGCGTGCTGATCCTGTCGCGGCCGGCCACGTGGACTCGCGCACTTGCGAGTCGCACGTTGTCTAAGTTGAAACCGTCCCCTGCTCCGGCAACGTGGACTCGCGCACTTGCGAGCCGCACGTTGTCTAAGTTGAAACCGTCCCCTCGTCCCCCCGCACGTTGTCTAAGTTGAAACCGTCCCCTTACTTCTTACTCGGGAGGCCATCCACTGGGATGCCGCCCCTGGTCGGGGCCTGATCCTTCGCAGGGACCTCGGTGTCGCCGCCGAAGAAGTTCCCGAACGGGTTCCAGCCGAACGTGGTGGCGATCAGGGCGCCGCCCAGCAGCAGGTAGACGATGCCGATCAGGAAGTGGGTGCGCCGGCCCATGGCGTATAGACCTTTACGCGCCCGGGCCCGGCGGTCCTCCTCGTCGTTGCGGAAGCCGATCCGGATCCGGTAGATACCGAAAATCACGACGAGAGCGGCGACGCCAAGGGTGAGCCAGACCGGGACTCGCATGGGCCAAGTACGTACCATTGACAGGCCCGTAATGCGTGGGCCAGAGTGCCCCGCGCTGACTTCTCGGCGCCACTCCCGCCCGCATGCATCCTCAGCCGAAGTACAAGAATTCCGCGGCGTTCTATGACGTCGATGGGACGCTGATCAAGGTCAACATCGTGCACGCGTTCGCGTACTACGCGTCGCGGCACGCCTCGCTCGCCACCAGCGCCGCGAACACCGTCAAGACGGCGCTCTCGATCCCGCTGTTCTGGGCCGCCGACAAGCTGTCCCGGAAGTACTTCAACGAGATCTTTTATCGCTCCTACGAAGGCCAGAGCGAGGACCGGCTGGTCGTCCTCGCCGAGGAGCTGTTCGAGGATGTGATCAAACCGAACATCTATCCGCGCGCGAAGGCCCTGATCGAGGAGAGCCGGCGTGCGGGCTGCCGCCAGGTGCTGCTGTCGGGCGCGCTCGACTTCACGATGAAGCCGCTCGCGCGCTACCTCGGCGTCGACGACCTGATCGCGAACCAGCTCGAGTTCGTCGACAGCTACGCCACGGGCAAGCTGAAAAAGCCGTTCGTCGCGGGGGCCACCAAGGCCGACATCATGCGCGCGTACGCCAAGCAGCACGGCATCGATCTCGGCGAGTCGTGGGCGTACTCGGACAGCTTCAGCGACTACGCGATGCTCGCCGTCGTGGGGCACCCCACCGCGTGCAACCCGGACCTGCGGCTGCGCTCGATGGCGCGCTCGTACGACTGGCCCGTCCTCGATCTCGACGAAGCTCCCGACCGAGCCTCGGCGCGTCGCCCGCAGGGGCTCGCACCGGCGGCCCCGCGTCGGCTCCGCACTGGAAAGGCTGACTAGGACCATGCGCGCGATCCGCCCCAAGACCCGCACTCACTCTCGCGAGCACATCGTCACGATCGACACCGACTCCGCTCCGCGCATCATGTTCTCCGGCGAGAACCTGCTCTGCGAGGACCTCCCCGTCGGCACGCGCGTCATCTATCCGAAGCGCCCGATGACCGGCGTCGCCAACCCCAAGGCGACGATCCGCTACGCGCTCAACCACCCCGAGGACTCCGATCCGCTACACGCCATGCTGCAGCCCGGCATGAAGGTCACGATCGCGGTCGATGACATCTCGATGCCGCTGCCGATCATGCGCACGCCGGACGTGCGCCAGCTCGTGCTCGAGATCGTGTGCGAGATGCTCGCCGATCACGGCGTCGACGACGTCCACATCATCATCGCGCTCGGCCTCCACCGCCGGATGCACGACTTCGAGATCAAGCGGATGGTCGG
>JAYVRN010000742.1:0-12401 GCA_043776275.1 Myxococcales bacterium | reverse complement strand
GCTGGCGGGCTGCGTCCACGACGAGCTCGTCGACTGCGGGAATGGCGTCGCGTGTCCCGCGCGCACCGCCTGCGCACTCCTCGCGGACGCGGTGTACTGCGTCGCGCCGGCGGATCTCGAGGCATGCCTCGATCACGATCCGTTCGCGACGTGCCAGCGCGCCGACGGCACCACCGGTGCGTGCTACGCGGCGACCCCAGCCGGCGTGTGCCTGCCCTCCGGCTGCGGGAACGGCCTGATCGATCCAGGGGAGGTCTGCGATGATCGCAACGGCGTCGTCGGCGATGGGTGCTCGGCGAACTGCCTCTCGAACGAGACCTGCGGCAACGGCGTCGTGGATCCTGTCGTCGGCGAGCAATGCGACGACGGGAACCTGGTCGGCCACGATGGCTGTGCGAGCGGTTGTCGCCCCGAGGCGGCACAGTGGGAGCTCGTCACGATCGGCCTCCCGACCGGCGTGTTCGCACAGGGGCTCGCGTATGACACGGCACGCCACCGGATGGTGAGTTTCGGCGGTGCGGTCCAGAACGGCAACGGTATCCAGGTCGCGCGCGACGAGACCTGGGAGTGGGATGGGGTTGCCTGGACGAGGATCGCGACGCCGATCGCGCCGTCGGCACGCTTCGATCACACGCTCGCGTACGATCCGGTGCGTCGCAAGACCGTGATGTTCGGCGGCGCATCGAGTGGCGTCCCCGTCGGCGCCGACACCTGGGAGTGGGACGGCAACACGTGGACGTATCTTCCGACGGCGGTGTCGCCGACGCCGCGGTATAGCGCCGCGGCGACCTGGGATCCCGAGCGGCAGTGCATCGCCCTGTTTGGCGGCGAGACCGGGGTCGCCGTGCTCGGCGATCTCTGGCAGTGGGATGGCACGGGCTGGGCACAGGCGGCCGAGGCGTTGCCACCGCCGCGGTCAGGGCATGCGATGGCCTACGATCCAGTCCGCGGGGTGATGGTGATCGCGGGCGGCAGGCTGGCGAGCGGCGGTCTCGGCGAGACCTGGGAGCGCCGCGGCGGCGTGTGGACGATGATCGCGCCGACGCCCGCCGAGCTCACGGAGCTCGAGCTCGCGTTCGACGGCGTCGGGCTGGTCGCGTTCGGCGGGCGCGCGCTCAACCTGAGCACGGGCAACACGTGGCGCTGGGATGGTCAGGCGTGGACCGACGTGGCGCCCGCATCCGCCGTGACGCCACCACTCCGATCGCAAGCGGGGCTCGCGCGCGACTGGACCACCGGGCAGCTGGTGCTCCTCGGTGGCCACTTCGACTCGGCTTGCCTGTCCTGCGGCTCGACCCGCACAGACGTCTGGACCTGGGACGGAGTCGCCGCCAAGTGGAATTCGGTCAAGGCTTCAACACCCACCGGGCGCGCCTTCCACGCCGCGACGTTCGATGCGCTGCGTGGGGTGACGGTCGTGTTCGGCGGTGGCCCGAGCTACGGATCGACGTTCGCCACCGCCGAGACCTGGGAGGTCCAGAATGGTCACTGGTCCCAGTTCCTGGGGCCGAGCCCGTCCTCGCGCAGCGGACCGGCGTTCGCGTTCGATGCGGCGCACGGGGAGAGCGTGCTGTTCGGCGGGCGCACGAATGGCGGGCCGCCGCTGGCGGACACCTGGCTGTGGAACGGCGTGCGCTGGGCCCAGCAGTCGCCCGCGACCCAGCCCGCGGCGCGCGAGCTGGCCGCGATGGCCTACGATCCGGTCCGCCGCCGCGTGGTCTTGTTCAGTGGGCTAGGTGGCAGTCAGGCGATCGATGACCAGGGCACCTGGGAGTGGGACGGCACCACGTGGACCCGGATCGCGACGACCATTCAACCGCAGGCCAGGTTCCGACACGCCGCTATTACCGCATCCATGCCGTGCTCGCGGACGGCACGGCGCTCGTTCACGTCCTCTACACCGTCGCGGTGCCGGATGGCGATTCCGACACCTTCCAGCATGTCCTCGAGACGCTCCATGAGGAGTCCTGATCATGGCTCGCAACCTGATGCTCGCGACGATCGCGCTCTCGACGGTGCTCGCGACTCCGAGCTGGGCCGCGGAGATTTGCGCCAACGACGTTGACGACGATGGAAACGGGATGACCGACGAGGGATGTGCACCCTCGCTGACCACCGAAATCTGTGAGTCTCCGCTTTCCTGCATGGAGACGGGGATGATGAGCTGGTCGACCGGGGCGCTGCACTACGACCTGCCGCCGGACATCGCGCCCAAGGTCCCTTTCGGACCAGGGATCGGCATGCGCAGATTCTACACATCCACTTCGATGCCCGGCGTGAATCCTACCTCGGTCAACAAGAAGCCGCTGGGCGACCACTGGCAGCACACGTACCTGACCTACCTCGATCGCTACCTCGGCGGCGACAGCATCTATCGCGTCGTGCTCCACACGAGTGATGGGCGCGACGTGATCTTCAAGTATGCGAGCACGAACTCGGGGTGGGAGACCTTCACGCCGCAGGCTGGATTCCACGTGATGTCGCTCAAGCGCAACACGGTCTCGCCGTTCCAGTACCAGGTGCAGATCCTGACCGGCGAGATGCTGGTCTACAACAGCGTCGGTCAGATCTCCGAGGTGTGGGACAACCTGCAACCCACCCCCAACAAGGTGCTGATCACGTGGGACAGCACATCGAACGGCAACGTCTCGACGGTGACCGACGCGAACGGCAAGCGTCGCCTGCAGTTCAGCTACGCGAGCGGCCTGATGACCTCGGTCCAGTTTCAGACCCTCGCTTCGTCGGTGTGGACCACGCGCCACACCACGACCTACGACTTCAACTTCGCCGCCGGGGTGTCACGCGACGCGACGAGCGGCTGGTACGTGCCGGCAAGCGCCACGGAGTGGACCGCGCTGCTCGCAGGCACCGGGATCGCGAATCCCGGATCGCTGTGGGGGTTCCAGGAAGCCAGCGGCAACTTCGCCGACTCGATCAGCGGCGTGACCCTGACGGCGACCGGGTTCTACTACCAGCAACCTGTGGCGGGGTGGAGCCGGAAATCGATCCTCCAGCTCGACACTGGCGGCGACTTCGCGTCGAACCAGACCCACGCGGCGCTTCCGAACCTCGGTACTGCGTCGCAGATGACGATGACGCTGCAGGCGATCGCGAACACCCCCTCGGGGCTCCGCGGCACCACGCTGTTCGGCAGCGGCGGTAGCTACGTCACGGCCGAGTACGACGCCGCGAGCCACTACGTGTTGAACGATCTCACCAACACCGCGACCGGCACGGTCAACCACGGCACCTCCGTCGTGCCGGAGGTCGTGCGCTACAACAAGACCGCCGGCACGTCGAAGATCTTCGTCGACGCCGAATCCTTCTCGCCGACCTTCGCGGCGCTCGCTTCCGGATCCAAGGGCGTGTGGTTCGGCATCGGCCTCCACCCGGCGCCCACGATCAATCGCCTGTACGCTGTCGCCTGGTACGGCGCTTCCGCCGAGCTCACTGACGCCCAGGTCGCCGACGTGATCGCGAGGATCAAGAACGGCCCTGCGCTCAAGACCGTGACAGTCGGTGGTCAGGTGGCCCAGCGCATGACCTACAGCAGCCTGGGGATGCTCACCAAGATCGCGGATGCCGCGAGCAACCAGATCGCGACGTTCGCGTACTCTTCGACAGCGATGGGACAGGTCGACCTCGTCTCGACGCCGCGCGGGACCGTCGGGTTCGAGTTCGGCTCGACCCGTTCGGGATGCACCGGCCAGACCGCCCTCTACTTCAACAAAGGCAGCGCAGCGAGTTGCAGCATCGATTCGGATTGCGGCGCCGGCATGATGTGCGGCGGCAAGACCGGCACTGGCTCGACCGGCACCTGTTTTCTCGCCGCGCGCTGCCTGACGCTCGGCACGTCGTTCGGAGAGAGCGTCGTGACCACCGTCACCCCAATCGGAGCCGGCGGAGGCAGCTGTTCGGGCGCTTGCACCGACGTGGCGCAGTACGTCTGGAATACCTCCCCGACGAACGTGATCCGCGCGATCGGCATGCAAGACCCGCTCGGCAACTTCACGTCGGCGACCTACAACAGCAACGGTCTCCCCACTCAGATCGCCTTCGGGGACACCGACAGCATTCCCACCAATGGCGGATTTCAGCGCACCGTCTACCTCTCCTACGACACGGTGTTTCCTGGCCGCGTGAAGGAGATCCGGCGCAAGAGCGATATCGATCCTGCCGCTGCGAGCTGCTCGGCGGCGAATAGCACCGGCTGCGCGTGGACCATGTACACGTTCCACCCGACCACCCAGCTCCTGCAGAATGTGGTCGACGCAGGCGCGACCCTGAACAGCAGCGGAACGTCGATCCGCTACAGCGCACAGACGAACTACACCCGCGAGTCCAAGGGGCGGATCACGCAGATCGACGGCCCGGTGAGTCCGATCAAGACGACGTTCGCCTATTTCTCATCCACCGATCCGTTCAAGGATGGCTTCCTCTCGGACTTCAAAGCGTACAAGGACGCGACCCTCTACCTGCAGCCGACAGTCCTCGGTTACGACTTCTGGGGCAACCCGACCGGCGTGACCACGCCCGACGGCACCGTTAGCTGCCAGACGTTCGACGCCGCGCGCGGCTTCCTCTCGCAACGACGTGAGGCGATGGCGGCCCAGACCGATTGCGCCACGCTGAATGCTGCGGATCTGACCACCAGCTGGACGCGTGACTCCGCGCTCCGCGTCACGCAGCTCACCCGTCCGGATGGCTCCTGCATGTTCTGGGAGTACGACACCAGTGGCCGGCTCGCGCGCACCAAGCGACGCGATGACTGCCTCGCCGCGTCCTCGGGGGATCGCGAGGAGTACCTCTATAACTCAGAAGGCCTGCTGACGGAGATCGACACCTACAACGCCTCGAGCACGATCACCCGCAAGCAGCTGATGAGCTACTTCGCGAGCCGGCGGCTGTCGGGCATCACGAATCCCGTCGACATCACGAAGTCCACCAACCTTCTGTACGACGCGGGAGGCATGGTCAACGAGATCGACGGAGCAGGCGCGCTCGGCAAGACGACGTTCGCGATCAATGCCGATCGCCGGATCACCGGGGAGACCCGCTACAAGGACGCGGTCAACTACGACACCTGGACGTTGCTGTTCGACTGGCTCGGCGATCAGGCGAAGGTCACGGACGGTGATGCGAAGGCGACGGAGACCATCCGCGACGACGCGGGCCGCATCGTCAAGATCATCAGCCCCGACATGTCCTATCCGACGCTGCGCGTCTACGACGCCGCCGATCGCGTGACGACGGTCATCGAGGCATTCGGCGGCGGCACCGAGCAGCAGACCCACACGTTCACGTTCGATGCGCTCTCGCGCCCGGTCGACGACAACTTCTCCGGCGCCTGCCCGACAGGTACCGCCCATGCAGAGATCATGCGCACGTACGACCAGATCATCGACTGCCCGGGCGGCGCGACCGGCGGCTGTGCGAAGGCGAACGGTCACCTCTCGAAGGTGTTGGCGACGCTGCTGTGTTCGTCGACCTACTCGGACGGCTCCCTCGATCAAACGACCTGGTACGGTTTCGATGCCGGCGGCCGCATGGTCTCGGAATACGTCTCCGACGATACGGGCCGCACGGCGAACCACCTGCCCGCATGGAGCAAGAGCGGCGCGCTCTCGCAGATCACGACGCCGGCGGGCGCGGTCCTGCTCTGGGGCTTCGGCTCGGCGGGAAACAACTCCGACGCCGACAGGGTCTCGAACGTCTATCGCACGAACACGTCGACACCGGTCATCGACACGGTGAAGTGGTTCCCCTACGGTCCGCTTCAGCAGTACAACTGGGAGGCGACCTCAGGTGGTACGGGCCTCTTGACCTACATCACCCGAAATCTGGCCTATCGAATCACGTACGTCGGCAACGCCGAGCTTTCCACCTTGGCAGGCGCGCTCGATGCGGTCACGATCACCGAGGATGCCAAGGGTCGAGTCACTGCTCGCGACTATGCGCCCAGCGATCCCACGTTCGCCGGCCTCTACGACTCCTATTTCCTCTACGATCAGCAGGACCGCGTGACCTGCGAGACCACCAACTTCCAGTCGTCGTGCCCGTCGTCGGGCGCGAACCTCAAGAACAACCAGACCGGATTCACAGCGGCCGGTGACTGGCAGAAGCTCTACCGGCCCATCCCTGGAAGTACCGGTCTCACGAACAGCTTCAATCCGACGGGCTACGGTACGTCGCACCAGGTGACGCTGGTGCGCCAGGACGACGGAACGCCCATGCTCGGGGACACCGTGATGTCCTACGACGCGCGCGGTAACCGAAAGTACGACGACAACCAGAGCACGTTGACTCACGATCGGCGCGAGTACCTCTACGACGGCCGGCGGAACGTGGTGAACGTCAGAGGGGAGTACAAGACCGGCGGCGTCTGGCACTTCTACGATGTCGCCAGCGCGTTCGATGCGCGCAATCGCCGCGTCTACAAGTCGTTCTACGACGAGACCTCGACGAAGACCGCCACGTGGTTCTTCTACTACGACCCGTACGACCGACTCACCGAGGTGCGCTACACGCCAGACGCTTCGACCTCGAGCACATACTCGGTGTTCCAGCTGTTCTGGCTCGCCGATCGCCTGACGTTCTACTGGCAGACCGACTACCCGTCGGTGACGACTTCGAAGCGTTATGTTGCGACCGATGAGGCCGGGCGTCCGATCAAGATGTGGTCCTGGCCAACGAGCGGCAGCACCGCGAACGTCTGGGCGATCAACCCCAGCGCATGGGGCATGGACCAGAACCTTGTAGGTCCGACCGTGTTTCAGCCACTGGTCTTTGCGGGCCAGTACCAAGATCTCGAGACTTCAGCATTTCAAGACGACGGGAGCACCATACATCGCCCAGGAGTCGCGTTGAACGGCTACCGGACCTACGATGTTGCCGCTGGTTCGTACCTTCAATTTGACCCCCTGGCTCACGCGACGTGGTCGACCTACGCGTACGCAAACAGCAATCCCGTTGGGAATATCGATCCGCTCGGTCTCATGACAGACAGCGGAGGTTGCGTCAGCCATTCGCAGTATGAGGGCGACGTACTCGAGGACTATTCAGAGGACGACGCGAATTGCACCGAGTCGGCAGGAACAGGCGGTTCAGGAGGCGGAGGTGCGGGAGCCGGTGGAGGTGCCAACGGTGCAGGATCAGGTCCTGGCGGGAACACAGCCGGACCGCGCAAACCCCGCCGCCCCCCAATGCGCAAGGATGATTGGGATGTGGTTCGCCCTCCTCGGCGCCCCCCAGTCTCGAAGCCACCGTCAAATACAAGTCCATTCCCATTCAGCTGCCCGGACGGCACCTATGAATGCTATCGCTGTCCATCTGGGACATGTTCGTCTGACCAGTCGGGCGCTATTGTCGTATCCACTTGGTCAGGAGAAGCGAACTGCAATGCATGTATGGGCGGCTGCAACCTTCTATCGTCGATATCGTGGGAAGCCTGCAGTTTTGCTCAGAGGATCGACCTCGGCGTGTCTGGTCACACAGGAAATGGCGACAACAATGTTTGCAATGAACCGAGCAGTACTCTTTTCACGATGTGCAAGAACCAATGCAAATCTCAGGGCGTGTGCCAATAGATATCGCGAGGGCCGTAGTCGTCGCAGCCCTCTTTTCAGCGTGTGCCACTGAAGTCGGGCGCAGTCCTCACCCGCCCGCAGAATCACCGGCTCACAGCGTGAACGGTTCTCGGCATCCTCCGAACAGCCCTTGCCAAGAAAGAGCCTCAAGTGCATCCGAACCTGGCCGGCTAAGCGGTCGCGTTCTGCTGGACGGAAAGCCCGTTGTCTACTACGGCGTGTCCATCGTGCGAAACGTCGCGCTGCCCATTGTGACGTCCCCTGTTTCAATTTCGAAGCAGTGCGGGAATGTTCGATATTTCGATGCCAAGCAACGAGGCACTCGACATTGTGATCGCTGGACCCCGCTTCGCTCGGCTGGCGGTTCTCGGTCAGCAAGTGCTTCCTTGCGACCGGCTGAATTTAGGCGATTTACACGTCAGCAGGGGATACACGGTCGCGGGTCGCGTGATAGACGCGATGCAACGTCCGACAGGATCCGCGCGAGTATCTATCTCGCATTTCGGAGTTTCTTCAGAGAACCAGTTGACTGAACTTGCAAACGGCATTGTTTCGTCGATGACAGACGACAATGGCGTGTATCAGATCACTGGGGTTTCACAGTTACCTATGGACATGTCGTCGGGCCTGATCCAAGCGCATTTCAACGATCAAGCATCTTTACAACAGACTGCGCCCAAGGCAGATGGTGTCACAGTTGATTTGGTGCTCCTCCCCACCTCTTCAATATCGGGGAACATCGGCGTGTCGCCCCGTGGAGGGAATTACATGATGATTGAAGCCACACCGGTTGCTAGCTCCACTGCTCTCTCATTTGTCGGAGTGGTCGACAAGACGGGATGGTTTGAACTCGATAGAATACCCATCGGCGACTACGAAGTGACTATTGTCGGACAGCCAATGATTCAAAAATTCGTCACTGTCGTCGCAGGTCAGCCCGCGCTCGTGAGCTTCTAGGGTTAAGGAGCAGTGCAGTCACTGCAGTAGCAACATGGTACTGGCGACGGAAGTGTCACGGCAGGGTGTGGATCTAATCCTGAGCAGCGTCGAGGAGATCCGGGACGCGGCGTAGGGCCGCGCGTCGCTTGAAAGGTGGGGCAGAGCCGTGCCATCGAGGGTTTGCAAAGACTCTCTCGACGGAAGGATGCCCCGTGACTCGCATCGTGATCGAACTGCCGGACCAACACAAGCACCTCGCACTCGCGCTGCAAGCGATGGCCGAACACGTCGAACGACTCGGTTCGGGCGGCGCGGACGGAAAGTCGATCGATTACGCGAAGATCGAGCGCGAGGTCGGAGCGGCGTCGGCGGCGGTGGAACGTGCCGCGCATCAAGGGCTGCTCGCCGGGCTCGATCTCGACGCCGTGAAGGTGGTGATCGACGGCGCCCTGCACACGCGCGTCGGTCGCTACGACGGCGCGTACCACACGATGGCCGGCTCGGTGAGCGTGCCGCGTTCGCTCTATCGCCGCGACGGGCAACGCAACGGCAAGGTCGTCGACACGATCAGCCTGCGCGCGGGCGTCCTCGCCGATGGCTGGCTGCCGCAGACCGCGCGCGCGATGGCGCACCACGTCCAGGGCGGTACCGCGCGGGATGCGGAAGCGTGCGCCACGGAGAGCGGCCGCCTCGTCTATTCGCGGTGCAGCTTCGACCGCGTCACGCACGCGGTCGGCGAGCTGTACGGCGATCACAACGTCGACATCGACGACGCGTTGATCACGGCATACGAGCCGCCCGCGGAGACTCGCAGCATTAGCGTGGGCCTGGATCGCGTCTCGCTGCCGACCATCGAGCCGCGTCCTCGACCGGCGGGCCGCCCCAAGAAGGATGCGCCGAAGCGGCCGATCACCGTCGCGTGGCGCATGATGTGGGTGGCCACCGTCACTCTGCACGATCGCCATGGCGACGCGCTGCACACCCTCCGCTACGGCGCGATGCCCGACGACGGCTGCGAGAGTCTGCTCCATGGAGCCGCCGGCGACGTCAACGAGCTGCTTCGCAAGCGCCCCCGACTCAAGGTCTGCTTGCTGAGCGACGGCGCTCACGATCTCGTCGACGCCCTCACGACCGAGGTCGGCGGCCGCGTCGATCGCGAGGTGGCTCAGGCTGTCGACTTCTGGCACCTCATCGAGAAACTGGGTGCCGCTGCGCGGCTGCTGGAGGGCGATCACGCTCGGCACCTGGCGCGATGGCGGCTCCGGTGTACCGCCCCGCGCTTCGCGCGGCGGGTCGTCCCGCGATCGGCGCGAGGATTCCCGTTCCCGTTCCCACTCACCTCAGGGGTGATGGGAATCGGGAATGCCGAAGCGATCACCGGCGCGGCGTAGCGAGCCTGCATCGACGAGGCGCGCGAGCGCTTCGCCGAGCCGCTCGTTTCGTACACGGAGCCGAGCACGTAGATCAGCGCGGGTAACGGGCGCTGGCAGCTGTGCCAGGGTCTGGACGATCGCGTGGTCGAGGTTCGCGGCGGAGATCGTATCGGTGTCGGCGTCGGCCGCTTCGTCGATGCCGGCAGCCACGACCTCGAGATGGACGTCGTTGTGCGCGGCGAGGACGAGCGCGATCGGGTCCGGGGCCGATGCGCTGCGATGCTCGACGGTGAGGACGAGCTGACCGCGGTGTCGTCGCAGGTAGAGAAGCGAGTCGGACCAGGCGAAGAAATCGCCGGAGCCGCGGAGACTCTGACCGGGAGCACCGGCGGATCCGTTCTTGCGCGCGTGATGGACGACGACGACGGCGACATCGAGCGCGCGCTGGAGCTCGCGGAGGTAGCCGAGCAAGGCGGAGACCTGACCAGCATCGTTCTCATCGATGCGGTGCAGGCGCACAAACGGATCGAGGACCAGGAGGCGCGGCATGTAGGTCGCGATTGCCTCGCGCAATCGGAGCTGATCGTGGGATCGATCGAGGCGCAGCGCCGGCGCGGTGATGAGGTGAATCGGCAGCCGCGCGAGATCCAGACCGCGATGACGGCAGATGCCGAGGAGACGGGTCTTGACGATCGGCGCGGCGTCCTCGGCCATGTAGAGCAGCGCCGGGCCCGGATCGCCGACGTCGAAGATCCCGAGGCACGGTGTGCCGCTCGCGACGGCGATCGCCATCTCAAGCGCGAGCCACGACTTGCAGCACTTGGGCGCGCCGCCGAGGATGCCGACCCCGGCGCGTGCCCACAGCGACGCGACGAGCCAGCGCGGCCCGGGCTCGGCATCGACGACGTCCGCGGCATGCACCACCGGCAGCCGATCGTGCTCGGCGGTCACGCCGTGTGCCCGAGCTCGGCGATCGCGGCCTCGAAGGCGTGCTCGTCGAGGAAGGGTTGGTTCTTGTCGCCCGCGATCCGGAGCGCGACGCGCAGGATCTTCGACGCGACGCGCAGCACGCCACGGCTCGCGCGAAACAGCAGCTCGACGCCGGCATCGGAGACCACCATCTGCGTCGCGCCGGCGGCCTTGAAGCCGTGCTCTACGGCGGCGCCGAAGCTCGGTCGATCGAGGGCCTCGAGCCGGATCTCGACCGCGATCCGCGTGCGCAGCGCATCGTGCTGCAGCTGATGCAGCCGCTTGATCAGCGGCGGCAGACCGACGAGCCAGAGCGGCATCAGATCGCGGCTATCGAAGGCGAAGTTCAAGAAGCCGGCGAGGTCCTTCAGGAAGCTGTCCGAAAGTTGTTGCGCCTCGTCGAGCACGACGACAGGCACCACGCCGCGCTCGTCGACCATGTGCACGACCGTGTTCTTGATGTCGGTCCAGAGTTGCCCGCGCCGATGCGACGGTCGTACGCCGATCTCGCCGGCGATCGCGCGGTACAGGTCGAGCGGCGAGCCCGACGTGTTGCACAGGTAGAGCACCTGGTAATCGGGCCTGGGCAGGTCGGCGATCAGGTTGCGGATCGCCGAGGTCTTGCCGACGCCTGGATCTCCCGACAAGACACCGACGGTGCGATCGTCGACGGTCTGGCGAAACGCGCGAGCCAGCCGCGCGTATCCGGATCCCTTGTCGTCGTCGTCGGCCAAGTGCGCGAGGCGCGTCGCTTGCGCGTGCTCCTCGACGAGCTGCGCGAGCGGATCGATGCCGGTCGGCACCACCTGCGGGGCGGGTTCGCCGGTCACTCGGCGCCGCTCGCGATGCATGTTCGCCACCCGGTCGAGCGGTACCGTGTCGCAGACGAAGACGCCGCCGCGGTACACCCGCGGTCGCGCGTCGTCGCGTGGGTCGAAACGCAGCTCGACCTTCTTCTCCGCGAGCTCCGGTCGCACCTCCAGGAAGCCGCCCTTCCAGCGCACGGTCGCGTCCTTGCGCACGGTACGCGGCTCGCGATGCAGGAAGATCTTCGCGAGCGCGTCCGGCGACGGCGCCGCGCGCAATAGATTCACCTCGGAGAGGAAGCGGTCCCGCGGCTTCGCGCCGGTCGTATCGTGGAGGCGGTCGTGGTACTCGCGCGCGAGCCACGCGAAGTGGATCGCCGTGAGGTCTTCGATCGCGACGACACCGTGGCGCGACAGCTCGTCCTCCACCTCCTCGCGCCACGTCCGATGCCAGCGCTCGATCACGCCCTTCGCCTCGGCATCTCGTTTGCCCGCGTGCCGCAATCGAATCGACAGCTCCGCGCAGATCGCCGCGAGCGAGCCCGCCACGTACGCTGCACCTCGGTCGACGTAGTAGGAGCCCGGCGGTCCGTACTTCAGGATCGCTTGCGCGAGTCCATGCTCTTGATCGACGGCCTCCTCGTGCCGCGAGAAGTAACTGTGAGGCAGGAAGCGCGACGCGCTGTCGATCTGCGACAGCAGGTACGCCTTGCCGACGAAGCCGTCGG
>JAYVRN010000741.1:0-3557 GCA_043776275.1 Myxococcales bacterium | reverse complement strand
CTGTGCACCGACGACCTCGGGTGCGGTCGCGGCGAGCCCGACGGCCTCGGGGAAGCCGATCTCGGCGGGGACCGGGGCTGCGTGATCGGGTTCGGCGGCGAGCGGGGAGACCGTCTGGGCGGCGACGAGCGCGAGCAGCACGGTGGGGCTGTGACGGAGCATGCCGCCACCCTACGGAGGGCATCCTCACGGTTCCTGAGACCTCGATGAGAGCTTTCTCAGCGTATGGACGAGATCGCGGTTTCCGTCGAGGAATCGCTCGGTTAGCTTGACAGCGCAGCCCCCCAAGCGCCAGATCTCCTGATGCACGCGTCGACGATGATCCGGCGCACCCGCGTCGAGGTCGACCTCGGCGCGGTGGTCGCGAACGCGCGCGCAGTTCGTGCGCTGACCAGCGCGGAGGTCTATGCCGTCGTCAAGGCCGATGGCTATGGCCATGGCGCGGTCGCCGTCGCGCATGCGCTGACCCGCGCGAAGGCCGCGCAGGGGTTCGCGGTCAGCCTGGTCGAGGAGGGCGTGACGTTGCGCGAGGCGGGCATCACCCTGCCGGTGCTCGTGATGGGCCCGAGCCAGCACGGCGGTGAGGACGAGATGGTGATGGCGGGGCTGACCCCGGTGATCGGCTCGGCCGATGATCTCGATGCGATCGCGGCGGTCGCGCAGCGGCGCCAGCGCACGATCGAAGCGCACCTCAAGATCGACACCGGGATGGGCCGGCTCGGCGTCGAGGTCGAGCGCGCCGGCGAGCTCGCGCGGATGGCGGCCAACAACGGCGTCCAGCTGGTGGGCCTGATGACGCACTTCGCGTGCGCGGACTCCGACGATCCTGCCGATCCGCATTCGATGACCCGCGAGCAGCTCGTGAAGTTCCAGATCGCCGATCGCGCGGTGGTCGCCGCCGGCGCGCCGATCCGGATCCGGCACGCGGCGAACAGCTCGGGCGCGCTGCTGTTCCCCGAGGCGCGCTTCGATCTCGTGCGCACCGGCATCGCGATCTACGGCAACGGCCGCTGGCCCGAAGGTGCGACCCGGGTCCCGGCGATGCGTCTGGTCACCGAGGTCGCGCAGCTGCGCTCGATCTCCACGGGCACTTCGATCGGCTATGGCGCCGCGTGGCGGGCGGGACGCGACAGCCGGGTCGCCGTGCTACCCCTCGGATATGCCGATGGCTTGCCGCGCCGCGCCTCCGGCCACGCCGAGGTCGCGATCCGCGGCAAGCGGGTGCCTCTGGTCGGACGGATCAGCATGGACATCGCGGTCGCCGACGTGACCGAAATCCCCGACATCGTCGTGGGAGATCCTGCGGTGCTCCTGGGCCGCGCGGCGGGTGGCGCCACGATCACGGTCGCCGAGTACGGCGAGTGGGCGGGCCTGTCGGAGTACGAGGTCACCTGCGGCATGAGCAAGCGCGTCCCGCGCACCTACGTCGGAGAGCCGCCGTGAGCGAAGGCGCCGACGACGAGCCGACCAACGTTGGGCCCGCGCCTGCGCCCGCGCCCGCGCCCGCGCCTGCGCCTGGATCCGCACCTGCGCCGGGCGTGCTGCCGACAGATCCGAAAAACGCACGCACCGAGGCCGCCGAGGTCCCGAAGCCGCGCGTCTCCGTCGGTAGCGCCGTGCTCACCGGGGTGAAGGATGCGGGGGCGCCGATCGCCCGGTTCCTCGATCTGGTCGGCGGCCACCTGATCCTCACCGGGCGTGCGCTGTCGTGGCTGCCGCGGCGGCCGTTCCGGTTCAAGAACTACCTCGAGGCCGCCGAGTACATCGGGTTTGGCAGCCTGCCGATCGTGCTCCTGGTCGGCGCGTTCACCGGCATGGTGCTCTCGCTGCAGTCGGTGGCCGCGTTCCGCCAGCTCGGCTTCGAATCGTTCTCCGGCGCGGCCACGGGCAAGGCGCTGTCGATCGAGCTGGCTCCAGTGCTGACCTCGCTGATGCTCGCGGGACGTGCCGGCGCGGGCATCGCCACGGAGCTCGGCACGATGCGGATCTCCGAGCAGATCGACGCGCTCGAATCGATGGCCGTCAATCCGATCCAGTACCTCGTGTTGCCACGCGTGATCGCGGCGATGATCGTCACGCCGATCCTGACGCTGTTGTTCTTCGTGATCGGCATGGGCGGCGCGTACTTCGTTGCGGTGATCGTCGAAGGCGTTCACCAAGGCCAGTGGATCGCGAAGCTGCAGGATCTCGTGACGCCCACCGATGTGCTGCAGGGCATCATCAAGAGCGTGATCTTCGGCTTCCTGGTGGCGCTGATCGGCTGCTACCAGGGCTACAACGCCGCCGGCGGTGGCCGAGGCGTAGGCATCGGCACCACGCGCGCCGTCGTGCTCGGCTCGGTGACCACGCTGGTCCTCGACTACTTCCTGACGGACATCCTCCTGTCGGTGTTTGGAACGGGCAAGGCCTGATGGTGGCCGACCCCACACGCGCGAGTGAGATCATCGGGCTGTCCCCGCCGGATCAGCCGGATCCGCGCTGGCAGGTACGCGTGCGCGGCCTGTCCAAGTCGTTCGGCCCGAACCTCGTCCTCGACAACCTCGATCTCGACATCGAGCGCGGGAAGGTCAACGTGATCCTCGGCGCCTCGGGCGCGGGTAAGAGCGTCCTCATCAAGCACTTCATGTGCCTGTTGCGACCGGACAAAGGTCACATCTGGGTCGATGGCACGGACGTGCTGTCGCTCAACGCACAGGACCTGTCGAAGTTCCGGCGTAAGTTCGGGCTCGTGTTCCAGTTCTCCGCGCTGTTCGATGCGCTCACGGTCGAGGAGAACTGCGCGTTCCCGCTGCGCGAGCACACCAAGAAGTCCAACGCCGAGATCAAGGACATCGTGGCGGATCGGCTCGGCGCGCTGGGCCTGCAGGGCACGCAGAAGAAGTATCCAGGCGAGCTGTCAGGTGGCATGCGCAAGCGCGTGGGCCTCGCGCGGGCCCTCGTGCTCGAGCCCGAGATCCTCATGTATGACGAACCGACAACCGGGCTCGATCCCCTGGCGACCCGGAACGTCGACGAGATGATCCTCGACGCCTGCCAGCGGTATAAGGTCACCTCGGTGGTGATCTCGCATGACATGGCGTCGGTGTTCCGCATCGCGGACCGGATCGCCATGCTCAACAACAAGAAGATCCTCGAGGCCGGTCCGGCCGAGGTGATCGCGCAGAGCACCGATCCGTTCGTCTACGAGTTCCTGCGCGCCTCGGGCGTGTCCGCGATCGGCAAGCTCGCCGGGGGCGTCACGTGAAGTCGGTCTCCGCTGCGGTCCGCGTCGCGATCCTGTTCATCTTGATGGCGGTCGGCGGCTACCTGGTCTGGAAGAACCTCGGCCAGAACCCAGCGGGCAAGGACAACTACGTCCTGATCGCGAAGTTCCGCGATGCCTCCGGTCTCCCGATCGGCAGCAAGGTCGTGGTCGCCGGCATCGGTCAGGGCGAGGTCACCAAGCTCTCCGTCGAGGGGCGCTACGCGCGCGTCACGTTCAAGCTCAGCAAGAAGATCCCGGTCTACACGAGCGGCGTGGTGATCAAGAAGGCCACCTCGCTGCTCGGCGACAACTA
>JAYVRN010000740.1:0-3560 GCA_043776275.1 Myxococcales bacterium | reverse complement strand
ACTCGTTCCACTTCGATGTGGTGCGCTACTTCCAGGTCCGCTCGTTCCTCGCCGGCCGCTTCTTCGGCGGTGCAGGTGGTGCGGGCGACGCGACCGCGGGACTCGCCGACAACTGCCGCGGCGACAAGTTCCTCGCGAACCTCCTGCCCGGTGGCGCCGCTGCCAACGAGGCCGGTGGGACGCCCGACGCCGACGTGATCAACCTGTTCAACCCACCGACCTGCGCGCCGGACTTCACCAAGAACCTCAACGTCACTGCGATCGCCATGAACGTTCCCATCGCCATGCTCGGTGGGTCGATCTTCGATACGTGGTCCACCATCTCGGTGCCGGAGTGAACGCCATGAGGACGATCAACACCCTTGCTCTGTCCCTGCTCGTCGTCTCCGCCGCGTGCGGTGACGATGGCAACCCGGTGACCCCGCCGATGCCCGACGCGGCCACCCCCGATGCCCCGGTCACCCCGCCGGCGACCGTGTACAAGCAGGTCGAGCACCTCGCTCGCCCCGGCATCAACGAGGCGCTGCTGATCACCGAGGGGTTCCTCGGCGGATACAACGCCACCGCGCCGAGCTTCGCAGGCGTACCGGCCGCCACGCTGGCGCAGGTCGTGGGCGAGGCGAAGACCGTGCTGAAGGCGGTCTACCTCGGCTCGTGCTTGCTCAACGGCGCGCTCGGCCTGTCCGCGGCGAACGGCGTCAAGCCGGCCGGCATCACGTGTCACGCGGTGGGCCCTGCCGTGTGGACCGAGAACACGCTCGCGGGCGTGACCCTGACCGCGGCGTCGGTGACTGCAGCCCAGGCCTATGCCGACAAGGTGTTCGGGCAGTTCGAGCCCGACGTCATGCGCATCGACACCTCGGCGGCGAGTGGCTACCTCACGCTGTGTGGCGACGCCAACTCGACGCCGCTCCTGTGCGGTGGCCGCAACCTGAACGATGACGTCATCGACGTCACGTACAACTACCTGATCAACGGCGCCGGTACGCCGAAGGGCGCGTACAACCAGGTCAACGCGCTGACCAGCGACGGCGTCAACTTCTCCGACGTCGACGCGAACAACGCGTACAACACCGTCACCCCGGTGCCGAACCCGCAGCAGTACCACCCGAACGTCTCGGGGACGTTCCCGTACTCAGCCGCGCCGCTCTAGATCATCGCGCGCTGTTCGTCTCCCGCCGCTCTCGAATCTCTCGAGGGCGGCGTTCGTCGTTTCGGCCCTACTGCACCCGATCGTTGACCAGCTTCTTCAGCTCCTTCAGATCGAAGGGTTTCTCGAGCTGCGGGTTCGTGGTGGTCGCCAGGAACTCGCGGGCCGCGCCCGTGAAGGCGCCGCCGGTCACGAACACCATCCGCTGTGCCTGGGCCGGATCGAGGCGCTGCACCAGCCCGTGGAGCTCCATCCCGGTGATCTGCGGCATCATCAGATCGCAGAGGATGACGTCGTACCGGGCGCCGCTCTCGAACAGCTCGAGTGCGGCGCTCGCGCTGTGCACGGCGGTGACCTCGTGTTCGGTGGAGAGGAAGCGCTTGATCGCCATCGCGAGCGGCTCCTCGTCGTCGATCACCAGGACCGTGCCCCGGCGCTGCGCGGGCGCCGCGGTGGGGCGCTGCGTTTCGCGCAGCGGCGAAGGCATCGCCACGGGGAGCGCGACCCGGAACTCGGTGCCCCGGCCGACCTCGGACTCGAACGTCAGGGTGCCGCCGAGCTGGGTGATGATGCGATGCGAGATCGCGAGCCCGAGCCCGGTCCCGATGCCGACCGGCTTGGTGGTGAAGAACGGCGTGAACATGCGCGCACGCACCTCCGCCGAGATCCCCGTCCCCGTGTCGGCGACCGCGACGACCACACGACCCTGCTCGTCGACGGAGGTCGACAGCGTGATCTGGTTGGCCTCGTAGTTCCCGGCGGGGATCGCCTGGATCGCGTTGATGATCAGGTTCAGGAACACCTGACCGAGGCGCGACTCGTTGGCCTCGACCGGCGGAATGCGCTGGTAGTTCTTGACCAGGCGCGCGCGGTGCCGCAGCTCGTTCCACGCCATGCGCACCGTGGACTCGAGGACGTGCTCGACGTCGACCGGACCTTGTCGCTCCTCCTCCGCGCGCGAGAAGATCTTGAGATCCCGCACGATCTCCCGCACGCGCTCCGCAGCCGAACGGGCTTCGGCGAGCTCCTCCGCCAGCTCGATCGGCAGGTCATCGCCCCGGGAGAACGTACCGATGTCCTCGATCGCCATGTCGAGGTTGGCGATCACCGACGCGAGCGGGTTGTTGATCTCGTGGGCCACACCCGCGGCGAGCGTGCCGACCGAGGCCATGCGATCCGCGACCATCAGGTGAAGCTCGGCCTGCTTCCGATCGCTGACATCACGCGCCACGACGACCGCGCCGGTGACCTTGCCGTCCTGCTTGACCGGGCCGAGCCGCGTCGAATACCAGGCAGTGACGCCGTCGGCCCTGCGCAGGGGTGCGTCGAAGCCCTGCGGTTCATCGGTGTCGACCATCCGGGTCATCGCCGATCGCAAGCTCTCGAGCATCTCGCCCGTCATGATCGAGAACAGGTTCTTGCCCACCCAATCGTCCGCGCGGACGCCGCGCACCTCGTGGTTGACGAAGTGAATCTCTCCATCGAGGCCGATGTGCATCACGTAGTCGGGTGCACTGACGATCACGGCGTCGAGGAGGGCGGAGTGCTCCACGGCGCGCCGCTCCGCACGCTCGCGGTCCGCGAAGGCACGCGCGAGCGTGAGCACGTGACAGATCTGCGTGGCCACACCGCGCGCGAACGCGGTCCAATCACCCGGATCGAGCCCTCGCCCCCGCGTGACCATCAACAGGCCGCCGAGCGTGACGTCGGCGTGGTTCAGCGGCACCAGGAGGAGCGCGGAGCCGTGCACCCGGGCCAGCAGATCGCTCGTCGCCTCTGGTGAGACGTCGGACGACGGCAGGTAGATCGTGCGGCCCTGATCCACCACCTGGCGCAGGATCGCCTCGTGACCGAACAGCTTCGCCATCTCCTCGCTGGATGCGAGCGCCGGGCCCGCGCCCACGGACCGCACGCGAAGGCCGCCGTCCTCGACCTTGAGGTAGAGGGCACCGACGGCGATCCCACCCGCATCGAAGCACTCCGCCAGCGCCTCGTCGAGAGCGAGATCCACATCGCGGTGCTTGAGCACGGCCTCGGAGATCCCCGCGAGCACGGTCAGCTCCGAGGCGAGAGACGAGCACCGCCGCGCGAGGCCGGTGTTCAGCATCACCTGCCGCTCGAGCTGCCGGAACACGCGGCGGTTGTGCTCCTTCTCGAGCTCGGGGAGGTGTTCGAGCTTTACCGTCGGAGGCGTGGGCGCAGAGGACAGCGTGAGCTTCACGGCCTCGAGCAGCTCGACGAGCTCGGGGGTGCGAGGCAGGAGGTCATTGGCACCCGCACGCCGCGCGAGATCGCGATCGGCGGCCTCGACGTAGCTCGAGGTGACGAGGAGCACGGGGACGCCCGCGAGCTTCGGATCCTGGCGGACCGCCATCGCGAGCCCGAAGCCATCGAGCTCCGGCATCATCAC
>JAYVRN010000739.1:0-3564 GCA_043776275.1 Myxococcales bacterium | reverse complement strand
GCGATGACAACAATGCGTGTACGACGGGGGAGATGATCCAGTCCGGCAGCTGTGCGTGTGGCGGGGGCGCCACCGTGAGCTGCGATGATGGCAACGCGGGCACGACGGACTCGTGCAGCGCCCAGACGGGGTGTGCCCACACACCCATCAACTGCAATGACGCCGACGCGTGCACGACCGATGCGCCGGATTCCGCTCTCGGCTGCACGCACGCGGCGGTCAGCTGCGACGACGGCGACGCGAGCACCACCGACAGCTGCGATGCGAGCAGCGGCTGCGCGCACACGCCGATCAGCTGCGACGATGGCAACGCGTGCACGGCAGACGCGCCGGATGTGGTCACGGGCTGCACCCATGCACCGCTCCCGGACGGCACGCCGTGTGGCAACGGCGACGCGTGTCAGGCCGGGGCGTGTACTGCGCCGCCCTCCGCGCCCGATCACGCGGAGCTGCTCGCGATGCCGCGGCGTGACAAGGTGCTCCTGCAGGGCACCGTGGTGCTCGCCGACTCGTTCTTCCAGGGCGAGGTGCTGATCGAGGGCGACACGATCACGTGCGTGGCGCCGTCCTGCGCGAGTGTGGCCCAGGTGATCGACGCCGCGGTGGTCCGCACCAACGGGCTGATCCTCCCGGGCCTGATCGATGCGCACAACCACATCCTGTTCGACATCTTCGACGAGACGCACTGGTCCCCGATCAAGGCCTACGGCAACCACAACCAGTGGACCAACGAGGCCAGGTACAAGGCGCTGGTCGATACCAAGCAGTACCTGAACGGCGAGGGCTCGCCCGCGAACTACGGCTGCGAGATGGACAAGTACGGCGAGCTCAAGGCGCTGGTCGCCGGCACGACGTCGGTCCAGGGCTCGGCGAACCCCGGCAACAAGGCCTGCTATGGATCGCTGTCGCGCACGATCGATCAATCGCCGAACGGCCTCGGCGCCGATCACATGCAGACCGCGTCGCTGTTCCCCAACACGAGCGCCGCCAACGGCGTGTGCGCGAACATCGCGAGCAACGAGACCACCGCGTACGTGATCCACGTCGGCGAGGGCGTCGATGCCACCGCGCGGGCGGAGCTCGGGAAGCTCGCCACGATCTCCACCACGCCGCAGTGTCTGCTCGCGCCGCAGACCACCGTGATCCACGGCACCGCGTTCGGTGATGCCGAGCTGACCACGATGGCGAGCCACGGGATGAACCTCGTGTGGTCCCCGCGCTCGAACGTGTTCCTCTACGGCGGCGGCACCGATCTGACCAAGACCGCGAACATCCCGCTCGCGCTGTCCAAGGGGATCAACGTCGCGCTGGCGCCGGACTGGTCGATCGGTGGCAGCCAGAACATGCTCGACGAGCTGCGGTTCGCCGATGTCGTCGACAACGCCGCCTGGGGCGATCAGCTCTCGCCGCAGCGGCTGTTCCAGATGGCCACGATCAACGCAGCCCGCGCGCTCGGCCTCGCCGGGGTCCTCGGCTCGCTCGAGGTCGGCAAGAAGGCCGACGTCATGGTGATCGCGGGCGATGCCGCGGATCCGTATGCGTCGCTCCTGCGCGCCACGCCACGGGATGTCCGCCTGGTGATGGTCGCCGGCGCCACGCTCTATGGCGATGCCGCGGTGTCCGCACTCGGCGCGCCGGCCCCGGGCTGCGAGGCGCTCGACATCTGCGGCGGCGCGAAGTTCGCGTGCGTCGCGCAGGCGGGTGGGACCGCGACCAACAAGCTCGGTCAATCGTTCGCCGAGATCCGGTCGAGCCTCGACACCGGGCTCGCGGCCTACGACGCGATGGATCTCTCGCCGTACAACTTCGCGCCGATCACGCCGCTCGTGCGCTGCCCGGCCGCGGGCTACTGAGCTGCGAGCCCGGCGATCTCGGCATCCGAGAGCACCCGCCCGTAGAACTGCAGCTCGTCGAGCACGCCTTCGAAGAAGTACAGCGAGCTCCCGTAGTCGCGGTCGGCGCCGATCCGGATCCACTCCGTGCTGTCCGCGATCACCGCGGCGGTCGCGGCCTGGAGCGCGCCATCCTCGTACAGGCGCTTCGTCGTGCCGTCCCAGGTCGCCACGAGGTGGTGCCAGGTGTCGAGCGCGTTGATGATCGGTGAGCTGGTGTAGTCGTTGGTCGTGCCGCCCGTGGTCTCCATCGACGCCGTCCCCGTGTCGATCACGACCAGGTTGAACACGTTGAGGGCCGAGGTCGTATCCAGCGGCTTGTTGACGATCGAGCGGCCGCCGCCCACGCCAGCGTAGGTCGCGAGCTTGAACCACACCGCCACGGAGTACGGCGCGACGCCGACCAGCGTGGCCGAAGGCAGCTCGAACGAAACGCCGCCGTCGAACTGATACCCGCCATCGTGCTTGCCAGGGGCGCTGGTCGGGCAGGGTGCGCACGTCGCCGGGAGCTGGGGCGAGCCGATCGCGCCGCTCGCCGGGTTGTCGTTCATCGGATAGCGCGCGACGATCCCCGCGAGCACGAAGCTGTCGGCGGCGTCCACGCGATCTCCATCGACCGCGATCGCATCGACGGAGCCCGCGGCATCAGGTGGCGTCCCGTCGCCGAACCCTAAGCGCCCGCAGCCGGTGGCCACGAGCAGGAGCAACGCGCGCATCTCCTTCAGTGTAGTGCACGTTGCCAGCGATTGACACCTGCCGGGAACGTGCCCGACTGTGCACCCACATGTTTCCACGCCTTCCTCACCTCACCCTCGCATCCTTGCTGTTGTCGTCGACCGCGGCGCTCGCTGCCCCCGATGATGGCACCTTGCCCGGGAACGACCTTCCGGCCGTCGACACCGCGGCCAAGGCTGGCGAGTTCGTGCTCTCGGTGAACCAGCTGATGTACGACCAGTTCGCGGCCGCGCCCGACAAGAAGGGCGTGATCTTCTACGCGTACAAGCTGATCGAGGCCGGCCCGAAGGTCTCGAAGTTCAAGGTCATCAACAAGGACAACTCGGCGCCGAACCTCCTGGTGATCCCGCTCGGCACCGGTGCCAAGGCCAAGGTCGGGGATCTCGTGCTGACGTGGTGGCAGTCGGGCTCGGGGATGCAGCGCGCGATCGTGGTCGATGCCAAGGATCCCGCGCAGCCCACCGTCCGCTACCTCGATCTCGACTACGACAACCCGGCCAAGTCGAGGGACAAGACGACGACGATCGGCCAGATGGACGAGCAGCTGAAGCCTGATTCGTTCACGCTCCTGACGACGGCGTTTCAGCCCGGCACCACGGTGGCGTGCAAGGACGGCAAGGATCAGCGCGTGTCGATCGTCGTCCGCGCGACCGCCGACAAGCTGCTGGTCACCGGCTTCGTCGGTCACCTGAAGGCGATCGCCAAGGCGGACTGCAAGGCGATGCCGCTGAAGCCCAGCTACAAGGTCGGCGACAAGGTCGTGGCGAAGTGGACGAACATCACCAAGGCCGCCGTGGTCACCAAGGTCGATCCGAAGATCGGCCGGATCTGGGTCAAGTTCGACAAGATGGGTGACAAGGAGACGGCGGTCGCCTACGGCAACATCATCGACAAGCTCTGACCTTCCGCGGTCGGCACGGTCGCCCGGTCGCCACGC
>JAYVRN010000738.1:0-3566 GCA_043776275.1 Myxococcales bacterium | reverse complement strand
CTCGTGGACGCGCCGCACGAACGCACCGACCTCCGTTCCGAGCACACGCGCGAGAGGGACGGGCTCGGGCCCGACGACCGTGACCTCGGCGCCCCGCGCGCGCAGCGCGGCCGCGGCCTCGAGGCCGATGAAGCTGGCGCCGATGATCACCACCGGCAGCTTCGCGGAGATCGCGGCCGCGATCGCGCGACTGTCTGCGAGTGTCCGCAGCGTGTGGACGTGCGGGAGATCGGCGCCTGGCAGCGGCAGCCGGATCGCCTCGGCGCCGGTGGCGAGGAGTAACGCGTCGTACGACAGCTCGCGACCACCCTTGGTGGTCACGGTGCGCTCCTTCGGATCGAAGGCCGCCGCGGGATCGTCGACGACGTCGACCCCGATCGCCGCCAGCGCCTCGCGGGTCCGCAGGAACACCCACTCCTCGGGGGCGTTCCCCGCGAGGTAGTCCTTGGACAGGTTCGGGCGATCGACCGGATCGCTGCCCTCGGCGGTGAGCATCGTGATCATGCCCTTGTGCCCCTCGCCGCGCAGCGCCTCCGCGCACGCGACCCCCGCAGCGCCACCGCCGATGATCACGACGGAGGCGGGGCTCAGGCCCCCGGGCCGTGTGCTCTCGCGACGAGCGCCGACGCGGAGCGTGCCGCCTTCGAGTGCCACGTCGTAGCAGGCCACCGGTGCGATCGCAGGGCCGTGCGCGGTCCCGGTCGCGAGATCGAAGCACGCGTGATGCCACGGGCAGCGGATCGTCCCGCCGGCGACCAGGCCCTCGGCGAGCGGACCACCATAGTGGGAACACGTGGCACCGAGCGCGTGCACCGAGGCGCCATCGCGGACCAGCACGATCGCCTCTCCATGTGCGTGACCGAGGAGGGGCGCGCCCTGCTGGAGGTCCGCGTCTGGAACCCCAAGCCCGAGATCCGGACCCGAGAGCGCAGCGGTGCTTCCCATGGAAGCACCTTACCCCAGCGCTACTTCGGCATGTCGTTGAGGATGTTCAGACACTCGTCGACCCACGGATCCTTGGCGAGGTTCTCGCGCCAGCGCGTGGTGCGGGCGTCGGGCTTGGCCCCGGGCACCTCGTCGAGGCCCGCCACCACGAACGCCGGGCCCGCCTTGTCGAGATCGGGCGACGCTGCATCGAGGGCGGTGCGGAGATCGGTGCGGCGCTTGTCCCAGGCCTTGCGGGACAGCGGGATGATCGTGTCGTTCTTGCGCGAGCGCAGGAACGCGGTGGCCGTGGCGACCTTCGAGAGCAGTGGGTGCTTCGCGACCCGGCCCGCGCTCTTCAACACGAGCGCCGGGGTGTTCCAGGTGCCCTTCCAGTCATCGTGCGGTGCGGCCGAGATCTTCGACCATGGCAGGGCGTGCGGCAGCGACTGCTCGCCCGCATCGATGTGACCCGCAGGATCGGGGAGCACGATGTCGGGCACCACGCCCTCGCGCTGCGTGGAGGAGCCGCTGACCCGGAAGAACTGCTGGATCGTCAGCTTGAGCACGCCGAGATCGAGCTGGGTGCCACCGACGGAGTCCAGATCCGCCAGCGTCTGGACCGTGCCCTTGCCGTGGGTCGGGCCGGTGCCGACGATCAGCGCGCGCCGATAGTCCTGCAGCGCACCGGCCACGATCTCCGATGCGGAGGCGCTGAAGTGATCGACGAGGACGATCACCTGACCATCGAAGGCGAGGCCACGGTCGTCATCGGACAGGACCTCCTTGCGGCCACGGCTGTCCTGGACCTGGACCACGGGACCGTGATCGATCAGGTGCCCGGTGAGATCGATCGCATCGCGCAGGATCCCGCCGCCGTTGCTGCGCAGATCGAGGATCACGCCGCGAACCTTCTTCGCCGCGAGCTCCGAGAGCAGCTTGTGCACATCCTCCGAGGACGTTCGCTGACCGCTGCCGCTGCCGCCGTAGAAGCTCGGCAGGTGGATGTACCCGAACGCCGGGAGGCCCTTGCGCGTCAGCACGGCGCCACGCGCATACGCTTCTTCGATCACGATCACGTCGCGCGTGATCGAGACCACCTCGTCGGTCCCCGCGGGCTTGCGCACGCGCAGCGTCACGACGCTGTTCTTGGGGCCGCGGATCATCTTCACCACGTCATCGATCCGCATGTCGAACACGTCGACAGGTTCCTTGCCGCCGCTCGCGACGGTCAGGATGATGTCCCCGGGTCCGAGCCCACCCTGGCGCGCCGCGGCGCCACCGGGGATCAGCTCGATGATCTCGATGTTGTGATCGCGCTCGCGCAGCGACGCGCCGATGCCCTCGAGCGAGCCACTCATCTGGATCTCGAAGTTCGCCTTGTCGGCGGGCGGCAGGTACAGCGTGTGCGGATCGAGCGTGTTCGCGACCGCGTTGATCACGTCGGTGGCGGCATCGAGGGCCACGGGCTTCTCGAGCCGCGCGAACCGCGCCGCATAGGTCTTCGCGAGATCCGCGCGCGCCTTGGCTTCGCGGCCCTCCGCGGTCGGCGGGATCTGAGCGAGCGTCGGGTCCGGAGGGATCGGCTCCTCCTTCTTGTCCTTGACGTCCTTCGACGGCTTCGGCTTCGGCGGATCGAGGCGCTCCTCCATCGCCGCCGTGCGCTCGAGCACCTCGAGCTCGAGCCGCTGCCGCCAGCGCTCCTTGAGCTCGGTCTCGGTCTCGGCGGGCTTGAGCTTGTCAGAATCCGTCTCGAACGATTCCTCGTTGTCGAGGTCGAACGGCTTGGCGAGCAGCTCGGCGACCATCTTGTCGACCACGGCGACCCGCGTGGTGAAGATCTTGTTGCCATCGTGGCCGAGGTCGAGCGATCCGGAGTTGAGCTCGTCGTCGATCTTGTCGGCGTACTTCGCGAGCGCATCGCGATCGGCCTTGAGCAGGAACATCTTCCCGGCGTCGACGCGCTCCATGTACGTGGCGAACGCGTCGCGCGAGACGGTGTCGTCGATCTTCTTGTGGAGGAGGTGGCCTTGCTCGAGGAGCTCGAGCACGGTCTTGGACAGCGCCACCTCGCGGGGATCGGGGCCAGGAACGTTGGCGGCAGGTCCGCCCTTGGGCGCCGACGCGACCACGGGCTTGGGGGCCACGGCGTCGTGCTTGGTCTCGGCTGAGGCCGGAGCCTTCGCCGAACAGGCGGCCACGAACAGCGTCAGGGACAGGCCGAGCGACAGGCGTCTCACCCGATCACTGTAGCGCGCCGTGGTGGCCGAGGCCCGCGGGAGCTGCGGCTGTTAGTGAAGGTCGTTGCGACGGGTGTTCGCATAGACGCCGATCACCAGCAGGAGGCCCATCGCCGAGACCAGCATCCAGCCGATCGCGTCGGTGGGCAGCCAGTCGCCGCCCTGGGGCGCGGAGATCGTCGGGGCGGCCGGGGAGACCGCGTGCGTCGCCGAGCGCGTCGCCGAGTGCGTGGTCGAGCGATCGCCCGGACGGATCGCCGGCGGCTTCACGGTGGTGCGCAGGGTCGGGTTGATCACCGCATCGCCGAACCGCTCCGCGTTGACCAGCCACGCCGCCGCGTTCTTGACGTAGCGCGCGGTCCCCGCCGTGTCCCACTTGTTGTAGAGCCGCGTGAAGCCACC
>JAYVRN010000737.1:0-12446 GCA_043776275.1 Myxococcales bacterium | reverse complement strand
AGGTGCGCGCACTCGGCGCCGCCGCGCGCGCACGGGGGGTGGCGTGGAGCCTCCCGGCCTCTCCCGGGATGGATTCCCTGGAGATGAGTCGTGATGGCACGCTGGCGCTCGGAGCAGGCGATGATGGCGTGGTCCGGATCTACGATCTCGCGCACCGCACGTCGCAGACGATCGCCGAGACCGGAGGCAAGATCCTCGCGCGGTTCGCCGACGAGGAGCGGAAGATCGTCCTTTGGCACGGCACCAAGCTCTCGGTGCTCGATCGCGCCGGGGGAGGTCGTCGCGATCTCACGGTGCCCACGCCGATCCTCGATCTCGAGCTCGTCGGTATCACCGCGTACTGGACCGACACCACCGGCGGGCTGTGGCAGCTCGATCTCGCGGGCACGCAGCCGCTCCAGGTGCCGCTCGACCAGCGAGTCAGCCAGCTCGCACCGTCTCCCGACGGCCGCTGGATCGCGCTGTTCGGCGAGAGCGATCTCTTGCTCCTCGATCGAACGCAGCCCTCCGACCCCCCTCAGGTGGTCGCCACCGGGCACACGGGCGACGTGGACTGGGCCACCGACGGAAGCCACCTCGCGGCCCTCGTCGACCAGGCGGCCTATGACCTGCAGATGTCGCCCGTGCCGACGATCGTCCACCGGCTCACCGTCGGCGAGCGGTTCTTCGTCGCGTACGGCAACAGCGCCCTCTACACGATCGGGCCGACGGGCGTGGCGATCGTCTCGCGTGAGAGCTCGAAGCCACGCCGCCAGCTCGCGGGTGCCCCGGTCGGGCTCGGCGAGGCGCGGGGCGACACGATGGTCGCGGGGAGTGAGGCGGGGATCGCCGTGCTGTCCGATCGCGGCGACCACCTCCTCTCGATCCCCACAGGCCGGCTGACGACGATCGCGGTGTCCCCCCGCTCGCCGTACATCATCGGCGCGATCGACGATCGCCTCCTCGTGTGGAACCTCGACGAGATCGAGCCGAGGCAGCTCGCGCAGCGCCCCGCGACCGCGCGGCTCGTGGGCAGCGATGCCGTGATCGCGACGTTCGTCGATGGTCCGGCCCAGTGGATCGATCTCCTCACCGGCACGTCTCGCGCGCTCCCCACGTGGCCTGCGATCACCTCGTCCGCCGATGCCCCCGGTGGGCAACTCGCGGTGGTCGTGGATCTCGCGCACCACGCGAAGCTCGTCGCACCCGGCAAGGAGCCGGAGGAGCTCGACGGGACGGCGGACATGGTCGGCTTCCCCACGGATCACGAGCTGCTCCTCGGTGCGTTCACCGGCACGCTCCAGCTGCACGATGCCGCCACCGGCAAGCGCACCATGCTCGTCGAGCGCAAGGACGACCTGATCGGTATCGCCTGGAGCCGCTCTCGGCCCGCGTGGGTGGCGGCCGTGTTCAAGGATCGCACGCTGTGGCGCAAGCAGCTCGGCGGTGGAGAGGCGGCAACCACGGTGCTCCCGCGCAAGCCGAACAGCTCGCTCTACATCGGACCGGATGGGACGGTGATGTTCGCCGTGGGCGCCGAGCTGATGGCCTGGACCCCCGACGACGCGGTGAAGCGGCACGCCACGCTGCGCAAGCCGATCGTCGAGCTCGGCACCACCGGGACCACGAAGCTCGTGGCCTTCAGCGATGCGGGTGCGGCGTACCTCGTGGACCTGTCGCTGCCCGATCTGGTCACCGACATCGACGAGTCGCTCGGGCGAACCAAGGCCGCGATGGCCGCCGACACCGGGATGATCGTGCTCGAGGAGCGTGGTGCGCTGTCGGTGATCGATCCGCTGACCGACCACAAGCGGTGGGACCTGGCCAGCTCGCCCAACCTCACGCTCACCACGCCTCAGGTGTCGAGCGATGGCCGCCGCATCCTGGCCCAGACCTCGACCAGCCTGCTCCTGTGGACCCTCGCCCTGCCGCAGGGCCCCGACGAGATGACCGCATGGCTCGACGGGATGTCGAACGCTGTCACCGGCAGCGGTCCCAAGAGCCTCGGGTGGCGCTGAGGATGCTACAACCAGCCTCGTGACGTCCCTGCGCCTGCACGACTCGATGCGCCGCCAGAAGGTGGCATTCGAACCGCTCCAGCCCGGCAAGGTCGGGATGTACGTCTGTGGTCCCACCCCGTACGCGCCTGCGCATATCGGCCACGCGTACTCGGCGATCTCGTTCGACACCATCCGCCGCAGCCTCCGGTTCCTCGGGTTCGAGGTCCGCTACGTCCGGAACATCACCGACGTCGAGGACAAGATCATCAAGGCCGCCAACGAGGCCGGCGAAGATCCGATGGCGCTCGCAGCGCGGTTCGCCACGGCCTACAACCTCGACATGGCGCGGTTCAGCGTGATGCCGCCCGACATCGAACCCAAGGTCTCCACGCACATCGCCGAGATCATCACCCTGATCGAGAAGCTCGTCGGCAACGGGTCCGCGTATGCCGTCGAGGGCGACGTCTACTTCGCGTGCGACACGTTCAAGCCGTATGGCCAGCTCAGCGGCCAATCTCTCGACGACCTTCGCGCCGGCGCCAGTGATCGCGACCTCGTGGAGAAGACCAAGCGGTCATCCGCAGACTTCGCGCTGTGGAAGGCCGCGAAGCCGGGCGAGCCGTTCTGGGACTCCCCGTGGGGCAAAGGCCGCCCCGGCTGGCACATCGAGTGCTCCGCGATGACCCACACCCACCTCGGCGATACGTTCGACATCCACGGCGGTGGCAAGGATCTGATCTTCCCGCACCACGAGAACGAGATCGCACAGTCGCAAGGCGCCTACGGCCCGGACACGTTCGCGCGCTACTGGATGCACAACGGCTTCCTCAACTTCGGCGGCGTGAAGATGTCGAAGTCCCTCGGCAATGTGTTCGGCTGCGAGCAGATCGCTCTCGCCGTCGGCGGCGAGGCGCTGCGGTTCTTCTGCGTGAAGCACCACTATCGGTCGCCGATCGACTTCGAGGTCGAGGAGATCCGCGATCCCGCGGGCACGCCCACCGGCGTCCGGTTTCGCAGCCTCGAGGCGGCGGATCGCGACCTCGAGTATTTCTACATCACGCTGAACAAGATCGATGCGTTCATCGCGCAGGGCGGAGACGCCGGCGAAGGCGCCGTGTTGCCCGATGCCGACAAGCTCGTCGGCATGGCGCGTGAGGCCCTCGCCGATGACTTCAACTCCCCTCGGGTGATGGCCGCGATGCACGAGGCGGCGACCCTGGCGAACAAGCTCCTCGTCGAGGGCAAGGGGCTGGACAAGCAGGTCCGCCGCCGCTCGCTCGCGCGCCTCGGCACGGACCTCCGCGCGGTCGGCGAGGCGCTCGGGATCCTGTCGGCGAGTCCCGCGACGTACCTCGCCGGGCGCCGCGCCCGCCTGGTCGCTCGCAAGGGCATCGACATCGCCCGCGTCGAAGCCTTGATGGAGGAGCGCAAGACCGCGCGAGCGGCGAAGGACTTCACGCGCGGTGACGCGATCCGCGCCGAGCTGACCGCGCTCGGCGTGGAGCTGCTCGATACCCCCCAGGGCACTGACTGGCGCGTCCACGACGACGCGAGCTGACATGGCCGAAGATCCAAAGCCCCCGTCGACCGCGCTCGCTCGTCCGATGATCGCGCGCGATCTCGACAAGGCCGGTAAGGGTCAGCTGGTCTACGTCGGACGCGATGGCGAGGTGAAGGATCCCGCCGGTGTGCGCACGCGGCAGATGGCGGCGTACGTGGCGTTCGGCGGCATCACCGCGGCGGGCGTGGTGCTTGCCGCGTCGTCGTTCCCGCTGCTGATCCCGTTCTATCTCGCGCTCGGCGGTCGGTTCATCGGCACGGTGCGCGCGGTCGGCAAGGTCAACGAGGCCAGCGTCGCGCTGTCCAATGGCGACGCCCTCGCGGGCCGTGCCCTCGCCGAGCCGGTGGCGCGCTCGTGGTGGGCTCCTGGACGGGTCCGTGCCCTCGCCGAGCTCCGCGTGGCGATCGCGGATGCCCTCGATGGCAAGGGCGAGCTCGCGCTCGAGCGCGTACGCAAGGCGCGCGGCCGGCTGTCGCCGCGGCTGATCCAGCACCAGTTCTCGTACTACACGGAGATCAACCTCCTGACCTCGCTCGGTCGCACCAAGGAGGCGCGGAACATCCTCGACGCGCGGGGCGGCGTGCCGCAGGGCGAGGTGCTCAAGCTCTCGTACTGGATCGCGCAGATGCACCTCGGCGTGGCGGAGGGCAAGCTCGAGATCGACGACAGCGAGCTCTACGACCGGATGCGCAAGGGCCTGTCGATGACCGCCGGACGCGATCTCCTGCTCCTCTGCGCGTGGGCATACGCGCAGCGCGGCGAGCACGACGACGCGATGTTCGCGTGGCGGCAGGCCAAGGAGCGCGAAGGCAGTCATCGCCTCGATGTCGCGATGCCCAAGCTCGCCGAGTGGATGACGGGCTATCTCAAGGACTACCCGAAGCTCGACGAGCCCGAGCCCGAAGACGATCTCTGACTCGCGTCAGGTCGCCGGCTGCGCGCTCGGCGGTGCGGCGAGGAGCTTGTCGAGATCGCCGCGACGCTCGAGCGCCTTGAGCTCGTCGTAGCCGCCGATCGATTCACCGTTGATGAAGATCTGCGGCACGGTCGTCCGACCGGCAGTGACCTCGACGAGCCACCGCCGCTTCTCCTGGTTGCCGGTGACGTCGATGTTCTCGAACTCGACACCCTTGGCATCGAGCAGCCGCTCGGCCGCCGTGCAGTAGCCACACCAGCGACGTGTGTACATCTTGACGTCCGCGGCCATGGCTTCACCGTACCGTGTCGCCGCGAAACGGCTACTTGTCGTCGGCGTCTTCGGAGAGGTACGCGAGGATCACCTCGTCGAGCGACTTCTCCGAGATCAGCCCCTGCCCGAACCCACGGCCTTCTTCCTCGCGGGCCTTGCGCACGCGGGGCGGAGCGGCGGGCTTGGCGGGCGCGCCGACGATCACCGCGGGGCGCGTCATCACGACACCACCGCTCTGCTGGCTGCCCGGGCGGGACGTTGGCCCCGACGGAGAGACCCGCGAGGGCGTGGGCGTGCGGCCCGACGGCGGCGGCGGCTGCGACGGCGTATTGACTCGCGGGATCGCGTGCTGCTGCGACGGAGAGCGCACCTGCTGCGGGTTCGGGATCGGATGCTGCTGCGACGGCGACCGCACCTGCGACGGGGTCGGGATCGCGTGCGGCTGCGATGGCGAGCGTGGGTTCGGCTGCGACGACGGGGTCGCGGCGCGGGCCGGGATCGGCGAGGACGGCGAGTTGGTGCGGCCTGTGCTCGGGGCGGGCACCGAAGTCCCGGGCGGGCGACCGGGGCGAGAGAGTCCAGACGGGATCGGGATCGAACCTGTGCGTTCGCCCCGCGCGACCTCGACCGGGGGCTTGCCGGTGGGCTTCTTGTGCTGCGCGTACTGACCGGGACGCTCGGCGCGCTCGCCTGGTGGTGGCTCCGCGGAGCCAGGCGGCGGCGCATAGATCTCGACGGCCTCCGAGCGATCGTCGCTCGCCGGAATCGGGCGCGACACCACGCCGGGAGGCGTGATCGCCTGCCGCGAGGGGGGCCGCGAGATCGGCCGGGCAGGGGGAAGCGACGCCGCGCCGAGCGCCGGAATCCGATCCCCGGTGGCCGGGCGGTGAGCCGGCAGCGGTGGGATCGAATCGGAACCGCGCGGCTGCGGGCTCGATGGCATCGCACCGATCGAGCCCGGGACCCCGTCACTTGGCAGCTGGACTTCGGTGTCGTGCTTCGAGCGCGTACGCCCGCCGAGCTGGTCCCAGAGCTGCTCGTCCTCGGCCAAGGGCGGAGCCTCGAGATCCAGCTTGATCGAGATCTCGGGGGCCGAGTCGATGTTCGGCATCGTCGTCTTGACGGTGGCGTTGAGCGCCGCTGCGATCGCCCCGGAGTCGACATCGGGGTTCGTCGGTGGATCGAGCTCGTCGAGCGACGGCGGCGGCGGCGGCGGCAGGCTGGTCCGGACCGACGAGGGACCGCTCTTGCGATCGGCGGTCTTGGTGCGCGGGAGTGGCGGCGGCGTCGCCGTGCGCGAGATCGCGGGTGGCGGCTCGATCGTGATGTTCGGAGCGCTCGGCTGATCGTCGATCAACTCGATGGGATCGATCGCATCAAGGGCGTCGATCTCCTCGGTGTCAGGGCGCGTGATCGTGATCTCGGGAGCGCTCACCCGTGGGAGATCGTCGGGCGGCGGGAGAATGTCCGACGCGGAGGGCCGCACGGGTAGATCCCCGGAGGGAGGGGCGACCTCGGTGGATCCGCCCGCGGAGCTGCGGGGGAGCAGGCCCTCGGTGCCGACCAGGTAGGCGTCGATCTTGTCGTCGAACGTGCCGCGCTTGAGGTCCTTCAGCACGATCTTGTGCTGGGACTGCATCAGGCCCTTGATCGCGTCCTCGGCCGAGCCGGCGTCATAGACGAGCTTGCGGCTCGAGATGATCACACCCCCGTGGAACAGGTGTGTGAAGAGGTGGGGGCTCAGCTGCCCTGAATCCTCGGTCTGGACGTGAAAGACCAGGCCGCGATAGAGGACGTTGTGGTTGTAGCCGAGGATGGGTGAACGCTTGGCCACCGCTGGCCGAGGTTAGCACGGGTGCAGGGGATTGGGCTTGGCGGAGCCCCAGGCTTGTAATTCCGCCGCGGGGTTGGTACTCACTTCCCTTCGGGCTTCAATCTCGAAGCTTTATGGAGGCCCCGCTACGCGGGGTACGCAAATCCTCGTGAGTACTGCTGCAGCGGAGTTGAAGTTCGTCGAGTTAGTGCGTGGTTGGATAGTTTCCCTTCCCCACGATCTCAAGATCGCGTTTGACGCGATGGACGATGAGAACCTCCCCCGCCCGGTGCGCGAAGTCGCAGCCGGCGTGGTGGCCTACGTCGTGTCCCCCAATGACTTCATCGCGGATCGGAACGATACCGTGGTGAGCTTCGCGGATGACGCGTTGCTGCTCCGCCTTGCGCTCGCGCAAGCGCTGGGCAAGGGAGAGGACGAGGACGCGTTCCGAGGACGGTTCCCGGAGCTGTTCGAGAGCCTCGATGACAACCTGACCCTGTGCAAGTCCGTGATGGGCGAGCTCATGACCTGGCTCGAGAGCAAGGTCCCGATGCTCCCCAAGCTCGACTACAAGGGCAAGAAGGTCACCAAGTATCTCGACGACGAGACTGCGCGCGAGCAGCTGTTCGACGACGGTCTCGTGTTCCGCACGGACTATCCGGTCGACGAGAAGACGATCACCGACAAGCTGAAGAAGGCGAGCACCATCACGGAAGTGATGAAGCGCCGCCGCGACGAAGAAGCCCGGATCAAGGGCAACAAGCACGCGCGCGCGTAGCTGGTTCTCGTCGAGCCCTAAAGGGCGCCTGGAGAGGGCTTTGGAGAGCGCTTTAGAGATCCACGAGCTCGAAGCCGGTCAGCGGCTCTCCGAGGAATCGGGGCGCCAGCTCGTCCAGCCGAGAGGTGTCGGTCGCGAAGCAATCGAGCCGCCCGGCCGTCGATCGCCGGTTGGCACCGCTGCCCAGCGCCTCGCGTGCGGCCTCGGCCATCGCGCTCGCCGAGTCGACGACGGCGACGGGGTGTCCGGCGATCTCGGAGCCGACCTGCGCGAGCACGTCCTTCAGCAGCGGGTAGTGCGTGCAGCCAAGGACCAGCGTGTCGATCTCGCGATCCTGGGCGAACAGCTGGACGAGATAGCGGTGCGCGACGAGCCGCGCGATGTCGTCATCGGTCCAGCCCTCCTCGGCGAGCGGGACCAGGAGCGGGCACGCGAGCGTGGACAGCCGGGTCTCGGGGTTGCGACTGTGGATCGCCGTCGCATATGCGCCCGAGCGAATCGTGCCGAGCGTGCCGATCACGCCGAGGTGACCATTGCGCGTGGCCGCGAGCGCGCTCGACGCACCAGGTTCGACCGCGCCGATCACCGGCACCGGGCTCGCCGCGATCAAGGCGGGCAGCGCGTTCGCCGAGGCCGTGTTGCACGCGATCAGCACGAGCTTCACGCCGCGATCGAGGAGGAACTGCTGACACGCGAGTGCGTACCGCTCGACGGTGCGCGGACTCTTACTTCCATAAGGGACGCGTGCGGTGTCCCCGAGGTAGATGATGTCCTCTCCGGGAATTGCTGATCTCAGCGCCCGAACCACCGTCAGTCCGCCGACGCCGGAGTCAAACACCCCAATTGGGTGACGCTTCGTCAGTGTTCGATCTTGCCCCATCGTCGAGTCCGGATTGCGACGAGCTGTCACAGCTGGCAACTCAACCTGCCAGAAGGATCATGCTGTCGCCAGCAAAACGCCTCAGCGAGTGCGTTGCTTCCGACGGGTGGGTCGCGCGGCCTTGCGGCCTTCGAACGCCCACAGGAGCTGCAGGAAAGTCACGGGCTTGGCGGACATCTCTGCATAGAACTGCGAGATGCCCGGAAAGCACCGCTCAGCCATCGGCAGGTGCCGTTCTGTGATCCGACCTTGCACTCGCGCTCGCCGAGGAGCACAGGACGTACCAATCCAGTTTCATGGTAGTTATCCCGACCCATGTCGGGTGAGCAGACCGGCGCAGATCGCGTACGTGGCCTCGTTGAGGCCGATCCGGTCGTGATCCTCGAGATCGCAGGTGCGATCGCTCACGACGAGGGACGCTGGCCGAATGACCAGGTGACCGAGGTGTGTGCCGAGCACACCCGCCGCCTCGCCGAGGCCGACAAGACCCGGATGCGCGTGGCGATGGAGCAGATGCTGATGGGCCGCGATGTCGATGCGGCCCTCGAGTGGCTGCGCGCGACCGCCGCCCTGCCCGTGCTGTTCCCCGAGCTCGCCGCGACCATCGACCTGGTGCAGGAGGACGGGCGTCAGCACAAGGACGTCTGGGCGCACACCAAGCAGGTCGTGCGGCAAACCGTGAAGCGCCCCCTCGTGCGCTGGGCCGCGCTACTCCACGACATCGGCAAGGTGCCCACGCGTACGTTCACCCCCGACGGCGTGCACTTCCACGGGCATGCCGAGGTCGGCGCGCGGATGTTCGACAAGATCCACGGACGGTTCGCATTCGCGCGCGACGAGCGACAGACCATTCGCTTCCTCGTCAAGCACCACCTCCGCACCAACCAGTACAGCCAGGCCTGGACCGACAGCGCCGTGCGCCGGTTTCATCGCGAGATGGGGCCGCACATGGTGGACCTGCTCGATCTCTCCCGCGCGGACATCACCTCGAAGCGGCCGGGTCGCCGCAAGACGCTGCTCGAGCAGATCAGCGCGCTGTCCGAGCGCGTCGATGTCCTCGCCGAGGCCGATGCGAAGCTCCCGCCCCTGCCCGGTGGCGTGGGCAACGCGATCATGGAGGCGTTCGAGATCGCGCCGTCACGGCTGATCGGCGATCTCAAGCGGAAGCTCGAGTCAGCGATCGAGGCGGGCGAGCTCGAAGCGCGCCGCGAGGACGCCTACTACGTCGCGTTCATCGCGCGGCAGGATCTGATCCCGAACGTGGCTCACGAACGGCGAGACGCGCTGATCGAGGCCGGCGGCGATCTGCACGCGCCCGACGACGACGAGGGACCACACAAGGGTGTCGATCCGCACGATCCGGGGCCCGGCGTGCTGTCATGCGGTCACGATCCGGACAACGATCCGTGCGTGCACCGCGATGCGGATCCCGACGATCCGGATCTCCGCCGGTAGCGGATCCCTTCACGATCGCCCACGTCGTACGCGGCGGCCAGGCGCATCGTCACAGGCTGCGGCGAGACGAGACCACGGCATTCGCGATCAGCAGGCCCGCCACGATCGCGATCGCGACGACGAACATCGCGAACACGCTCTCCACACCGGTCAACGTGTCGCGCGACAGCAGCGACGCCATCCCGCGGAACCCCATGCTCCCGGGCACCAGCAGCAGCACCGCCGGGACCAGCACCACCTGCGCGGGGCGCTTGAGCAGCCGCGCATAGCCATTGCCAAGGACGCCGAGCGCGAACGCGCCGACCATCACGCCCATCTGCCCACCCAGCCACACCGTCCCGAGGAGGTTCCCGAGATAGCCAACGACGCACGCCGCGAGGATCCAGCCGAAGGCGCGGACCTGGGCCTGCACGACGATCGCCACGCCGATCGAGGACGCCACGAGCGCGACCCACGGTGCCCACGCGGGCAGCGGCTCGGGCACCGCCTGGTGGACGGTGACCAGCGCGGCCGCTGCACGCTCGCCGAGCGCCACGCCGACGACCAGCTCGAGCAAGACGATCACCGCGGACATCAGCCGCGCCGTGCCCGCGATCAGGTGGCGGGTCGCGAGCTCGGTCATCGCCACGGTCAGGGACATCCCGGGCAGCAACACGATCAACGCGGCGACGATGACGATCGATGGCGTCACCGCATACCAGACGGACGACACCAGGCTCGCCACGAACGCGGCGAACGCGGCTCCGACGAGCTCGAACACACGCGCCTGATCCGTCGAGCGCTTGGCGTACTGCGCGAGCAGGCCGAGCGACAGGCCGATCGCGCCCGCGACGGCGACATCCTCGAGCGAGCCACCGAAGAACACCGCGAGGGCTCCCGCGGTCACGCCGTGCATCAGCGTGGAAAGGCCACGCCCGAACGCGGGTGGTGCGGCGATGATCGCATCGAGGCGCGCGATGCCCTCTCGCGGCAACATCCGTCGCTCGGAGACCGCATCGGCGATCTCGTCGACCTTCTCGAGCTTGCCGAGATCGAGCTCGGAGCCCTCGAACCGCAGCATCCGCGTCTTCAGCTCGGTCGGTGCACCGAAGCTCATGATCAGCGCGGTCGGCGCCGTGAACACCTCGGCCTCGATGGCGAGCCGCTGGCAGCAGACCTTGAGCGCCTCTTCGAGCCGGTCCGCGGGCGTGCCGTACCGATGGAGCGCGCGCCCCAGGGCCAGCACGAACGCGATGGCGTCCTTCACGAGCGCACACTAGCGCGACGCCTGGAGCAGGCCGAAAAACATGAACGCCCGGGCGGCAACCCAGGCGTTCTAAGAATAAGTCCAACTAGTTTAAGAAAACTCGGTGCTTAGCTAATTAAACCGAGCTCGCGTCAAGCGCGGCAACGCCGACGCAAGCCGGACTAAAGCAAACGTCGGGCCACGGCTCCACCCGACATCGCAATGCCTTGTATTCATGGCCCTTGCATGTTACCGAAGCCGTTCGACCCAGCATCTGTCGCGACCGCGCTAGGACATTCATGTCGCGTCGCTCCGGAGCGGGCGCAACGAATTGCAGAGCCTCACATGCAGAACATGCTGGTGGTCAATGCCGAGGGACCCGAGATCCGCGTAGCGGTCGTCGAAGAGGGCTCCCTGGCCGAGTTCTTTGTCGAACGTAAGCGTGATCGCGGAATCGTCGGAAACATCTATCGCGGAAAAGTCACCCGGGTTCTTCCCGGGATGCAGGCGGCGTTTGTCGACCTGGGTTCCAAGGTCGAGCGCGCCGCATTCCTCTACGTCGCCGATGTGCTGGGCTCGGGAGACGAGCGCAAGCTGTTCGAGGACGCGGATGTCGATGAGGGTGGGGATGACTCACCCGAAGGCGCCGCCTCGCGGATCGCTCGCTCGCGCAAGCAGCTCGCGAACCGCAAGATCGAGGACCTGCTTCGCCCGGGCGACACCGTCGTCTGTCAGGTGACGAAGGATCCGATCGGTCTCAAGGGTGCACGGGTCACCGGGTACATCTCCCTACCGGGGCGGTACTCGGTGTTCATGCCGCACGTCTCGCAGATCGGCGTGTCGCGCAGGATCGGCTCCGACAAGGAACGCCGCCGCCTCCGCGATCTCGTCAACGAGGTCCGGCCCAAGGGCTCGGGCTTCATCGTCCGGACCGCCGCCGAAGATGCGAGCGATCAGGAGCTGCGCGACGACGTCGATTTCCTCGCCCGGCTGTGGGGCGAGATCGAGAAGCGCGAGAGCGACTCGCGCGGGCCCGGCCTGGTCTACGCCGACCTCGATCTCTCGCTGCGCACCGTGCGCGATCTCCTTCGCGAGGACACCTCCGAGGTCTGCATCGACGACGACGAGCAGTACGACCGCGTGAAGAAGTTCACGCTGGCGTTCCTGCCGCGGTTCGCCGAGCGGATCAAGAAGTACGATTCGCGACGGCCGATCTTCGACCACTATCACATCGAGCCCGCGCTCCGGCTCGCGGTCGCGCGCAAGGTCCCGCTGAAGTCCGGCGGCTCGCTGGTGATCGATCAAGGTGAGGCGCTCACCGCGATCGACATCAACACCGGCAGCTTCACGAACACCGGCTCCGGCAACCTCGAGGATACGGTCACCGCGAACAACCTCGAGGCCTGCGACGAGGTCGCGCGCCAGCTCCGCCTGCGGAACATCGGCGGCATCATCGTCATCGACTTCGTCGACATGGACAAGGAAGGCAACCGCCGCAAGGTCTGGGACGCTTTCCAGAAGGCGCTTCTGCGCGATCGGTCGCGCACCAACGTCACGAAGATCAGC
>JAYVRN010000736.1:0-12463 GCA_043776275.1 Myxococcales bacterium | reverse complement strand
CGGTGTTCCGCGAGCATCCCGCGAAGGGCAAGCGGATCCTCGAGCCGGTCCCGTGCCTGCACCCGCTGATCGACGGCTGCTGGTGTCACCACGAGTGGTACGACGGTGGCGGTTATCCGCGCGGGCTCGCAGGTGACCAGATCCCGCTGGTCGGTCGCGTGGTCGCGATCGCCGATGCCTACGACGCGATGACCTCCGATCGCGCGTATCGGCGCGCCCTCCCCCACGAGGTCGCGATCGGCGAGATCGAGCGCTGCGCGGGCACCCAGTTCGATCCCGAGCTCGCCGAGGCGTTCGTCCGACTGATCGACGCGTGGCGCCTGGTGATGCGCGAGCGCGGCCACGATTCCTTGATCCCGAGGTGACATGAGCCAGCCCCGAATCCGCGATGCGTTCTGCTCCTACTGTGGGACGAAGTACCCGGAGCCGCTCTTGTATCCGCGGACCTGCGCGGGCTGCACCGTGACGATCTGGGCCAACCCGATCCCGGTCTCGGTCGTGCTGGTGCCCGTGGTGGATGGCGCGCAGACCGGCCTGCTCGTGGTGCGGCGCGCGATCGAGCCACAGCAGGGCAAGCTCGCGATCGTGGGCGGCTTCCTCGAGGAGCACGAGTCGTGGCAGGAGGGTGGTACCCGGGAGATCCGCGAGGAGACCGGCGCGATCGTCGATCCCGCCACCCTCGAGATCCTGTGGTTCGCGTCGAGCTCACCGAAGCCGAACCGGGTGCTGCTGTTCTCGGTCGCCGCCCCGATCCCCAGGACCTCGCTCCCGGCGTTCCATCAGGACAAGGAGACCTCGGAGCGCGGCCTGGTGTTCGGACCGGACGGCCTCGCCGAGGTGTTCGCCTTCCCGCTCCACGTCGAGGCCGCCCGCAAGTATTTCGCACAGCGCCAGATCAGCGGACCGCACGGGTTCCGCCCGACCTGAGCTATCGTCTGAGCTGATGTCCGGGGTCCTCGGCAAGTATCGGCTCGATCAGCGGCTGGGGGGCGGCGGGATGGCCGAGGTGTTCCTCGCGTCGACGATCGGCGCCGAGGGCTTCTCGCGACGCGTTGCGATCAAGCGCGTGCTCCCCGGGTTCTCCGACAATCCGGCGTTCGCGCAGATGTTCGTGGCCGAGGCGCAGATCAGCTCACGCCTGGTCCACCCCAACATCGTGAGCGTGCTCGACTTCGATCGCGGCTCCGATGGCGGCCTGTTCCTCGTGATGGAGCTGGTCGATGGCAAGGACCTCGATGCCCTGGTCGGCACCGGGATGATCTCGATCCCCGCGATGATCTTCGCGATCAGCGAGGTGCTGCGCGGCCTCGGCTACGCGCACGATCTACCGACCGGCACCGACGTGCGCGGGGTCGTGCATCGCGACGTGTCACCGCACAACGTCCTGCTGTCGTGGGAGGGCGCGGTCAAGGTCTCCGATTTCGGGATCGCGAAGGCCCGCTCGGCGAGCGAGGCCACCGCGTCGTTGTTCATCAAGGGCAAGCCGGCGTACATGAGCCCCGAGCAGGCGAACGGCCAGCCGCTCGACGGGCGCAGCGATCTGTTCGCGGTCGGCGTGATGATGTGGGAGATGCTCGTGGGGCGCCGGCTGTTCTACGGCGAAGACACCCGAGCCACGCTGGCGGCTGTGCTGTTCGGCCAGATCCCGCGACCACGCTCGTTCCGCGGCGACATCCCGAAGGACCTCGAGCGTGTGGTGATGAGGCTGCTCGAGCGGGACGTCCCCGCGCGCTATCCCACCGCCGAGGCGGCGATCGCCGAGCTCCTCGACTGCGCCGATGCGCCCCGCGACGGACGCGAGGTCCTGATCTCGTTGCTCGCCGAGCGGTTCCCGCAGGAGGCCCGCGTCCGTCAGAGCCTGGTCCGCGCGCGCAGCAAGGCCGGCTCGTTGCCACCCGGCTCGTTGCCGCCCGGCTCCTCCACGCTCGGGGATGGTCACGTTGGGCCCGCGCGCGCCGCCGCAGCAGCACACGGAGCCGCGGCGGCCCCGAGCCTGTCCTCCGTCATGCAGGCGCGGACCGGGACGATCGAGGCGCCAGCGCGGAGCCGCAAGGCCGCCAAGATCGCGGCGGTCATCTTCGTCACCGCGGCCAGTGGAGCCGCGGCCTTCGGGATCGTCTCCGCGGTACGCGGCGGCTCCTCGGGTGGCTCGGGTGGCGTCGCCGGCGGCTCACAGGTCGCCGGGGGCGTGGGAGACCCGGGTAGCGCAACGGTCGTACACGACGCGGGTCACATGGCGAGCACGCCGGCATCCGATGCGCCCCCGAACAACGCTACGATCACCGTCGAGATCGACGCCGGGACGCCCGTGGCCCCTCCGGTCGACGCAGGGCCTCCGGACGCCGCCCAAAAAGATGCAACGCCGCCCCAACCAGCGCACCCTGCCCTTGCCAAGAAGCAGGGGCGCCTCGAGATCCGCGCGTTCCCGGTCCTCACGGCCACCCTCGATGGTAAACGCCTCGGCGATACCCCAGTCAGCAAGATGGTGCCCGTCGGCAAGCACACCCTGCGCCTCACGAACACCGACCGCGACTACGACGAGAAGCTGCAGATCGAGATCACGGAAACCAAGGTCACAAGCATCGAGCGAATGAAGTGATCCGTAGAACCCTCCTGATCCTGCCCTTCGTGATCTTCGCGTGGACCACGTCCGCCCGAGCGGGGGGTGATGTGGGCGTGGTGGTGACGGGCGACACGACGATGCAGCCGCAGGTGCTGGCCCTGATGGAGGGCTGGTTGCGAGCGCACGGGCATCAACTGGTCCCCTCGCCGTTGCCTCCCGAGAGCACCAACAAGCTGATCGATTGCTTCGTGATGGAGGACACCGGTTGTGCGCGCAAGCTGATCGAGGCGCAGGCCAAGACCTCCACCGTCGTGTTTGCGCGGATCGAGGTCGCCGATAACGCCGGCGGCATGCGCGACGTGACGATGACCGCGTTCTGGTTCGAGCGCGGCAGCGACCCGGTGGCGGAGAAGCGTGAGTGCGAGAAGTGCACCGACGGCACGCTGCGCACCACCAACGATGCCCTGATGTCCGCGCTCGCGGGATCCGGACGCAAGACGGTGGGGCAGCTCGCGCTGTCGTCTACACCGGCCGGCGCGCACGTGACGATCGACGGCGCAGCGTCCGGCGTCACGCCACTCGAGGTCGCGCTCTCGCCCGGCGTTCATCAGGTGACCCTCAGCGCGGACGGCCGCGCCGACGCGACGCGGTCGGTGACCATCGTGCAAGGCGAGACCGCGCCCCTGGCGATCGCGCTCCATGCTCCGGGAGCAGGAACGCGGCATGGGAAGGTGCCCGTCGTGGCGATCAGCGTCGGCACAGGGCTGCTTCTCACCGGCCTGATCCTGTATGCCACCAGCGAGACTGACACCGGTGAGAAGTTCGAATACCGGGATACGCGCGCACTCGGCGTCGGGCTCGCGGTGAGTGGGCTCGCGGTGGCGGGCGTCGGCGCGTACCTCTGGTTCAAGGGCAAGCGCTCCACGGACGCGGCGCCCGCGGTCGCGGTGGTCCCGGGCGGAGCCTACGTCGGCTGGGGGCGGTCGTTCTGATGCGGGCTGTCCTGTGTTCTCGCCTGTGTTCTCTGCTGATCCCGGCGCTGCTTGTGCCGGCCCTCGCGGGCTGCATGAAGACCAGCGAGAAGTACTGCGCGACTCACGATGATCCGGCGCACTGCCCACCCGCCGATGGGGCGGGCGGGAGCTGCCAGATCGACGACGACTGCACGGCAGCCGCGACGCCCCTGTGCGACCCAGCGAGCCACACCTGTGTGGGCTGCGTGTCGTCGACGGATTGCCAGAACCCGTTGCCCGCGTGCGGCGCCGATCACGTGTGCGGCGGCTGCCGTGCCCACACCGATTGCGCATCGCAAGTGTGCGCCCCCGATGGCACGTGCGCCGACGAGGCGAGCGTCGCGTACGTCAGCGACGTCAACGCCGGAGGCACCGTCTGCACGCGCGCCATGCCGTGCGCGAATGTGGACGAGGGCCACAAGCGCAACCGGATGTACATCAAGGTCACGGGAACGATCGTCGACACCAAGACCACCGTGCTCGACACCGATGCGACGATCCTCGCGGATCGCGGCGCAGCGCTGCGCCGGACCGGCAGCGGAGCGGTGATCGAGATCAAGGCGAACGCGAAGGTCGCGATCTACGACCTCGAGATCGCACAGGGGACAGGCGGCGGATCGCACGGCGTCTCGGTGCCGAGCGGCACCCCGATGCTGGAGCTCCATCGCGTGCTGATCGCCAACAACGCGGGCTACGGGCTCAGCGCGCTGGGTGGCTCGGTCGTGATGACCCAGTCGGTGATCGTCGCGAATGCCACGGGTGGCGTGTTCCTGTCGGCGACGAACTTCCAGCTGACCAACAACCTGATCGTCCAGAACGGGGCCGCCGCCACCTCCCAGACCGGTGGGCTCACCCTGTCCCCCGGCTTGCAGACCAGCGTGTTCGAGTTCAATACCGTGGCCGACAACCTCTCGATGCCGGTGGCCGCTAGCGCTCGTGGTCTCAACTGCACACTCGCGATCTCGGTCGCCAACAACTTGTTCATCAACAACAAGGTCGGGCCGAGCTGCACGGTCGGCTACTCGATGTACGAGACCGGAACCGTGGTGACCGGGACCAACCTCGCGGGGGATCCGATGTTCAAGAATCAGGACATCGGCAGCTTCCGGGCGGCGGACTACTACCGGATCGGCTCGGCGAGCGCCGCCAAGGACCAGGCGGATCCCACGGCCACGCTGTCCACGGACATCGACGGCAATGCACGGCCGCAGGCCGGGCGCAGCGACATCGGCGCGGACGAGTTCACGCCGTAGGGCGCGCTCAGACGCTCTTCTTCATCCCGTACATGAGCAGGATCGCGAACACCGCGATCGGGATCAGGTACGGAACGACGATCAGGCCGAGCTCGAACTTGCTCCAGCCGACGATCAGCTCGAGCCACGCGACCGCGCCCGCGATCAGGAACGCTCCCATCGCCTCCGGCCAATCGGTCTCCATCTTCAGCCCGAGCCAGAACACGACGGCGCCGACGAGGAACACCACGGTGGCGAGGGCCCACGACGGCAGGCCGAAGAAGCTCTTCATGCCCTCGGACGCGGCGGTCGGGTTCTTCCACACCAGGTTGATGACCACGACGATCGTGACCAGCAACACCATCAGGATCAGGTAGGTCCAGACCTTGCTGCGACCCTTGCCCATGAACTCGCGTTCGACGACTTCATCGCCCATGGGCCCATCGTAACGCTTATCGACCGGCGAGGGCGCGATCGAGCAAGTTCTTGCGAGTCGCGGAGAGTCGGGCCGCCTTCGCGAGGGGCTCGAGCGCATCGCGGACGGCCTTCCATTCGGCGGCACGTGACCTCGCGTCCGCTGCGAGCTCGGCGAGCCCGACGTGGACCTCGGCGACATAGCCAGGCCAGTGCGCGTTCTGGGGCGCTCGCTCGGCCGACGCATGCGCCAGCGTCCGCGCTTCGCTGAGGGCGGCGAGCCGCGCAGCCTTGTCGCCCACCACGCGGGCCAGCTCGGCCTGGGCGAGCAGCCCCTGCGTCAGGGTCTCCTTCCATTCGCTGTTGATCGCATCGCCCGAGACCATCTCGCGCGCGCGGGCCATGCCGGCGGCGATCAGCTCCTTGCTCCGCCTGGGATCCTTGGTCGCGAGCGCTCGTCCGAACGCGATCTCGGTCGAGGCGAGCTCGTTCTTGAAGCCCGAGTGCGACGGCGCCTCCGCCACCAGCTGCGCACGGAGCACGAGCGCTTCCTCGTGCGCCGCGAACGCGCCCGCGAGATCGTTCTTGGAGGCGAACGCGTTCGCCAGCTTGGAGTACGACCACGCCACGCTGCGCCGGTACGGCGTGCTCTTGGGATCGGACTTCACGAGGCGCTTGCGAATGTCGAGTGCGGTGCCGTAGCGGTCGATCGCCTCCTTGGTCTCGCCGAGGTACATCTGCCCATCGCCTGCGCGGGTCAGCGTGCGCGCGACATCGCCCTGCCACAGCTGCGCCTTGGGCTCCTTCGCGACCAGCTCCTTCTGCATGTCGAGCGCGACCTGGAGCTGATCGAGGCCGCCCTTGAAGTCACCGGTGTCGAGCATCGAGAACCCGAGGTTGGCGAGCAGGTTGCCGCGCTGGCGCTTCCACGTCGTGTTCATCGGATCGCGGCGCGCGAGCATCTCCATCACGGGGATCGCGTCCTTGTAGGTCTCGATCGCGCTCTTCTCGTCGCCGACCTGGTTCTGGAGCTCGGCGAGCGTATCGCGCACGTCGAGCACCTTCTCGATCACCTCGACATTGTCGGGCTGCCCTTCGAGCAGGGTCTCGCGGAGCCGGAGCGTGGACTTGTACTCGGCGAGCGCCGTCGCGGACTCGCCGCGCGCCTGATAGACGGAGCCGAGCTTCATGTGGCTGGTCGACAGGGCGAGCACCTCCTCCGACGGCCGGCTGCTCGCCTGGCTCCCGGCAAGCTCGCGCTCGGCCTTGGCCTCCGAGTACTCCTCGAACGCCGCATCGATCTTGCCCTCGTTGCGGAGGAGATCGCCGAGCTTGTCGTGTGTGTCGGCCGCCTGGAGCAGGACCTGGCGATCCTTCGGGGCCTCCACGCGCAGCGCATCGAACTCGTTCTTGGCCAGCGTGAACGCCTTGATCGCGAGCGGGACCTTGCCGCGCTGCTGGTGGACGGTGCCGATCTCGAAGTCGAACCGCGCGATCATCCGGCGCCGCAGCAGCGTCGAGGGATCGGTGCTATCGCCGACGCTCGCCGCCAGCTTCGCGCGTGCGTCGGTCCAGGTCTTGAGGGCGGAATCGATCCGCCCGGATTCGCGCTCGGCCAGCCCGACGAGATCCACGGCGAGCGCCATCCGATCGCCGTCCTCCGGCGGCATCCCACCCGGCATCTTGCCCAGCGTGCCGTAGTAGTCGCGGATCTCGCCGCCGAGGTTCGACAGGATGTCGAGCCGCCCGATCTGCTGGAGGCGCTCCTTGACGTCCGAGAGCATGCGATCGATCAGCTTCTCCGCGGCCTGGCGCCGGGTCACGGCGATCTCGCGCGCACTGCGCGCCGCATCACGCTCTTCGACGATCCGCTGAATCGCGAGGGTGCCGAGCACGCCGAACGCCACCAGCGAGAGCGCCGAGATCGTCACCGCGGCGCGATGCTTCTTCACGAACCGCGTCGCCTTCTGCAGCGCGGTGTACCGGTGCGCATCGACGAGCTGGCCGGTGAGGAACCGCCGCAGCTCCTCGGCGAGCTCGCCGGCATGCGGATACCGATCCGACGGTTCCTGCGCCATCGCACGGTTGACGATCGCGACCAGATCCAGCGGCGCGTGCTTCTCGCGCTCGACCAGCGGCACCACCCGCCCGAGCGCGGCGGCGGCGATCACGTCCGTGGCCGTGCGCGCGTTGTAGGGCGGCACGCCCGCGAGCAGGTGATACAGCATGGCGCCCAGCGCGAACACGTCCGCGCGTTGATCCAGCGGCTCACCGCGCGCCTGCTCCGGCGCCATGTACGCGGGGGTGCCCATCACCGCGCCGGCGATCGTCAGCGTCGACGAGCCCGTGGTCGTGGTGGGCTTGGCCTTCTTCTCCGAGTTCGAGCGTGGCGCCCGCTCCGCGGACTCCATCGCATCGGTGGCATCGAGATCCTTCGCCAGGCCCCAGTCGATCACCACGGTCTCGCCGTACTCGCCGATCAGCACGTTTGCCGGCTTGAGATCCCGATGGATCACGCGCCGGCTGTGCGCATAGGCGATCGCATCGACGGCGGCGACGATCCGCGGCAACAGCGCGAGCCGCTGCCCGAGCGTCTTGGCGTCCGCGATCACCTGATCGAGTGGCCGCCCCTCCACCATCTTCATGGCGAAGAACGGCTCTCCGGTGGGCCACTGCCCTGCCTCGTAGACCGGCACGATGCTCGGGTGCTGGAGGCGTGCGGTGATCAGGGCCTCGCGCTGAAACCGGCCGAGCTGGTCAGGCGAGGGATCGATCAGCTCCTTGAGCGCGACCGGCCGGCCGAGGCGCTGATCCTCGGCGGCGACGATCCGGCCCATGCCGCCACGCGCGATCTCCTTGTCGACCTTGTAGTGCGCGTGCGGGATGATCGACAGGGGTGGCATCCCGCCGGTCACCGGCGCCGCCATCGTCTGATCGGATTCCATCGCCGATGCCATCCGGTGCTGCGAGGGTGCGGGCGGCACCGGGGGCGTGCCGACGCCGGTGGCGACCGCGGCCAGGTTCGTGGGCGCGACGGTGGCCGCGAACGCCTCCACCCCGCCGGTGTTGGTGCGCGGGCGTGGCTGCGGAGGATCCGCTGGCTCTCCGTCCTCGGGCACCATCTGTGGCAATCATAGCCTCATGTCCTCCGGTCTCCACGTGGTTCGCGCCGGTGTAGGTCCGCCTCTCCTCTTGATCCACGGCAGCGCGACTGACCACACGGCCTGGTCGATCCAGCTCGCCGGCCCGCTCCGAGAGCGCTTCACCCTGATCGCCTACGATCGGGGCGCCGGCTCGATCGAGGACCAGGCGGAGGCGGCCGCGGACCTGCTGCCCGACGGAGGGATGGTCATCGGATCGAGCTTCGGTGCGGTCGTCGCACTCGAGCTTTTGCGACGGCATGGTGCCCGGATCTCCGGAGCCGTGATGATCGAGCCACCGATGGGGGCGACCGATGATGCACCCGCCGCGCCCGCCGCGTTCCTCGGCCAGTTCGATCACCTCGTCGCGACGGCCGGCGGACCCGCTGCGGCCGAGTTCTTCCTGCGGACCGTCCTTGGCGACACCTTGTATGACCGGATCCCCGCGGCGTTCCAGGAGCGCTCCAAGGCGAGGTGGGCGGAGATCCGGAGCGACTCCGAGGCGCTGATCGCCTACCGCCCTCGGTATGCCGAGCTCGCGGCGATCACCACACCGGTGCAGCTCCTCGGCGGCGCGCGATCGGCGCCCTACTTCCGCCCCACGCTCGACGCTCTGCGCGCCGCCCTGCCCGACGCGCGGCTCGAGATCATCCCCGCGGCCGGTCACATGCTCCAGGCCGAGGCCCACCGCGCCTTCGCGGAGATCGTGATCCGGTTCGCTGCCGAGGTCGGACTGCACTGACAAGCCGCCCGGCGCCGGGGCAATCGCGTACCGTCAGGACATGCACATGGGACGACTCCTGGCGGTGTTCGGCATGTGTGCCAGCGCCGCGTGCGGCGGCGACGACGGCAAGACCGGCGACGACGTCATCGACGGGGACGCCGGCATCGACGCGGGGACGATCACGCCACCTGGCGCCACCTGCGGCGCACCGGTTACCCCGGTCGACACCAGCGCACCCGACCACGTCGTCGGCGACGGGACGCCCGCCTCGTGTACGCAGGCGGCGCTCGCCACCGCGGTCGCGGCCGGCGGCAAGATCACGTTCAACTGCGGCACGGCGCCCAAGACGATCGCGATCACGACGACACTCCAGCTCCGCACCAATGTCGCGACCACGATCGACGGCGGCGGGACGACCACCCTCGATGGCGGGGGCACCACGCGAATCCTGTCGTTCGATCATCCCGACTACCGCGTCAACACCACCGTCCTGACGCTCCAGAGGCTGACGCTCGCGCACGGCCGCGCCGCCGGCACGCGCATGTTCGCGACCGCGCCCGCGCCGTGCTCCCAGGGCTACTACGACGGCTACGGTGGCGCACTCTACGTGCGGGATGGCGAGGTCGTGGTGATCGATTGTGTGTTCGAGAGCAACCAGGCCGCCTCGCTCGGGCCCGATGTCGGCGGCGGTGCGATCTCGTTGCTCGGCGTGCGCCGCGCGATCGTCGCGGGGAGCGTGTTCCACGCCAACCGCGGCTCGAACGGCGGTGCGATCAACGTCCTCAACTCCGAGCTCGACGTCTACGACTCGGTGTTCGACGCCAACGTCGCCGAGGGCAATGGAGCCAACGGCGACGACAGCACCATGTGCTCCGTGATCGCGGAGACCGGGCAGCACCAGATCGGATCGGGAGGCAACGGCGGCGCGATCGTGATCGACGGCGGCGACGATCTGGTCCACACGTTCTGCGGGGTTCACTTCACCGCCAACACCGGCGGTGCCGCGGCCCTGGGTGGCGCGTTGTTCCGCACACCTGATGGCCCCCGGCGCACCAGCGTGATCGATCGCTGCACGTTCGACGGCAACCACGGCACGAGCGGTGGTGCGGCGTACTTCCACAACAGCGATCTCCAGGTGCTGGCATCGACGTTCTCGAACAACGTCGCCACCAAGGGCAGCGGTGCGCTGCAGGCCGATGGCACGCAGTTCTCGTTCTTGAACGACACGTTCACCGGGAACTCGGCGCTCGCCGGCCTGGGCGGCGCGATCTCGCTGTTCGGAGGAGGCGGAACGATCGCGTTCACCACGTTCGCCGCGAATCACGCCGATGGTGGCGATCCGTACTTCGGCGCCGCGATCGGCGGCAACCCGACCCTGATGCTGGTCAGCGACCTGTTCGTGGGGAACACCGCGCAGAACCCCGGCGCGCCGATGCAGTGTCACGTCACGGGGACCGGCGGAGGCAACCTCCAGTGGCCGCGGAACCATGTCGTCGGCGGAGGCGCCGATGCGGCATGTACGCCGACCACGACGTTCGTCGACCCGATGCTCGGCGCACTCGGGGATCACGGGGGCGCGAGCGCGACCCTGGTCCCCGCCACGGGGGGCCCTGCAGAGACCGCGGGCGTCAGCTGCCCACCGACGGATCAGCGCGGGATGCCTCGCCCGGCGACGGGGTGCACCTCGGGTAGCGTCCAGACGCCGTGAGAGCTAAGGTGCGCGCCCCATGGCGTTCGATACCGGTTCCAGGCTGACGTCTCTCGGCGACGAGCGGCCCGCGGCGGTCGTCGTCGCCGTCCAGTTGCCCAACGTGAGCGACGAGGAGCTCGCGTCCTCGCTCGAGGAGCTGGAGCGGCTCGCCAAGACCCTCGGGCTCGAGCCCGTGGGTCGGGTCACCCAGCGCCGCAAGGGGCTCGCCACGGGCATGGTGCTCGGAGAGGGCAAGCTCGTCGAGCTCGCGACCTGGACCGGCGGCACCGGCAAGGTCGAGGCCTACGTCAAGCCGGGCGGCAAGCAGAAGAAGGACGCGGCCGACGACGATGACGACGACGACGACGATGACGACGACGACGCGGCCTCGTCAGAGCCGACCTCGGATGATCCCGAGCCCGATGATGCGGTCGGCGCGGAGAAGCCCGCCGAGGCACCCAGGGCCAAGGTCGTGCTCGTCGATCATGATCTGACGCCGACCCAGCAGCGGAACCTCGAGAAGGCCACGGGCGTCGAGGTGCTCGACCGCACGTCGGTGATCCTCGAGATCTTTCATCGCCACGCGAAGACCCGCGAGGCGCGCATGCAGGTCGAGATCGCGAAGCTGCGCTACCTCGCCCCGCGGCTGCGCGAAGGCGCGGGCGGCGGCGATCGCGTGCGCGGCGGCATCGGCGGCAAGGGTGCCGGCGAGACCTCGCTCGAGCTCGATCGGCGCCGGATCCGCGACCGGGTCGCAGAGCTGAAGCACGAGCTATCGCAGATCGAGGGTGGCGCGAAGACCCGGCGGACCCGGCGCAGCGAGCTGCCCACCGTCGCCCTGGTCGGGTACACGAACGCCGGCAAGTCCTCGCTGATGCGCGCGCTCACCAGCTCGGACGTCTACATCGCGGACAAGCTGTTCGCGACGCTCGACACCACCGTCCGCCGCCTGCAGCCCCCGACCGAGCCCCCGATCCTCGTGACCGATACGGTCGGCTTCATCAAGAAGTTGCCGCACGATCTCGTCGCCTCGTTCCGCTCCACGCTCGACGAGGCGGGCTCCGCCGACCTGCTGCTCCACGTCGTCGACGCAGCAGACGCGGCGATGGCCGATCAGCTCGCCGTCACCCGCGAGGTGCTCCGCGAGATCGACGCGGATGACGTCCCCGGCTGGCTGCTCCTCAACAAGATCGATCGCGTCGACGAGGTCGGCCGCACGAACCTCCGCGCGCGGTACCCGAATGCGATCCAGCTGTCCGCGAAGGATCGCGCTGACGTCGGGCGGCTCCGCGAGCTGTTGCTCGAACACTTCGTCGGCAAGCTCGAGGAAGCGGAGCTCTCGGTGCCGTATGCGCTGCAGAAGATCGCGCACCTGATCCACGAGCGCACCACCGTGCTCGTCGAGGAGCACGGAGACGAGGGCACGCGGTTCGTGGTCCGTGCCCCCGCGCGCGTCCTAGAGGATCTCCGCGCGCAGCTCGGCGTCACCGCCTGACGCGCGTCGCGACTCCCGCTCGATCGCAGCTCAGGGGTTGCAGCTGATGATCGGCGGCGCGAACGTATCCGAGCAGGCGACACCGAGGTACGGCGATTCGCAGAGCCCGTACATCTCGCGGATGCAGGCCGTGACGGCGCACTCGCCCTTCCCGTTGCACGCGGCGGGGAGCGGCTTGCACACGGTCTCGCC
>JAYVRN010000735.1:0-3596 GCA_043776275.1 Myxococcales bacterium | reverse complement strand
GGCTCCGGCTGCGCCACCGCGACTACCAGCTGATCAAGGACGACGCACGCGATCGCCCAGTCGCACCCGCCCACCTCGAGCTCACGCTCGATTTCTCGGCGATCACCACTGGCCAGGCGGAGGTCATCTACACCGATGGCCTCGAGAGCTGGGTGGTGCCGCAGCTCCCCGGGGCCATCGCGATCGTCCTGCGCGAGCCGTGGCTGTTCCGCTATGCGCGGTACCTCCCGGCCGCCGTCGGGGACGCGGTGGTCCACCGCCTGTGCCTGTCCCTGTCCTACTTGATCGTCCCGGACGCCCCGAACGCCTCCAAAGTTCCGGCCGAGAACAGCGCCGGGCCGGGATAGACTGGACTCCGTGGCGCGCGTCTTCCTCGTCAATCCGCCGTCTCCGGAACCGGTGCAGTCGCCCCTGCTCTCGTTCTGTCACCTCGCCGCGTCGCTGCGCGCAGCGGGGCACGAGGTGGCGCTCCACGATGCGTGCGCGCCGCACGCCCCGCGCACGCACGAGGCGATCGCCGCGCGGATCACCGCGTTCGCGCCCGACTTCGTCGGCCTGCACCTGAAGACCCTGCACGTGCAGCCGGCGTACGCACTCGCCGCCGATCTCGCGGAACGCTTCGTTCTGGTTGCCGGCGGGCCGCACGCGACGATCGTCCCGGCCGAGCCGCTCGCCCACGGGTTTCGCTGGGTGATCCGCGGCGAAGGCGAGGACGCGCTCGTCGAGCTCGCCGAGGTCTTCGATGGGACGCGCGCGGCGAGCGGTGTCGCGGGGCTGACGTGGCTCGACCACGGCATGGTGCGCCACAACCCGACGCGTCCGTTCAACACCGAGCTCGATCGCCTGGCGCCTCCGCTGTCCGCGCTCGACCTGTTCGATCCGAGCTGGTATGGCGAGGCCCCGATCCCGGGCCGGGCGTTTCCGCCGGTGGGCATCCTGTCGAGTCGCGGATGCCCGCAGGCATGCACGTTCTGCTCGAACGATGTCACCGGCCGCAAGTTCCGCTATCGCAGCGCGCCCTCGGTGGCCGCGGAGATCGCGATCCTGCGCGAGCAGTACGGGCTCCGTGCATTCAGCTTCTTCGACGACTCCTTCGCCGTCGGCCGGCGCCGCGTCACCGAGCTATGTGATGCGATCGTCGCCATCGACGCGCCGGTCACCTGGACCTGCACGGCGCACCCCGCCCACCTCGATCGCGAGGTGATCGCCGACATGAAGCGCGCGGGCTGTGCGGGCATCGACATCGGGATGGAGAGCGCAGATCCGCGGATGCTGCTGCGGATCGGCAAGGGCGTGACGGTGGACCGCGTGCTCGACGTGCTGCGATGGGCGAGCGACCTCGGCGTCCACACGGTCGTGAACTTGATGTTCGGCTGGCCCGACGAGACCGACGCCGAACTCGACGCGACGATCGCGTTCATGGACCGCGCCGCACCGATCGCCGGCGGCTTCAACGCGCGCGGCGTGGTGGTGCCGTACCCTGGCACCGAGATCTACGAGCGCAACCACGAGCGCTTCGGGTTCACGGGCTGGTGGCTCCGCGAGCCGCCGCTCGAGTACGTACCGTTCCCGACGAGCTGGGACGAGGCCGAGATCGTGCGGGCCTATGGCCACGATCCCGCGCTGGATCGGAACTTCTTCCACCACCCGCCGCACCGGATCCGCCGCATCCGCGAGGCGCTCGTCACCAAGGCGGAGCGCACGATGGCGATCCAGCTCCGGCGCTGCGGCGTCGACTCGACGGTGGTCCCCGTCGGGGTTCCAGCCGCCGGCGCGCGGTAGCAGGTTCGTCTACGAGACCTTCCGCGCCTCGCGGTCGGCTCAGCCGCCGGACTCGACGTTACTCGAGCCGTCCTGCATCGTCCCCGAGCCACCGCAATGCGTGTCGGCGTCACCCTTGCGGTGCGCCTTGATGTTGTTGATGAACACCGTGCCGCTACCGGCCTGGGCCGTCCAGGTGTTCGGCCCGCAGCAAGCCATGTGCATCCCCGGATCGCCGACCCGGAGCGCCGGCTTGCCGTTCACCATCACGTCCGGCGAGCCCATGATCGCGGGGCCCTTGCAGCTGTGCGGGCAGGAGGGGCAGCCGTGGGCATCCGCATCTACCTTCGACGTATCGCCGACGCGGGACTGAGGTGGCATGGCGTCTGTATAGAATATACGGTTCCGGGGCTTATAGCTTCCCCGTTCCATCCCCGCGGAACCGGTCAGGTCTTGCGGGCGCGGACGTAGTGCGTGCGGTAGCTGTTGGCGGACCGGGCGTCCCGCCGGAGGGTCCACGGGAGCTCCGCGGTGTCCTCGATCTGGTAGCGCGCACCGAGCCCATCGCCCGTGGTCAGGATCGCCGCCAGGTCCGCCGCCGGGTCGGCGCCCCCGAACCGCTCGTGCTCGTGCATCACCGTGCTCTGCCACGCGAATGGCGACGTGAGGATCAGCTCGCCGCCGGGGGCGCACAACCCATCGAGGACGGTGAGCAGCTGGCGCGGCCGCGCGATCGAATCGAGCACGTTGAGCGCCACCACTCGATCGTAGATCGCCGGGATCAGTGGCGGATCGAGCGCATCCCCACACACGATCTGGCGCCGCGCCGCGGGGACGGTGCGATCGCCGGCCTCGATCGCCGCCGGCGCATAGTGGCGCCCCGAGATCCGCCGCGCGAAGGCGACACGCTCTCCATCGAGAAGCCGGCGAGCCCGGCGGAGGGCGCCGAACTGCAGGTCCACGCCGACCACGTGATCTGCACGGCTCGCGAGCTCCGCGAGGATGCGGCCAGCGCTGCACCCGAGCTCCACCGCGGCGCCCACGTGGGGTAACGCGGCGAGCCGTGCGATCACAGCGTCGAGGGCGAACCCGGATCCTTCGGCCCGGGGCTCCGCTCGATCGCCCCAGTGCGCGTCGAGATAGATCGAGAGGTGCTCGAGCAGCCGCGGATACGGCGCGTCATCCGGCCCAGCGGCGACCAGCAGGGCCGCGACCTCCGGTGACAGATCACGCTCGACGATCGTCGCGATCTCCCCGCGAAGATACACCGCCGGATCGGCGAACACGATCGGCACCCCGTCGACGATCGGATACTGGCGGCCGCACTCGCAGGCGAGCAGGTCCCCGGTGCGCTCGAGCGTCTTGACGTCGAGCCGCTCGGGGGTGCGCGTGCGACAGCCCGGGCAGACGAGGACGAGGTCCAGGGTCATGGGAGGTCTGTGATAGCCTGATTTCGTTCCATGAGGTGGGTGTGGCTCATCGCGATCCCCTGGGCTGGCGCGGTCGCGGCGTGCAGCTTTCAGAGCAACGCCGCGAGTGGCTCGGACGCGGCGGTCGTGGCGACGCCCGATGCGAGCCCCGATGCCCCGATCGGGCCTCCGACGCTGATTCCGGAGATCCGCGACTACGGCACGTACACGCCGACCGGTCCTTCGCTCACCGGCGTGTTCACCGTCAGCTCGGTCTCCGCGACCGCGCCGATCACGACCTCGATCACCGGGACCGAGGCTTCGGATTTCACGATCACCTCGGACACCTGCGCGGGCCACGCCCTCCCCGTGTTGTCATCGTGCACCGTCGTCGTGCGCTTCCAGCCGCAGGCCGCCACCGGCATG
>JAYVRN010000734.1:0-3599 GCA_043776275.1 Myxococcales bacterium | reverse complement strand
CGCCCTTGCTGTGCGGCAACACGGCCGCCGTGATCATCTCCCAGCGGGTCGCACCGAGCGCGAGCGCGGCCTCCTTGTCGGAGGGCGGCGTGGTCTCGATCACCTCGCGCGCGAGCGACGTGATGATCGGGGTGATCATGATCGCCAGGATCACACCCGCGGTCAGGAACGACCTGCCGAGGCCGCCGTGCTGCGACAGCACGAGCACGCCCCACAGCCCGAACACGACGCTCGGCACCACGGCGAGCAGATCGATCATGTAGACCATCGGCTTCTTCAGCCAGCGCGGCGCGACCTGGGTCACGAACAGCGCCACGCCGAGGCTGACGGGCACCGCGAGCGCGAGGGCGATCGCGGCGGTGTAGAGCGTGCCCCAGATGAAGGGCAGCGCGCCGTAGAGAGACTCCGGGGCCGACCAGCGGGTCGATCCGAAGAAGTCGAAGCCCATCTCCGAGAGCACGGGCCGCGCGCGGCTGGTCATCACCAGCGCGATCAGGCCGAGCACCAGCAAGACGATCGCGGCCGCGCCGATCGCGATCCAGCGGAACGCGCGGTCACCGGTCGCTGACTTGCCGCGGAGATCGAGCATCGCCTATCGCGAGCCCCACGAACCTGGGGCGTGCGGCGATGCGGAGCGCGTTGCGAAGGTCAAGCGCACCACCTGATTCACTGGACCTTGTCGAGCTGAGCCAGCGCCTTGTCCTGGAGCGCCTTGGGGATCGGGGCGAAGTCGATCTCGGCGAGCAGCTTCTGCCCGTCGGTCAGCATGTACTTGAAGTACGCCTTGATCTCCGCCGCGTGCGCCTTGGGCTTCGCGTAGGCCATGCACCAGCTCTGCGCGGTGATCGGGTACGCGGCATCGCCCTTGGCATCGAGCGCGCTGAACAGGAGCTTGTCGTTGACCTCGATGCCATCGCCCGCCGCGGACACCGCCTCGGCGGTGGGGTCGGTGAACTTGCCGGCCTGGTTCTTGATCGCCGCGTACTTGAGGTCCGAGGCCTTGGCGTCCGACAGATCGACGTAGCCGATCGCGCCCTTCGTGGACTTGACGATCTGCGCGACGCCGCCGTTGCCATTGCCGGCCTGCGTGTCGGCGGGCCACTCGACCGTCGAGCCGGCCTTGAGCTTCCAGGCGCCACCCGAGGCCTTGTCGAGGTACTTGGTGAAGTTCTCGGTCGTGCCGGAGCCGTCGGAGCGATGCGCGACCACGATGTCGGCGTCGGGCAGCTTGGCGTCCTTGTTGTCGGCGGCGATCGCCGGATCGTTCCACTTCTTGATGTCGCGCTGGAAGATCTTCGCGAGCGTCTCGGCGGACAGGTTCAGCTTGTCCACGCCCTCGACGTTGAAGCTCACCGTGATCGCGCCGAGCACGTTCGGGAAGTAGAAGAACTCTCCGCCCTTGACCTTGGCGAGGTCGGCGTCCTTGTACGGTGCGTCGGTGCACGCGAAGTCGACGACCTGGTCGGCGAAGTCCTGCCGGCCCTTGCCCGAGCCGCCGGCGCCATAGTTGATCTTGGTCTTCGGGTTGGTCTTGCCAAACCCCTCGATCGCGACCTCCTGGTACGCCTTCTGGAACGTCGCGCCGCTGGCGTTCAGCGTGACCGACGTCTCCGTTCCACCGCCGCCGCCGCCGGTCTCGGTGGTCTTGCCACTGGGTTCACTCGCGCTGCCGCCACCGTCGCTCTCGGACTTCTTCCCGCAGGCTGCGCTCAGGCAGAGGGCCGAGAGGGCCCCGATGACGAAGGTCTTGTGCATGCCCAGACCATAGGAACCGTCGGTGACGTGCCGGCGTATCCCATGTGACGGCACGGTGACCGTATGTGGCACCCTGGGGCAGGTCCGGCTCAGTTTCCCGGGCGGGGGATCTGCCGGTGCTTCACGTCGGTGGCGCGCACCATGTAGACCACCTCCTCGGCGAGGTTCTTGACGTGGTCGCCGATGCGCTCCAGGTACCTGCAAACACTGGTCAGCGGGAGTACCCGGGTCACGGTGGCAGGGTCGGTCGCGACGTGGGCGATCAGCTCGGCGAACAGACTGGCGTTCAGCCGGTCGATCTCGACGTCCGCGGTGATCACCGCGGTGGCGGCATCGGCGTCCTTCTTCACGAACGCATCGAGGGCCGCGTGCAGGTTCTTCTGAGCGAGCGTGGCGAGCCGCTGCAGATCAACCTTGGAGTCCAACGGAGGCAGGCGGTTGAGCTCGAGCGCGCGCTTCGCGATGCCGGTGGCGAGATCGCCGATCCGCTCGACGTCGACCACGAACTTGAGCGACATCGTGATGAACCGGAGATCCGACGCCACGGGCTGCCGGGTCGCGAGGATCTGCAGCGCGAGCTCGTCGATCTCGTTCTCGTCGCGATCGATCGTCGCATCGGCGGTGATCACGCGCCGCGCGAGATCGTCATCGCGTTCGGCGAGCGCTCTCATCGCGAGCGTGATCTGCTCCTCGGCGCGCGAACCCATGGTGGCGAGCTTCTCGCGCAGCGTGCGCAGCTCCTGCTCGAAGGTCTTGCTGGTCAGGGCGGTCATGCGGTGGTGCTCCTCGGGAGCTTCAGCCAGAAGATACTCCCATTCGGGGTGTTGGGCTCGACACCGACGGCGCCGCCCATGCTCTCGGCGAGATGTTTCACGATCGAGAGGCCGAGGCCGGTGCCACCCGCCTCGCGCGAGCGGCTCGGGTCCGCGCGGTAGAACCGCTCGAACACGCGCTCGCGGTGCTTGTCGGCGATGCCCGGACCATCGTCCCGGACCTCGATCCGCACGTGGTCACCCTCGACGCGCGCGGCGACCCAGACGTGCCCCTTGGCGCGCGTGTACTTGACGGCGTTGTCGATCAGGTTGACGAAGATCTGATCGAGGGCCTTGGGATCCGCCTTGACCATCAACGCGTCGTCGATCTCGACCTCGATCGTGACCTCGCGCGCCGTGGCCTGGGTCTCCACCGCGGTCAGCGACTGCAGCGTGATCGCCTTGACCGCCACCGGGGAGAGATCCATCCGGTACTGGCCGGCGTCGAGCCGGGACAGGTCCAGGAGATCGGCGAGGATGCGGGCGAGGCGCTCCGCGTTGCGGTGGAGGCCATCGATCAGCTTGGGGCCCATCACCGGGTCGTCCTTGGCGCCGGCGAGCAGGGTCTCCGCGTTGGCGCGGATCACGGCGACCGGGGTGCGCAGCTCGTGCGAGACGTTGGCCACGAAGTCGCGGCGCACGGTCTCGAGCCGGCGCACCGTGGTGACGTCCTCCAGCAGCAGCACGCGGCCATCTCCGCCCCAGCGATTCGCGACGCGGATCAGCGTCCGCGGCCCGTTCGGGAGCTGCACCTCGACGGTCGCGGCCTCGTTGCCATCGACGAGCTCGAACACCGCGGGCACGCGCACGAACTCGATCAGCGGTTCGCCGACGGGCGTGCTGGTGACGCCCAGCATCTTGCGCGCGGCATCGTTCAACAGCTCGATCCGGTGTTCCCCATCGACGGCGATCACGCCCTGGGTCAGCCCTTCTGCGACGGACGACAGCAGCACGCGCTCGCGGGCGAGGGCGGTGTGGCTACGATCCGCGTCCTCGGCGAGGAAGTTCACCCACTCGGTCAGCTCGTGGAGC
>JAYVRN010000733.1:0-12548 GCA_043776275.1 Myxococcales bacterium | reverse complement strand
GCGACTTGTACATCTGACCGCAGCCACCGAGCGACACCACGAGCGCGATCGACCAGGTACGCCGGAGATGCACGAGAGACATGACTAGACCTTCGGTGCGGGACGGCTCACGCACGGAGCATGACACGGCCCAGCCGGGCGAGCTTGCAACTGCGCCCGCGCCGGTCCAGATTCCCCGCGATGCGCACCACCGTCGCCGAACCGATCTCCTCCGCGGTCACCGACGGGATCCGCGTGCGCGTGCAATCGCACTACCTCGCGGACCAGTCCTCGCCGCGTGACGATCGCTACGTCTTCGCGTACACGATCACGATCTCGAACGAGAGCCGCAACACGGCGCAGCTGCGCACGCGGCACTGGATCATCACGGATGGCCGCGGCACGGTCGAAGAGGTCCGCGGTGATGGCGTGGTCGGCGAGCAGCCGCGCCTCGCGCCTGGGCAGACCTTCCAGTACACGTCGGGCTGCGTCCTCACCACGGCGATCGGCACGATGCAGGGCACCTATCGGATGTGGCGGGACGACGGCAGCTACTTCGACGCCCAGATCGCTCCGTTCTCGCTGGCCTCGGATGCGTCCTCGCGGTTCGCGGACCACGAAGCCAACTGATCCAATCACTTGCCGCGCCTGCGGCGATGTAGGCCCGGCACGCCTTCGGGGGCCTCAACAAAACTCAAAGCCTTGGCGTAGGCTATGCGTCTAACTCGGTACCAGCGTGCCTGTCCCGACGCCCATGACCCACGCAGAGCGCGAAGCCGCGACCGCGAGCGCCCTCGTGGATGCCGCGAAGGCCGGCGACCAGCGTGCGTTCGAATCGCTCGTGCGACGGTACCGCAAGCGGATCTATGCGCTCGCACTCCACATCACGGGCTCGGCGAGCGAGGCCGATGACATCGCGCAGGAGGTCTTCCTCAAGGCCTATCGCGCGCTCGCCGAGTTCGAGGGCCGCAGCCAGTTCTTCACCTGGGTCTATCGGATGACGGTCAACCGCTCTCTCAACGCCCGCCGCGATCGCGCGCGGCGCGGTGAGGAGCCGGACGATCCTCGTCTCGAGCTCGCCGTCGCGGTCGATGCACGATCGAACCCCGCGCGCGCCACCGAGCTGCGCCAGACCTATGCTCGGCTGCTCCGAGCGCTCGATGGGCTCCCCGTCGACATGCGCACGACCGTGATCCTCGTCTCGCTGCAGGGGATGTCCCACGGCGAGGTGGCCGTGGTGCAGGCGGTCTCCGAGGGCACGATCGCGTGGCGGATGCACGAGGCGCGGCGCCGGCTCAACGAGGCGATGGCGCCCGAGAAGCTGCAGCGCAGGCGCGAGCTGTCGGCGGATCTGGCGCGCGTGCTCGGCGAGCACGGGATGTTCGTGCCGGTGCTGCCCAAGGGCCGCGCTTAGCCCCCATCCGTTGACGTTGACTTGAACCTGAACCTGAACGCCACCTTGGACGTTTTCGTCGGACGTTGTCGTCGACACGTACCGCGGAGCGCCTGGACGCATCGCGCTCAGCCTGCGATCTCGTACGGGCCGCCCTTGGCGAGCGCGCGCTGATACGCCGGGCGGGCCTGGAACTTCTTCACGAACTCGGTGAGCCGGGGCGAGACCGCATCGCCCGCCCGCGCGACGGCGCCTTCGAGCGGGAAGCTCATCTGGATGTCGGCGGCGGTCAGCGCGTCGCCTGCGAACCACGCGTGGCTCCCGAGGTGATCGCCGAGGAACGTGAGGTGACGCGTCAGGTTTGGATCGATGAACTGCCGGCTCACGGTGTCCGCGATCTTGCGCGCGATCGGCTTCACGAAGAACGGCATCGGCGCGGTCTTGACCCGGCGGAAGATCAGCTTGAGCAGGAGGTAGGGCATCAGCGAGCCCTCCGCGTAGTGCATGAAGTAGCGGTAGTCCCGATGCGCCTGCGTGCCGGCGGCAGGGACCAGGCGGCCCTTGCCGTGGGTCTCCACCAGGTATTCGAGGATCGCACCCGATTCGGCCACGGTCACAGGCCCATCGGTGATCACCGGCGACTTGCCGAGGGGATGGATCGCCTGCAGCGAGGCCGGCGCGAGCAAGGTCTTCGGATCCCGCTCGTAGTTCACCAGCTCGTACGGCACCTCGAGCTCTTCGAGGAGCCAGAGCACCCTCTGCGACCGAGAGTTGTTCAGGTGATGGACGGTGATCACGTGGCGTGCGTACCAGGAAATCGCCGGGACCGCTTGCGGCGCCGTGGCACGTTCGCCACCATGCTCGTCATGCGAGCTCGCATCGACCTCCGCAACGCGTTCCGCGTTGCTGCGCGCCCCACGTTCGTGGGGCTTGCAACTCAACTCGCCGCGACGGTGCTCCTGATCGTTGCCGGCTCCGGTTGTTCGGCGCTGATGCCGGCGGCCAAGCAGGAACCGTTTCCGGTCATGAACGTCACGGCCACCCGGCCTCCGCCCGGCCCCGACAAGGTCATCCTCACACCCTCCAACATCGCGATCACGGATCAGGTGCAGTTCGAGACGGCGAAGGCCGATCTCAAGCAGGTCTCGTTCGCGCTCCTCGACGAGGTCGTGACGGTGATGAAGGGCAACCCGCAGATCGAGCTGGTCGAGATCGGCGGGCATACGGACTCCACCGGCGCCCCGGACTTCAACCGCAAGCTCTCGCAGCAGCGCGCCGAGTCCGTAATGAAGTACATCACGAGCAAGGGCATCAAGAAGGATCGGCTGTCCGCGAAGGGGTTCGGCCCCGATGTGCCGATCGCCGACAACGGCACGGCCGAAGGTCAGGCCGCGAATCGCCGCGTCGAGTTCCAGATCGTGAAACAGGGCCCCACGAAGACGGTGGTGAAAGATGAGTAAGCTCCTCGCACTCTCGCTGATCGTCGTCGCGGGTTGCGCCACTGGCGCAGATCCGAAGATCCGCACCGAGATCGGCGCCAAGCTCGCCAGCGCACAGACGCCGATCCAGGCCTGCTATCAGCGATCGCTGTTCACCAATCGCAAGCTGCGCGGGATGTACGTCGCGCAGCTCGCGGTGAACGCGGAGAGCGGACAGTTCGGCGAGATCTCGCTCCGCCGCGACGAGCCGGCCGATCCGGTGCTCCGGTTCTGCGTGATCCAGGAGCTCGCCAAGCTCAAGCTCGACAAGCCTCCGGGCAAGCGGATCGAGCTCGACAGCGTGCCGATCAAGTTCGAGTGGGCCAACCCGTAGTGGCCGGCAAGGTCCCTACCCGCTCGCCCACCCACGAAGACGTCCCGATCGGGCGCCTGTCCTCGATGGGGCTCGAGCTCGAGGAGATCGCCGAAGGCGACGAGGTCGCGATCCCCGCCCTCGTGGAGCTCGCGGAGGATCGCGGGCGCCCCGCGAGCCACTATCTGGCCGCCATCCCGCTCGCCACCGAGCTCGCGGTTCACTCCCCTGGCGGCATCGAGGTCCGCGTCTGCGCCGGCAACTGCCAGCGCTACGGCGCACTCGATCTGCTCGATCACCTGGTCGAGCGGTTCGGCAAGCGCGCCACGTTCGGCATCAAGCCCGTCGAGTGCCTCGATCAGTGCGACCTCGCCCCGGCCTGCGAGCTCCACGGCGCCCACGGGAAGCTGCTGCTCGCCCCGGCGACGTCGGCCTCGCTCGACGAAGCGCTCGACAGCCTGTAGGGGCGGTCGCACCCCTGTCGCAGGCGGTGATCGCTGGCCCTGCGACACCGATGGCGCTAGCCTGCCGCTGACTTCATGTTGCGCCTGTCCAAGGTCAACAAGTACTACAAGGTCGGCACGCACAGCCTGCACGTCCTTCGTGACGTCGACATGGAGGTCGCCGATGGCGAGTTCGTGGCGATCATGGGCGCTTCGGGCTCCGGCAAGTCCACGCTCCTCAACATCCTCGGCATCCTCGACGACTACGACTCGGGCGAATACTGGCTCGGCGACACGATGATCCGCGACCTGTCCGAGAGCAAGGGCGCGAGCTATCGCAACAAGTTCATCGGCTTTGTATTCCAGTCGTTCAACCTGCTGCCGTTCAAGACCGCGCTCGAGAACGTGGCCCTACCCCTCTACTACCAGGGCGTCGCCCGCAGGAAGCGCAACCAGATCGCCGGGCAGTACCTCGAGCGCGTGGGGCTGCGCGACTGGGCCGATCACCTGCCGTCCGAGATGTCGGGCGGCCAGAAGCAGCGCGTGGCGATCGCACGCGCGCTGATCGGGAAGCCGCGGCTGATCCTCGCCGACGAGCCCACCGGTGCGCTCGACAGCGAGACCAGCACGCAGATCATGGATCTGCTGTCCGAGATCCATCGCACCGGCATCACCGTCCTCGTCGTCACCCACGATCAGGAGGTCGCCGCGCGCACCCAGCGCACGATCCGGCTGCGCGATGGCAAGGTCGTCGCGGCGCACGAGGCGAGTGTCTCGAATCCAGGGATGGCGGCGGCGACCTGATGCTGGTCCCGCTGATCCAGCTGCTCGGGATCGGCCTCGGCCTGTCCGTGCTCGGCGTCGTGATCTGGCTCGTGATCGCGCTGCTCAAGATCGGCTGGGTGTCGCTCGTGCAGTGGCGTGATCTGTTCTCGCTCGATCGGTGGACCGAGGTGCTCGTCACGATCGGCCGCAGCAAGCTGCGTACCGCGCTCACGATGATCAGCGTGTCGTGGGGCATCTTCGTCCTGGTCGCGCTGCTGGGGCTCGGCAACGGCCTCGACAACGGGATGCGCCAGAACTTCGCGCGCGACGCCACCAACGGCGTGTGGATCAGCGCGAACAAGACCTCCGTGGCCTACGGCGGATACGACGTCGGGCGTCGCCTGATGTTCGAGAACGCCGATTACGTGCGCGCAAAAAAGGTCCCGGGCGTGGAGTACATGGCCGGGCAGCACTACATCGGCGGCCAGCGCTGGGGCGCGTCGATCGTGACCAAGCACGGCGCCAAGGCGAACTCGTTCGAGCTCGATGCCGTCCACGAGGACGCGATCCGCCTCACCGCGCATTCGATCATCCAGGGGCGGTTCCTGACCAGCGCGGACACCATGCAGCGCCGCAAGTCCGCCGTGATCGGCCAGACCGTCGCGGAGTTCCTGTTCGACGGCCAGAACGCCGTCGGAGAATGGATCGACATCGGCTCGGTGCCCTTCCAGGTCGTCGGCGTGTTCACCGATCCGGGCGGTGCCGAGGAGGAGCGCAAGATCTACCTCCCCGTCTCGACCGCACAGCTCGCCTTCAACGGCGGAGAGAAGCTCGGCCTGCTCGAGTTCACCGTGGGCCAGGCCGGGCCGGACGAGACCCAAAAAGTCATCGATCAGATCAAGGGCCAGCTCGCCGATCGGTACAGCTTCGATCCGACGGATCGGCAGGCGGTCCGCGTCCAGAACAACATCGAACAGTTCGAGCGGTTCCGGCAGATGTTCTGGATGATCAGCGCCTTCATCGTGGTGATCGGCCTCGGCACGCTGGCGGCCGGCGTGGTCGGCGTCTCGAACATCATGATGATCGCGGTGAAAGAACGCACCAAGGAGATCGGGGTCCGCAAGGCGCTCGGTGCCACGCCGAACTCGATCGTGTTCATGATCATCCAGGAGGCCGTGTTCCTCACCGGCGTGGCGGGCCTGCTCGGGCTGGCGGCGGGTGTCGCGGCCAGCGAGCTGATCGGCTACTTGAACCTCACGGACTTCATCGCGAACCCGACGATCGATCTCAAGGTCGGCATCGGGGCCACCGTGTTCCTCGTGGTCGCCGGCGCGCTCGCCGGGTACTTCCCTGCGCGTGCCGCCGCGCGGGTCAACCCCATCCACGCACTCCGGGATCAGTAGCGATGTTCGATCTCGATAAGTGGAAGGAGATCTGGGCCACGCTCAGGTCCAATCGCCTGCGCACGTTCCTCACCGCGTTCGGCGTGTTCTGGGGGATCTTGATGCTGATCGCGATGCTGGGCTTTGGCTCGGCGATCCAGAGCGGCAGCAAGCGTCAGATGAAGGGGATGGCCACGAACCTCCTGTTCTGCTGGGGCCAGCAGACCACCGAGAGCTACGACGGCCTGCCGCCCGGGCGGGGCGTGCGGTTCGACACCGATGACATCGAGCTGCTCCGCCGATTGCCCTCGATCGAGTGGCTCGCCCCACGCCTCCAGCTCGGCGGCTGGATGAACAACTTCACGGTGGGCTACGAGTCGAAGAACGGCACGTTCACCGTGATGGCGGACTACCCGGAGCTCCGGCACATCATCGCGTTCGAGTACGACGCCGGCCGGTTCATCAACGAACGCGACATCGCCGAGTCCCGCAAGGTCGTCGTGATCGGCAAGAGCGTGCGCGACCAGCTGTTCGAGCCCGACGAGGACCCGATCGGCAAGTACATCAAGATCAGCGGCGTGTACTTCGAGGTGGTGGGCCTGACGCGGACCCTGCGCTCCGGCGGTCAGGGTGAGCGCGACTCCAACACGCTGTTCGTGCCGTTCACCACGCTCAAGAACTCGTTCAACATGGGCAACCGCGTCGGGTTCTTCGCGCTCACCGCGAAGCCGGGCACGGACGGCGCGGAGCTCGAGCGGCAGGTCAAGGAGGTGTTGAAGCGCCACCACCGGATCGCGCCCACCGACGATCTCGCGATCGGCTCGTTCAACATGTTCGTGATGTTCGGGAAGTTCCAGACGTTCTTCCTCGTGCTCTCGATCGTCAGCTGGGTCGTCGGCGGCGCCACGCTCCTGGCCGGCGTGATCGGCGTCTCGAACATCATGCTGATCACCGTCAAGGAGCGCACCAAGGAGATCGGGGTCCGGAAGGCGCTTGGCGCCACACCGCTCTCGATCGTGTCGATGGTGATGAAGGAGTCGATCGTGTTGACGATCATCGCCGGCCTGCTCGGCGTCGCCGCCGGGGTCGGGCTGCTCGCCGCCGCCGATGCGGTGTTCTCGAACATGCCGGACTCCCCGCTCGGGCCACCGAACATCGGCCTGTCCACCGTGATGATCGCGATGGCGGTCCTCGTGGGTGCCGGCGCGCTCGCCGGCATCATGCCCGCCTCCCATGCTGCTTCGATCAAGCCGATCGAGGCGCTCCGCGCCGAGTGACCCGAGGTCTTATGAAACGCATCTTCTCCTACCTGCTCCTGGTCCTGCTGGTCGTGATCGTCGGCGGTGCGTTCTTCTATCTGTACAAGAAGTCGCAGAGTAAGCCGGTGATGTTCGAGACCGAGCAGGCCGAGATCGCGGACATCACCAAGAAGACCGTCGCCACCGGCTCGATCGTCCCGCGCCGCGAGGTCGAGGTGAAGCCGAAGGTCACGGGCGTCCTCAGCGAGCTCTATGTCGAGCCCGGGAAGATCGTGAAGGAGGGCGACGCGCTCGGCAAGATCTCGATCATCCCCGATGCGATGCAGACCAATCAGGCCGAGGCGAACGTGCGCACGGCCCAGATCGCCTACGACAACGCGAAGCGCGAGCTCGATCGCAACGAGGCGCTGTTCAAGCAGGGCGTGGTCGCCGACGCCGAGCTGCAGAAGTACCGGACCGAGTTCGCGCTCCGCAGGCAGGAGCTGTCCACCGCAGGTTCGAGCCTGCAGCTCGTGAAGGAGGGCGCCACCCGCGGCCAGGGCAAGACCTCGACCCTGATCGTCACGGCCACCTCGTCGGGCATGGTGATCGACGTCCCGGTCAAGGTCGGGTTCAGCGTGATCCAGGCCAACAACTTCAACCCCGGCACCACGGTGGCCGTGATCGCGGACATGGACGACATGATCTTCGAGGGCCGCGTGGACGAGGCCGAGGTCGCAAAGATCAAGGAAGGCATGAAGCTCGCGATCAAGGTCGGCGCGATCGAGAAGGAGCTCCTCGACGGCAGCCTCGAGTACATCTCGCCCAAGGGCAAGACGATCGATGGCGCGATCCAGTTCGAGATCAAGGCCAAGGTCGTGCGCAAGCCCAACATGGTGATCCGCGCGAACTACAGCGCGAATGCGGACATCGTTCTCGAGGAGAAGAAGCAGGTGCTCGCGATCCGCGAGGCGCTCGTGCAGTACAAGGATGACAAGCCGTTCGTCGAGATCGAGACCTCGCCGCAGACGTTTGTGACCAAGGACGTGCAGCTGGGCCTGTCCGACGGCATCAAGGTCGAGGTCAAGGGTGGCGTCGACAAGGGCGACAAGATCAAGATCCCGGAGAACGCCGGACCGCCGGGACCGATGGGTGGTCCGCCCGGCAAGATGGGCGGCCGTCCGCCGAAGAAGTAAGACCGCGCGCTCGCCGCGAGTCTGGGCCGAGATCGCGCCCTTCCCTCACCACCGCGCGTGCTAGCGTCGACGCCCATGGGAGCTCCCGTCAGGCTCGGGGCGATCGACGCAGGATCGAACGCGATCCGCGTCGTGATTGCCGAGCTCACTCCGACGGAGCTGGTCCGCATCGAGGCGGAGCGCGTCCCGGTCCGCCTCGGCCACCTGGCGTTCACGCAGGGCGAGCTCGATCCGAAGGTCATCGATGCCGCGGTCGGTGCGTTCGTGCACTTTCGCCAGCGCTTCGATCACCACGGCGTCACGATGTACCGGGCGGTCGCCACCAGCGCGGTCCGTGGGGCCGCGAACCGCGATGTCCTCCTGCATCGCCTCTATCACGAGGCTGGCATCGAGCTCGAGGTCATCGATGGAGACGAGGAGGCGCGCCTGGTCCGCAAGGCCGTGGTCCACACCCTCGGCACCACCACGCTGCCTCGCGCGATCCTCGATCTCGGCGGCGGCAGCCTCGAGGTCAACTTGCGCCAGGGCTCGGCGTGGCGGGCGTACTCGTTGCCGGTGGGCACCGTGCGCCTCCTCGAGACGTTCGGCCTCGATGGCGCGATCGCCGAAGCCGAGGCCGGCATGGTCCGCCGCTACACGGCCACCCTGATGCACACGATCAACCGCGGCAGCGCGAACGGCGGCATCGCGGCCGCCACCGGTGGCAACGCCGATGCGCTCGCCAAGATCGTCAACGACAGCGTGCCCAGTGGTCCCGCCGGCGCACTCCCGAGCTTCGAGCTCGCGGGACTAGAGAAGGCGCTGCCGATGATCGTCGGCGCCACCGTCGAGGAGCGGATGGAGAGGTTTGGCGTCAAGCGCGACCGTGCCGAGGTGCTCGGGATCGCCGCGCTGGTGTTCGCCACCGTCGCGCGGCAGCTCGGCCTGACCAAGCTCGTGGCCCCGGGGGTGGGCGTGCGCGAGGCCGTGCTCCTCGAGCTCGCCGAGACCGCGCGCGAGGAGCAGATCCGCGCGGAGGGCGCGCACGACAAGGCGCTGCTCACCGCTGCCCGCGCGTTCGCGAACCGCGTCGATCACGACACCACCCACGGCGAGCACGTCCGTCACCTCGCGCGCGCGCTGTTCCACCAGCTGCGCGACGTCCACGGCCTGCCGGACGATCTCAGCGTGCTGCTCGAGGTCGCCGCGCTGCTCCACGATGTGGGCGAGGTAGTGAACGTCCGCGGCCACCACAAGCACAGCGAGTACATGATCCGCTGGGCCCGGCTCCCGGGTCTCGATGACACCGCGCGCGAGATGATCGCGCTGATGGCGCGCACGCACCGCAAGGACGCCGCGCGCGCGAAGCAGATCATCGGCGAGTCCACGCTGCCCAAGGAGCTGCGCGGCCAGCTCCGCAAGCTGACGGCGTTGCTGCGGGTCGCCGACGGCCTCGACTGGGAGCACCGGTCGCGGGTCGAGCAGGTGGTGTGCACGCGGATGGGCGAGGCGATCGTCCTCGATCTCGTGGTCCGCGACGGCCCGTCGCGCGACGATCCGCAGCTGGTCCGCAAGGCCGATCTGTTCAAGGAGGAGTTCGGCGTGGATCTCCGCGTCACGGTCGCGCGGCCCGTGTCGCCACCGGCCGAGGTCTCGCCGTCGAGCTCGGGGTCGAGCCTCGAAGTCGTGCGCTCCAAGATCCGCTGACCTTCGCAACGCATCCGCGTTGCTGCGCGCCCCACGTTCGTGGGGCTTGCAACTGACCGTCGCTGTGGAGGCCGTGGTATGCGGCAGGCATGCGTCGCCCGCTCGCCGTCCTCGCGTTCGTACCCGGGTTCGCTGCCATCGTCGCCTGCGGTGGTGATGATGCCGGCCCCGCCGGAGAGATCGCGGCGACCGTCACCCACTACGACTACGCGTTCGATGTCACGACGCGCGCCGCGCACGCCAAGGTCACCGCCACGGTGGACACGCCCGGCGACTGCCTGACGCTACCGTTCCGCGCGACCGGGTTCGATCCGGCGACGGCGCTGGTCGATGGCAAGCCGGCGGTGAGCGGCACGGTGACCGAGAGCGCAATGACCCTGTGCGGCGCAGGGCACGCCGCCGGCAAGCAGATCACGCTCGAGGCCGATCTCACGGTGGCGCTGCAGACGCTGTCGACCAGCCAGGTCGGCTACTCGCTGACCATGGATGCGCAGGGCAACCCGTTCTACTACCTCGTGAGCTGGGTCGGCGGCTGCGACCGCTTCGGCCCGTGCGACAGCCGGCCCGATCAGTTCGCGACCTACACGTTCCACGTCACGCATCCCGAGACCCTCGCCGTCGCGTGCGCTGGCACGATCACGGAGACCTCCGGGACCGAGACCGAGTGCGCGTTCGACCACGACGGTGGCCCGACGTACTCGACGTTCGGGATCGCCGCGTATCCCAAAGCGGCCTGGGTCGCGACCGACAAGGGCATGTGGGGCTCGGTCCACGCCACGGTCTACGACCGTGCGCAGACCCAGATCGCGGCCGCGGTGAATCCCGCGTACCAGGACGGCTACGTGCGCTGGCTCGAGACGACGTTGGGGCCCTATCCGTTCGGCAGCGAGCTACGGATCCTCACAGCGCCGACCTACTGGAGCGGGTTCGAGCACCCGGGCAACATCATCCTCGACGACGGCCTGGCCCGGACGATCCAGCCGGCCTACGTCCACAACGTCCAGCACATCCTCGATCACGAGATCGCGCACCAGTGGGCCGGCGATCAGACCACGCTCGCGAACACCTACGACTTCGTGTGGAAGGAGTCGATGGCCGAGTACCTCGCGTACGCGTACGAGGCGATGGTCGAGCCGATCGCAGCCTCGGGGACGTCGTCGTACTGGAAGCGCGCGTCGGCGGGCGCGGCGTTCTTCCCCGTCCCCGGCGAGAAGCCACCGCTGTTCGACTACTACGGCGACGTCTACGGGCCTGGGCCGATGATCCTGTTCCGCCAGCTCGAGGTTCTCAGCTCGCGCGCGCAGGTGCTCGCGGCGATCGCGAGCGTCCTCGGCCATCCGCATGCCCTGTCGGTCGACGAGCTGGTGGCCGCGCTGGAGACGAACACTGGCCTCGATCTCACCGCCTATGCGGCGGCCTGGATCCACGGCACCGGCGCTCCCGAGTGGCCCACGTTCAACAGCGTGTTCACGGCGGGCGCGACCACGAGCACCCTCCACGTCACGCAGGTCAAGGGCCAGGCGCGGCGTTGCAAGTTCCACATGGCGCTGAAGGGCGCGCAGCCGGCCGACGTCGTGCTGGTCGCGGTCGACACGTTCCGCAACGGGATCGATCAGACCCTCGACGTCCCGACGCCAGCGTTCACCGTCACCACAACCGAGATCGATCCAGATCACGAATGCCTGGCGTACGCCGGCACGCTCGCGCGCCAGGTCTCTCACCCCTGGCTCACGGAGCGCGCCCTGGAGAAATACCCTGGCACCGCGCGCCCCTAGCCGGGGGCTTAGTGATATCGATGTCGGGCGATTCTTCAACGGAGCTTGATCAAACATGACTATGAACTCTTCGCGTCTCCTGCTCGCGTCCGCCCTCGTGGCGCTGGCGATCGTCCCCGGCTGTAAGAAGGTGCCCGGTGGCGGCGGCCTCCCCAACCGGCCCAATGTCCCCGGTGGTCTCGGCGGCGCCTCGGGCGAAGTCGATCCCAACACCTGCGGCAACTACGCGGCGCAGGACGCCGGCCGCAAGCTGAAGGCGTTCCTCCAGGCCACCAAGGATCTCGAGGCGACGACCGCCGAGACCGTCAAGGTCGTCAAGGAGAGCTGCCTCATGATGGGGCACGAGCTCGGGATGTCCGGGGCCGACCTCGGCGGCGAGACCAAGGACATCTGCGCGAAGGTCGTCACCGCCTATCAGGACAACCTGAAGGTCAGCCTCAAGGCGAACGCGAAGCTCAAGATCACGTACAAGCCGGCGGTCTGCAAGATCGACGTCTCCGTCCAGGCCAAGGCCCAGGCGGAGTGTGAAGGCAGCGCGAAGGCCGGCACCGGTGGCAACAGCGGCTCGGGTCAGTGCGCGGCGGCCGCGGCCGTCAACGCTTCGGCGAGCATGACCTGCACCGAGGCAGAGCTCACGATCGACGCCGATGCGAAGCTGACGGTCGACAAGTCCAAGCTCGACATGACGCTCAAGGCGCTGCGCGTTGGCCTGCCGAAGTTGCTCTCGATCAAGGCGCGGCTCGAGCCGATCCAGGCGGCGGTCAAGGTCTGGGTGAAGACGGCGGCGGAGCTGAAGGACATGGGCCCGAAGTTTGCCCAGTCGTTCTCGGATCAGGCGCTGTGCATCTCCGGCCAGATCGCGGCTGCCGCGAACGCCGCGACGCACATCGAGGCGAATGT
>JAYVRN010000732.1:0-3601 GCA_043776275.1 Myxococcales bacterium | reverse complement strand
TCGGCCCCGAGGCCGGCCGCTCGATGCACGTGCTCGTCGCGGGCGGCGTGGTGCTGATCAAGTCCGGCGCGATCGCGTTCTACGCGTACGACGACGCGGCGTTCGCGCAGGGCGAGTGGCGGCCGCTCTCCGGGCACCAGGCGCAGGCCGAGCACGTGATCACGGTGCAGCAGGACGCGCACCGCGTGATCGTGAAGCTCGATGGCGCCGAGGTCGCGCGCTACCAGCTCGAGGTCGTGCGCACGACCGCGCACGTGGGCTTCGGCATGAAGGCGGCTCCCGGGCTGCGCTCGTCGATCCTGGTGCGAGCGATCACGATCACGCCGACGACCGCGCCCGCGCCGACGACCGATCAGTTGCAGTAAGGCGCGACGTCCGCGGCGCGATCGAACCGCTGCACGATCCGGCACGCTCGCGCGAGCGCGCCTTCGGGCGTGGTCGGCACCGTGCGCACCGCGCCGCTTGCGTAGCCGATCACGAGCAGGCTCCCTGCGAACGCGACGGCGGTCGGCGTACCGAGCCCGAGCGGAGAGATCACCACGATCGCCGATCCCGCCTGGGCGGCGGCCCACAACCGGACCGTACCGTCGACGCTCGCCGAGGCGAGCTGCGTGCCATCCGGCGACAGCGCCGCCGCGGTGATCGCCGCGCGATGGCCCACGAGGCGCCGATCGCTGGTCGCGCTGGCCGCACTGGCAGCGCTGGCAGCGCTGCTCGCGCTGGCTCCGCTGGAACCCTTGGCTCGGTCGGTGACGAGCAGCGTGCCGTCGCCGAGCGCGCGGACCTGCCGAGATCCGGCCGCGGCGACCACACGGCCCTCCAGCGTGCCGCGAACGGCGAGATCGCTCGCGGCGAGCACACGCGTGGTGCCCGCGGGCCGCACCGCGAGGATCGTGTCGCCGCTCGCGATCAGCGCGACGTCCCCTTCGTGATCGGCGGGGGTGTCGACGGGCTCCGCCTCGGCGCGCGTCGCGATCGGCGCACCGGTTTCGGGATCCCAAGCGCGGGTGGTCCCATCGGTGTGACTCGAATACAGCCGGCGCCCATCGGCGCTGTACACGAGGGCCGTGACGGCGCCCGCGGCGTGGACGATCACGCGATCCCGATCGCGCAGCCCGCCGTCGAGCGTGCCGATCGCCAGGTGCGTGCCGTCGGGGCTCGCCGCGAGCGCCGAGATCGGCGAGGCCAGATCCCGATCTTCGAGGAGCTTGCCGGTCCGCGCCTCGTACGTACGGACGTGGCCGCCGAGGTCACCGACCGCCACGGTTCGATCGTCCTGCCACACGGCAGCCGTGAGCTCGCGCTCGCCTCGTAGCACGGCGAGCGGACTGCCATCGGTGGCGCTCCACAGGCGCGCACTGCCATCGTGACTCGCGGTGAGAATTGCGTCGCCGCGCACGGAGATCGCGACGAGCTCCCCGGAGTGACCGAGCAGCATGCCAGTGGTATCGCCCGAGGCGAGATCCCACAGGAACGCCGGACCATCGCGGCTCGCCGAGGCCAGGCGATCGCCGATCACCAGCGACGTGGCCTCGGCGCCATGCGCCGCGAGCGGCAACACCGTCCCGGCGGTCACGACATCGGCGATCGAGAGCGGCCCGACCCGCTCGATCACCGCCCACGCCGAACCGCCCGCCCAGGCCTCGATGTTCCCATCGAGCTCGACGCCGCTCGGATGACCGGCATCGAGCACGCGCGAGTGGCGAGCACCATCGACGTCCCACATCCCGATCGCCACCCGCTCGCCTTCGGGACTGGTCAGCACGGTCGCGAGGTGCGACCGGCCCTCCTTGTAGATCTCGCGCGGCGCCGCCGTGGGTGCCTCGACGGAGAATGCACGCACCACCTGATCGTTGCCGTTCTGATAGAGGATCTTGCCGGTCCGGTCGAACGCCATCATGCCGCCGAGCGGCGCGTGCGTGGCGACGATGGTCGGCTCGCCGGCACCCGACCACAGCCACAGCGTCCCATCGACCGCGGCGATCGCGACCTTGCCCCGGCCATCCTGGGCGAGAGCGTTCGCGCGTGCAGGGAGCGCGAACCGCTGGGTGACGGCGAGTGTGGCCGGATCGCGGATCGAGATCTCGTCGGCGGCGGTGATCAACCGTCCGTCGGGGAGGAACGCACAGCCGGCGAAGTCGGCCTTGGCCTCGAACGTCGCGTGCTTGCCGGTCGCGAGCTCGAACACCTCGCCGATCGGATCGAAGCCGCACACCACCACGCGCCTGCCATCGGGAGACACGCTCGGGCGCTCGGGCTGGGGCAGCTGCGAGGGATAGCTCGCGAGTTGTGAGCCGGAGCGCGCATCCCAGATCACGAGCGCGCGTGCATCGTCGACGCCGATCAGGCGATCCCCCGCCGAGGCGAACCACTTGATCACGCCATCGTGGCGCAGGGGGACCAGCGGTGGGCCGGCGGTCAGCGCATCGGTGAGGCCCTGCACGGCCTCGGGCACGGGCGTGGCGCCGGTCGCGAGGTCCGGGGCGAGGGCTCGCACGCCGAGGAGGATCGCCTCGAGGCGCTGCACCGGATCGGCGGCGCTCCGGCTCGCGACGATGCCCTGCGCACGACGGAGCTCGCGCTCGGCGCTGCGCTGGCTCCTGGTTGCATGATCGCGTTCGCGCGCGATTCGCACGAAGGCGAACACCGCGAGCACCACCACGGCAGCCGCTGCGACCGCACCGATCCGGATCGCCGTGCGATGCCGACGCATCCAGTGGCGCACCAGCTCGCCGAACGTGTAGCGCCGCGAGGCCAGGAGCTGTCCGGTCTGGTACCGGCGCAGCTCGCTCGCCAGCTCGCGCGCGCTCGGGAACCGCGCCTCGCGATCGAGCGCCATCGCGTGCGTGACGATATCCGCGAGCTCCGCGGGGACCTCGGGTGCGAGCTCCGCGAGGGGCCGCGGCGGTGTGCGATCGAGGAGGGCGCGCCGGATCTCGCTGCCCTCCACGTCCGCGTACGGCGGCACCCCGGAGAGCAGGTGATACAGCGTGGCGCCGAGCGCATAGACATCGAAGCCCGGCTCGGGCTCATCGCCCTTGGCCTGCTCGGGCGGCATGTAGTTCGCCGTGCCCACGCCGAACTGGGTGAGGCCGTCGACGGGAGGCGCGCGATACACGGAGTCCGGATCGCCGCCTTGTTCGGAGACGTCCTTGGCGAGCCCCCAATCGATCACCACGGTCTCGCCGAACTGACCGATCAGGATGTTCGCCGGCTTGATATCGCGGTGGACGATGCCCTGCTCGTGCGCGTACGCGATCGCCTCCGCCACGGTGGTCATGTTCGGGAGCATCGCGAGCCGGTCGGCCACCGTCTTTCGCTTCTCGATCTCGGCCCCGAGCGGCGCGCCACGAAACAGCGGCATCGCATAGAACGGCTCGCCACTCGCGAACCGCCCCGCCTCGTGAACGCCGACGATCGCCGGGTGCTGCAGGCGCGCAGTCAGCCGTGCCTCGCGCTCGAACCGGCGGACCAGGATCGCGCGATCACCCTCGCTCAGGCCGGGCTTGAGCTGCTTGATCGCGACGAACCTCCCGAGCCGTCGATCGCGGACCCGGAAGATCTGCCCCATGCCGCCCTGGGCCTCCGGCAGCGGCGCCCA
>JAYVRN010000731.1:0-12574 GCA_043776275.1 Myxococcales bacterium | reverse complement strand
TCGGCGAGTTGATCTCGTGCGCCACGCCGGCGACCAGGAGGCCGAGGCCGGCCATCCGCTCCGACAGCACGAGCTGCGCCTGGGTCTCGCGGAGATCCGCGAGCGCCTTGCCGAGCTCGTGGTTGATCGCCGTCAGCTCGGCCGTGCGCAGCCGGACCTTCTTCTCGAGCTCCTCGCTGGCCTCGCGGACCTCCTGGTAAAGTAGCGCGTTCTCGACGGCCGCGCCCGCCTGATCGGCGAACGTGGTCAGGAGGTTGAAGTCGGCCTCCGAGAACTCGCGGGCGTCCTCCGCCCGTCCCACGGCGAGCACGCCGACGACCCGCGCCTTGCGATCGAGCGGCAGCGCGACCAGGGGCCCGGGCGCGCCGGCCTTCTTCGCAGACTCGCTGTACAACGGATCGTCCCCCGCTCGATCGAGGCGGATCGGCTGCCGGGTCTTCTGGACCTGCTCGGCGAGCGCGCGGAGCGACTCCGCGGCGACCAGCGCTTCATCGGTGGCGAGCGCACTCGAGACGTCAGGACGGCGAGCGCGGGCCGCGGAGGCGCGCAGCCGCGGCTGAGCACCTCCTTCGGCGAGCCACAGGGCGGCGAGCTGGATGTCGAACGTGCGCGCCACCGCATCGACGATCTTGCGCGACACCGAATCGAGATCGATGACGCTCGAGACCGCCCGGCCGGCGTCGTGGAGGGCGACGATCTCGCGCATGCGAGCGGCGAGGCGGGCCTGGTTGTCCTTGAGCGTCACCGTCATCTGGTTGAACGCGGTCGCGAGATCGGTCAGCTCGTCGCCACCGGGGATGTCGATGCGGTGCTCGAGATCCCCGCGCGACACCGCGGTGGCGCCGCGATGCAAGCGCGCGATCGGGGCGCCGAGCCGCCGCGACCAGAACAAGGCGAGGACCAGGGCGAACGCGAGCGCCCCCACGCCGCCGCCGATCAGCGACCGGATCGCCAGCCGCTTGGTCGCGGCGAGCGGGCTGCGATCAACGGCCACCCCGATCAAGCCGATCGGCCGGTCCTGGTTGTCGAGCAGGCCGGTGACGGCGATCTCGTAGGTCCCCGTGGGGAGATCGACGCCGCGCACGACCTTCTGCCCGCGCTGCGCGGCTGCCCGATCCTCCGCGGAGATCGTCCACGGCTCGGCGCGCTTGCCGAGCGTCGAGCGAAACGTCACCGCCAGCTGTCCCGACAGCCCCCCGATCAGGACATCGGCCGACAGCGCGCCCTTGATGCCATCGGCGAAGTCGCCGTCGAGGGGTGTCGACAGCACGAGCACGCCTTTCAGCGTGAGGCCGGCGTCGACCACGGGGGACACCGCGCGGACCACGACGCGATCGCCGACGGCGACCAGCGAGACCGTGCGCGTCCACGACTGCCCTGCCGCGACGAGCGCATCGTGGGCTTCGATCCCGACGTCGGCGAACCGCGCGATCGCGCCGCCGAGCACGCGATCGAAGATCAAGAGGCCGTTGGCATCGATCAGCTGCAAGCGCGCCGACGGGACGTGGACGCCCTCGTGCGCGATCCACGCCTCGAGTGCGCCCGGGCCCTGCCCGATCGCAGCCGCGAGCTCGAGCGACTCCGACATCTGCACGTTCTCGTCGCCGATCCGCTCCACCGCGCGGAGCACGAGGTTGAGCCCGACGGTGAGCTGGCGGCGGGCGTCATCGCGCAGGCCCGCTTCGAGGCTCGAGAGGATCACACGGGTGGCGAGCACGGCGACGATCAGCACCGGCACCAGGCCGGCGAACGCCATCGCAATCACGAGCTTGCTGCGCAGCCGGAGCCGCAGCTTCGGCACGGGCGCCGGCTTGACGATCCGCGGGTTCGCGGGCGCCTTCGTGGAGATCCGGGGGCGGACGGCGCTCATGGTGGCTCCGCGCGGCGGAGCAAGGGATAGATCGGATGACCACGAGGCGACAGGATCAGGCCCTCGAGCTCGGCCCGGGCGGCGACCACCAGCTCGGAGTGTGCGAGCGGCACCCACGGGGCGTCGGCGGCGATCCGATCCTGGACCGCGGCGTACATGCCCGAGCGCGTCGGTTCGTCGCTCGCGCCCTGCGCATCGGTGAGCAGCGCATCGACGCCGGGCACGCGGTAGAACGCGATGTTCTGCGCAGCGCCGACCTGGGCGTTGTCGGAGTGGAACAGCACGTAGAGGAAGTTGTCCGGATCGCCGGTATCCCCGACCCAGCCGAACACCGCGAGGTCGTGCTCGCCGGCCTCGACCGCGCGCTTGTGCTCGCTGTACGGCTGGAGCACGAGCTCGGTCTTGATCCCGACCTGCGCGAGCGCGGCCTGGAGAAACCGCGCCACCCGCTCCGGCTGGGTGAGATACGGCCGCGGCGTCGACAACGAATACAGCTTGTAGACGCGGTCGGGGTCGAAGCGCTTGTCCGCGATCGCCGCGGCGAGCAGCTTGCGCGCCGCGACCAGGTCGTACGGATAGCGGGTGGCGGGCTTGTGATAGCCCCACTGGGTGGGTGGCAACGGACCGTCCGCGGCGATCGCGCGCCCCTGGTAGGCGAGCTTGACGATCGGCTCCTTGTTGATCGCGAAGCTCGCCGCGCGGCGGACCCGTATGTCGTCGAACGGCGGGTGCTGCGAGTTGAACGCGAGGTAGCTGATGTCATTGCCGGGAGTCGACTTGAGGACGAGATCCGGGTGGAGCTCCACGAACGATTGCTCGTCGGGGAGGATCGAGGTCGCCACATCGACCGATCCGGACTCGAGCTCGACCAGCCGCTGGCGCGCATCGATGATCACGCGGAACACGATGCGATCGAGGGCGGGCGCCTTGCCCCAGTACCGATCGAACCGATGGACCACCACCTGCTCGCCGCGCGTCCAGCTCTCGAACGCGAATGGACCGGTCCCGACCGGATGATCCTTGAACGCATCGCCCCACTGCCCGACCGCGGCCGGCGAGACGATCGGGAACATCGCGACGTCGCCGACCAGCGGCGCGTACGGGCGCGAGGTCTTGATCTCGATGGTGTGGGCGTCGATCACCACGACCTTCGCGACGTCCTTGAGGAGGCTGCGCCAGTACCGGCCGTCCTCCCCCTTGATGTAGTTGGGGTGCTTCGGATCGAGCAGGCGCTCGAACGAGAACTTCACGGCGTTGGCATCGAAGGGCGTCCCATCGTGGAACACCACGTTGGTCTGCAGCTCGAACCGCCACGTCATCCCGTCGGGCTCGGCCTTCCACGAGGTCGCGAGGCCCGAGGTGATGTCGGTGGTACCCGGCTTCCAGCGGACGAGGCCTTCGAACAGCAGCTCGCCCACCTCGATCGACTCGCTGTCGGTCACGCGGATCGGATCGAGGCCGATCACGCCGGCCGCCTCGGCGACCACCAGAGCGCCCGGATCACGGCGATGTTCGTGCGACCGACCGGCATCGCAGGACACCAGCGCGATGCCAGCCAGCACGAGCCTGCCGGCGGGAAACCTCATGGGAAGGCACTCTACTCCACTCGCGCCGTCGATTGACTCTCGCCTTTCGCTGACTTAGCGTTCGGCCTCACCGCACGGCCGGGTGAATGTAGGGCCGGCGACATCGTCTGAAGGGGGACCATCCGTCCATGCGCGCAGCGTCATTTCTAGCTTTGGTTCTCGCGACCAGCGTCTCCGTCGGGGCGTCCGGCTGCGATATCGGCAAGATCACGGTCAACACCACGTCGAAGGTCCTCCAGCGCGGGCAGCCGAGCATCCAGCAGGAGGCCGACTACGAGCTCGCGCGCCAGGCGATCCCGGGCGCGCTCAAGACCGTCGAGAGCTTCTGGATCGTGGATCCCGATAACGAGCGCCTGGTGAAGATCCTCACCGAGGGCTACTGCCAGTACGGCACCGCCTTCGTCGAGGACGACTGGGAGGTCGCGAAGTTCAAGAAGGACCTCGAGGCGATCGACTACAACAACACGCGCGCGACCCACATCTTCACGCGCTGCCTGAACTACTCGCTGAAGACCCTGGGCAGCCGCTGGCAGAAGGAGATCTTCGCCGACAACCAGGACGTGGTCACCAAGCTGATCAAGGACACCGGGAAGGGCAAGCGGTTCCCGCTCCTGTTCGCCGGCGCCGCACTCGGCTCGATCATCAACCACAACCTGACGCGCATCGAGATGATCGCGTACCTGCCCACCGTCGAGGCGATCATCAACCGGGTGATCGAGATCGACACCAAGCAGGGTGCCCCCGCGAACAAGTCCCACGCCGCGCTGCCGTACGTGGTGCTCGGCATGGTCTACACCGCCCGCGGCAAGGCGCTCGGCGGCGATCCGGACAAGGGTCGCGCGATGTTCGAGATGGCCCTGAAGGTCACCGACAACAAGTTCCTGCTCGCGCGCACGCTGATGGCGTACCGCGTGGGCCTCGCGACCAATGACCGCAAGTTCTTCCACGACCAGCTGAAGCAAGTGCTCGAGACCGCACCGTCGGTGTGGCCCGAGCAGCGTCTCGCCAACGAGGTCGCGCATCGCAAGGCGCGGCGGTATCTCTCGCACGAAAAGGAGCTCTTCCAATGATCCGGATGACCAAGGTACTGGGACTAGGTGCTGTTGCCGCGCTCGGCCTGCTCGCGAACTCCGCGCGCCCGGCAAGCGCGGATGGAATCGAGATCCGTCTCGCCACCCTGGCCCCCTCGGGGAGCCCGTGGATGGCGGTGCTGGACAAGGCCGCCGACGAGATCAAGACGAAGACCGCCGGTCGCGTCACCCTCAAGTACTTCGAGGGTGGGCAGCAGGGTGACGAGCGCGACTTCGTTCGCAAGATCAAGCTCGGCCAGCTCGATGGCGCCGCGGTGACCTCGATCGGTCTCGCGATGATCGACGAGTCGATCCGCGTGCTCGAGGTCCCGATGCTGTTCTCGAGCGCCGAGGAGGTCGACTACGTCGCGGACAAGATGTGGCCGTCGTTCCAGAAGCGGTTCGAGAAGAAGGGCTTCAAGCTCAACGATCGCGGCGAGGTCGGCTGGGTGTACTTCCTCTCGAAGACCAAGATCGAGTCGCTGGCGGACCTCAAGGGCCAGAAGATCTGGCAGTGGGGCGATGACCAGCTGGTCGGCGCGATGTTCAAGAAGCTGTCGCTCAACGGCGTGCCGCTGGGCGTGCCCGAGGTCGACGCCAGCCTGACGTCCGGTCGCATCACCGCGGCCTACGGCTCGCCCGTCGCCGCAGTGGCGCTCCAGTGGTACTCGAAGGTGAAGTTCATGACCTCGATGCCGATGAGCTTCGCGATCGGCGCGACGGTCGTCTCGCTCGAGTCGATGAAGAAGCTGACCCCCGAGGACGCCAAGTCGCTCGAGGAGATCGGCAAGGCGAGCTCGAAGAAGCTCCGCAAGGTCATCCGCAAGGCGAACGAGGATGCCAAGGCCACGATGATCAAGAAGGGCGTCACCGTGATCCAGACGCCGGTCGCCATGGTCGACGAGTTCACCAAGAACTCGCTCGAGGTCCAGAAGCAGCTGATCGGCAAGGTCTACTCGCAGGACGATCTCGACGCGGTCATCAAGTACCGGGACGAGTTCCGCGCGAAGAACAAGAAGGCGGCACCAACCGCCCCCGCGGCGAAGTAGCTAGAACACACCCGACGACGCGACGGCCCGGTGGCTAAATGCTTCCGGGTCTTTGCTTTTTCGGCACCCTGGATTGAAAGCGGCGCGCTGCCGCCCCTACGATTGGGCCGTGACCGACGAACCCGAGGACGAGGGGTCCAAGCCTGCGCCAAAGGCCGACGACAAGGCCGAGGCGAAGGCTGACAAAGCCGAGGCGAAGGCTGACAAAGCCGAGGCGAAGGCCGACAAGGCCGAGGCGAAAGCTGAGGCGAAGGCTGACAAGGCCGACGCCAAGGCCGATGCAAAGTCAGCCAAGGACGCGGTGCCGACCGGCGACGCCGACATCCCGGCGACGCGCAAGCAAGAGGCGATCGAGCCCGAGCCACGCGCGAGCGCGGTCGATCTCCGCGGTGCGATCACCTACCCCGACGATGGCCCGCTGTCCGCGATGGTCCGCAAGATCGACAACGGCATCGGCGTCGCCGAGCAGGTCGTGCTGGTCACGATCATGTCGATCGTGATCCTGACCGCCGCCAGTCACGCCCTGCTCGACCGGTTCGCTCACATCCACGTGCCGTTCAAGGACGACGTGATCCGCGCCGGCACGTTCGCGATCGCCATGCTCGCGGGCGCGTTCGCCAGCCACCAGGCCAAGCACCTCTCGATGGACCTGATCTCGCGGCGGATGTCCCCGCGCGCGCGGCTGTTCCTGAAGGTGCTGCTGTCGCTGTTCGTGATCTTCATGGTCGTCCTGTTCATTCGGTCGGGATTCCACAACATCACCAACGAGCAGCAGTTCGCCTCCGAGGACAAGGTGATCTCTCGCGTGCGCATCGCGTGGCTGATCCCGATCGGCGGCTTTCTGATCATTCTCCACACCGTGCTCCACACGATCATCGACGTGGACTACATCCTCCGACGCAAGACGCCACCCGAGAAGATGAGGTCGGGGCACTGATATGCAGACCTTACTCATCATCCTCCTGGCCCTCGTGTTCATCAGCGGCGCACCGCTGTTCACGATCATGCTCGCGGGCACCGCCCTCGGGTCGTACTTCTCCGCCCGTGGCTTCACGATCGGCTTCGACGGCGCGATCAACAAGCTGTTCGGCACCAGCGGCCGTGACGAGATCGAGGTGCTCTCGACGATCCCGCTGTTCATCTTCGCGGGCTACATCCTGGCCGAGGCCAAGACCGCCGATCGCCTGGTGCGGTTCGCCAACGCGATGCTCGGCTGGATGCCCGGCGGCCTCGCGATCGTCACGATCCTCACCTGCTCGCTGTTCACGGTGTTCACCGGCGCCTCGGGCGTCACGATCATCGCGCTCGGCGGCGTGCTGATGCCCGCGCTCGTCCGCAACGGCTATCCGCAGCGGTTCTCGATGGGCCTGATCGCGGGCACCGGCTCGGTCGGCCTGCTGTTCCCACCCGCGCTGCCGCTGTTCATCTACGGCACGGTCTACGGCCTGATCCAGTCCGAGGAAGAAAAGAAGCTTGGCGTGTGGGCGACCGAGCGGTTCCTGTTCGCCGGCATCGTCCCGGGCCTCGTGCTGATCGGGATGCTGTCCGCCGTCGCGGTGACCGTCGCCGTCGTGAAGAAGCTGCCGCGGCAGAAGTTCGAGATGGGCGAGCTCGGGAGGAGCTTCCTCCGCGCACTGCCCGAGCTGTTCATCCCATTCGGCGTCATCCTCGGTCTCGCCAAGGGCTTCGGTCTGCCGGAGATCGCGGCGCTCACCGTGGTCTACGTGGTGATCCTCGAGATCGTGATCTACCGGATGATCAAGCTCAAGGGGATGTGGGCCATCAGCTACGAGGCGATGGCGATGATCGGCGCGATCTTCCTCATCATCCTGTGCTCGACCGCGCTCACCGACTTCATCGTCAACGCCGAGGTCCCCAAGAAGCTGATCGCCTGGACCCAGGCTCATGTCAGCTCGAAGATCGCGTTCCTCCTGGCGATCAACGTGATCCTGCTGATCGTCGGCACGGTCATGGACATCTTCTCGGCGATCGTCGTCGTGGTGCCCCTGATCGCCCCGATCTCGCGCGCGTACGGCATCGACCCGTACCACCTCGGCGTGATCTTCCTGCTAAACCTCGAGGTCGGGTACCTGCACCCGCCCGTCGGGCTCAACCTGTTCCTGACGAGCGTCAAGTTCAACAGACCGATCACCGAAGTGATGTGGGCGACGATCCCGTTCTTGTTGACGATGATCGTCGCGCTGCTGGTGATCACCTACGTGCCGGCGCTGACCGTCGTCCCCGAGGCCGAGCGCGTGGCCCCGGTGATGAACCTCGTCGAGATCGTGGCCAACGGCGTCGAAGAGACCAAGGTCTCGATCGCGGAGATCCAGCTCGTCGATGCGGTCGGACGTCCGCTCAAGGACATCGAGAACAAGCCGACGATCCGGAAGTTCGCCGATTGCCGGCCCAAGCCTGGAGCTCCCAAGCCGGGTGATCCGCCGCAGAAGCCGAAAGAAGAGCTGGAGAACGACCTGACCGCCTGCCAGCAGCTGTTCTTCGACGTCTCGACCTGCAAGCCGAACCCGAAGTCGGCCGACCCGGCCCAGGCGATCTGCGCGAACAAGGCGATCGCGGCGTGGACGGTCAAGCAGATGAACGGCGACATCCTCCACCCGGAGCGCGCGATCATCCTGGTCGGCGAATTGCCGCTGGTGGATGCGGCAGGCGATCCCCTCGACTACGAGGCCCCCGTGCTCGACGACAAGGGGGCGCCGGTGCTGCTGCCCGGCGAGCCCGAGCTCGACGAGAACATGAAGCCCAAGCTCGACGCGAATGGCAAGCCCGTGCTCGGCCAGGGCGAGCCGAAGTTCGAGACCAAGAAGCTCGTCGGCAAGGACGGCAAGGCCGTGGTCAAGAAGCTCGCCTCGTGCGCGTTCCACAACGTCGAGAGCGAGCGCGAGGGCTGCCGCGCGCCGTTCATCGCAGTCTCGAACTGCATGATCAACTTCGAGGAGCCCGCGGACTGTATCGAGGAGAAGTCCAAGGCGTGCGGCGACGCTGCGCCCGCGCCCGAAGCGCCAGCTCCGGCGCCGAGCAACGATGGATCAGCTGCCTCGGCGGGATCGGCCAGCGCGGCTGGATCGGCCAGCGCGGCTGGCTCGGGCAGCGCGACCGCCACGGCCGGCAGCGCAGCTGGCTCTGGCAGCGCGACCGCCACGGCCGGCAGCGCCGCTGGCTCGGGCAGCGCGACCGCGACGGCCGGCAGCGCAGCCGGCTCGGGCAGCGCGACCGCCGAAGCAGGCAGCGCGGCTACAGGCTCCGGCAGCGCGGCTACAGGCTCCGGCAGCGCGGCAGCGGGCAGCGCGGCAACAACGCCGCCGGCTGGCAACAGCGCACAGTGTCGCAAAGAGGTGTTCGTCACGTGTGTGCGCGAGCAGATCCAGAGCTGCACGAACGACGCCGTCAAAGACTTCGTGGCGGAGAAGGACAACCTGAAGTTCCTGTTCGATCCCCCCACCCCCGCGGGCGCCGCGGGCGCCCCCAAGGGCGATGCAGCGTCGATGTCCCCGGCCTCCAAGGACAGCGGCGGCGGCTGCTCGACCACGAACGGCGCGGGCGGGCTCCTGCTCGTCGGCGCCTCCTTCGTGGGCCTGCGCCGTCGCCGTCGACATCGTCTCGCCGCGTGAGCCCTGCCCTCGGCCTCGTTCGCACGCTTCGCCCGCAGCAGTGGGTGAAGAACGTGTTCGTGGCCGCGCCGCTGGTGTTCGCGCAGCACCTGAACGAGCCGAGCTACGTGTGGCGATCGGCCGCCGCCGTGCTCGCGTTCTGCCTGCTCTCGGGCGCGGTCTACGCGTTCAATGACGTCCGCGACGTCGAGGCGGATCGCGCCCACCCGCGCAAGCGATTCCGTCCGATCGCGGCGGGCCAGCTGTCGGAGCGGACGGCGCTGATCTGGGCGGCGATCCTCGCGGTGGTCTCACTCGCGGGCTGCTTCGCGATCAGCTGGAAGCTCGCCGTGTACGCGGCGGCGTACCTGGGCCAGAACGTCGCGTACAGCCTCAAGCTCAAGCAGGTCGCGTTTCTCGACGTCAGCCTGATCGCGAGCGGCTTCCTGCTCCGGGTCCTCGCGGGCGCGGCGGCGATCGCGGTCCCCGCCTCCGGCTGGCTCCTGATCTGCACCGCACTCCTCGCGACCTTGCTTGGCTTTGGCAAGCGCGCGCACGAGCTGGCGTGGGCCGAGCGCAGCGGCGATCCCAAGGCCACGCGCGCGGCCCTCGTGGGCTACTCGCTCCCGACGCTGCGGATCGCGATGTACGTCCTCGCTGCGGCGACCTGCACCGCGTACGTCGCTTACACGCAGGACGCGCACACGATGCAGACCTTCGGCAGCGAGCAGCTCGTCATCAGCGCGCCGTTCGTGGGGCTCGGGATCCTGCGATTCCTGGCCCTCGCGCTGTGGCGCCCCAAGGACGACAGCCCCACGGAGGCGATGCTGAGAGACCCATGGTTCCTCGTGGTGGTCGCTGGCGCCGTGGCCGCGATCCTGTACGCGATCTACGGCTGAGCCCGAGATCGACGTCGTCCGTGGTACAGACGTCTCGTGCCCGTCGACCCCAGCGAGCCCGACATCGCGAAACGCAAGGCCGACCACCTCGAGGTGGCGGCATCGGGCCGCGCCGAGTTCGTGAAGTCGACGCTGCTCGAGCACGTGCACCTGATCCATCAGGCGCTCCCCGAGCTCTCGCTCGACGAGATCGATCTCGACACCGAGCTGGTCGGTAGGCCGCTTCGTGTGCCGCTCCTCATCACCGGGATGACCGGGGGCACCGCCGACGCCGCCGCCGTCAACCGCGACCTCGCTCGCGCCGCCCAGGCCGCCGGCGTGGCGTTCGGCGTGGGTTCGCAGCGCGCGATGGACGAGCATCCCGAGCTGACCGCGAGCTATCAGGTCCGCGACGTGGCGCCCGATGTGGTGCTGCTCGGCAACGTTGGCGCGGTGCAGGCGCTCGCCATGGGCGCCGCGCGCGTGATCGAGCTGGCGAAGCGGATCGGTGCCGATGCGCTCGCGATCCATCTGAACCCCGGACAGGAGCTGATCCAGGTCAACGGGGACCGCGACTTCCGCGGGGTCCGCGACGGGATCGCGCGGATCATCGACGCCTCGCCGATGCCGATCGTCGTGAAGGAGACCGGATGCGGGCTGTCCTCCGCCGCCGCCCGCTCTCTCGCAAGCATCGGCGTGCACACGGTGGACGTCGCCGGTGCCGGTGGAACCAGCTGGGTCGCGGTCGAGGCGGTGCGCGCCACGGCAGGGAGCGAGGCCGCCGCGCTCGGAACCGAGCTGTGGGACTGGGGGCTGCCGACGGCGGTCTCCGTCGTCGCGTGTGCGCGCGCAGGCCTCGTCACGATCGCATCGGGCGGGATGCGCACCGGGTACGACGTCGCGCGCGCGCTCGCGCTCGGCGCCCGCGCGGGTGGGATGGCGGCACCGATGCTGCGAGCCCAGCGTGCCGGTGGTCAGGCGGCGGTCACCGAGTTGATCGCGCAGATCGTCGGATCGATCCGGGCGGTGTGCCTGCTCACGGGCTCTGCGTCCGTCACCGATCTCGCGCGCGCCCCGCGTCACCTCGGCGCGCCCCTGCGCGAGTTCCTCGACGATCTGGTTGCCCTGCCCGGACCGTCCGGATCCACCCCTGGCCCCTCCTCCACACCATGACGGCGATCGGCCTCGGCAAGATCATCCTCCTTGGAGAGCACGCCGTCGTCTACGGATTCCCTGCCCTCGCCGCCGCGCTCGATCGCGGGGTCACCATCGCCGCCGTCCCCACGCCGGCGGGCGGCTCGCTACGCATCGACATCCCCGCGTGGAGCCTCAAGGTCACGGCGACCGACGACCACCCGGTCGCGCGCTCGCTGCTCGCGATCGTTGATTCGCTCGGGCTCGGGCGCCCCACGGTCTCGCTCGTCGGAGACGCGCAGATCCCGCCCGGCGCCGGCCTCGGGTCCTCGGCGGCGCTCGCGGTCGCGGTGTCTCGGGCCCTGTTGACGCACGCGAAGCGCAAGCTCGACGCGAGAGAGATCAACGCCGCCGCCTCCGCCAGCGAGGCACTGATGCACGGCAAGCCGAGCGGCGTCGATGTCGCCCTCGCGATCGCGGGCGGCATCGGCGTGTTCCGCAAGACCACCGGGTTGCGCTCGTTCGCGAGCCCCTCGCTGCGCGTGCTCGTGGGGCCGAGCGGTGCACCACGCACGACGTCCGCGATGGTCGAGCGCGTGGCCGAGGCGACCGCGAGCTCCGCCGACGATCCGCGCCTGCGCGCGCTCGGCGCGCTGACCGATACCGGCACCACCGCGCTGCTCGCCAAGGATCTCGTCGGGCTCGGCGCCGCGATGAACCGCGCACACGGCCTCCTGTCCGAGCTCGGCGTCTCGACCGAGCAGCTCGATTCCCTGTGCGAGGCCGCGCGGGTCTCGGGCGCATACGGTGCGAAGCTCACCGGCGCAGGTGGAGGCGGCGCTGTGATCGCGATCGCCCCGCGCGAGCGAGAGCAAGCGGTGCTCACCGAGTGGAAGAACGTCGGCGTCACCGGCTTCGTCGCGACCGTCGGTGGCGGCGCCGGGACTGCCGCGTGAGCACGGCCACGGCGCGTGCGTGCGCCAACATCGCGCTCGTCAAGTACTGGGGCAAGCGCGATGCGGAACGGAACCTCCCCGCCGCCGGCTCGCTGTCGTTGACCCTCAGCGCGCTGGTCACCGAGACCACCGTCACGTTCGATCCTTCGCTCGCCGCCGACGAGCTGATGCTCGACGGCACCGCTGCCGGCCCGGGTGAGACCGCGCGGACCAGCAGCTTTCTCGATCTGATCCGAGCCGAGGCGAAGCTCGCGTCGCGGGCCCGGGTCACGAGCAGAAACGAGTTCCCCACCGCCTCGGGGCTCGCCTCCTCGGCCTCCGGGTTCGCCGCGCTCGCCGTGGCCGCCTCGGCCGCGGCCGGGCTCGGCTCGTCGCCGCGCCAGCTCTCGATCCTCGCGCGCCGCGGGTCGGGGTCCGCCGCGC
>JAYVRN010000730.1:0-3617 GCA_043776275.1 Myxococcales bacterium | reverse complement strand
CCGCTCGGCTGTGGTTCGAGCGCATCGAGATCGAGGACGGCGAGGCGCGGAGCACCGGGAAGTTCGTGATGCCGATCGTGCGCGAGCGCGGCGGGCAGCGGAGGGAGCGACGCGGCGGGCAGCGGGGGCGGCGGCGCGACTGGCAGCGACGCGAGCAACGAGGTGGCCGATGAGGCGGGCGTGGCGAGCATGGGTCGCGTTGTGGGATCAGCGCGAGCCGGCCACGGCCCTCGCTCTCGTGCGCATGTACGTGGGCCTCGCGTTGCTCGCGGATCTGTTGAACCTCGCGCACCTCGGGGTGATGACGCCGATGTACACGGCGGCCCCCGAGGGCTATGCGATGGCGAGCGGTGGGTTCGCGACCGAGATCCTCGATGCGGGCCTCGGCCCGACGTTGTGGCTCGTGGCCGTGATCGCCGCGGGCTGTGTGCTCGTGGGGCTGGCTACCCGGCTCGCGTGCGTGACGCTGGCGGTGACGATGGCGCAGCTCGCGTTCCTGTGCCCGGACTCCGATCGTGGGATCCAGGTCGTGTTGCGCCTCGTGCTCGTGATCCTCGCGCTCTCGGGATGCCACGCGAAGTGGTCCCTCGATGCCTGGCTGCGGCGGCTGATCAAGCGCCCGATGCCCGCGCTCGTCCCCGCCTGGCCGAGGTATCTCCTGCTGTTCCAGCTGCTGTGGATCTATTGCTCGGCGGGGATGAACAAGAGCGGTGCCGAGTGGGGCCCACAGGGCGGCTTCATGGCGCTCGCGAACGCGCTCACCGATCCGCACTTCGCGCGCTTCGACCCCGCCTGGGTCAGCTCCGTGATCCCCGTGACCCAGGTCGCGACCGCGGCGACCCTCCTGTTCGAGCTCTCGGCGCCGCTCTACCTCGTCTGGCTGTACTGCGCCGAGACCGCGGATCGACCGGGCGTGCTGCGCAAGTGGATCAATCGTCTCCGCCTGCGCTGGCTGTGGATCGCGACCGGCATCGTGTTTCACCTCGGGCTCGTGATCGCGCTGCCGATCGGGTTGTTCCCGTGGGGCATGCTGGCGCTGTACCCGGTGCTGCTGCGGCCCAAGGAGTTGGGGACGGTTTCAACTTGAGCAACTTGCGATCGGGAAGTGCTCGAAACAACACAACCCGCACCCGCGCCTCCTGATCGCAAGTTGAACCAAGTCCCAGTGTCCGCATGTCGCTAGCCGGCGCGACCGACGCTGGCGCGTGACATTTCAAACGCTTCGCGACCGAAAGTTGCTCAAGTTGAAACCGTCCCCAACTCCGCCACGTGTCATTTCAAACGCTTCGCGATCGCAAGTTGCTCAAGTTGACACCGTCCCCAACTCCGCCCAACTCCGCCCAACTCCGCCCAACTCCGAACCGTCGAGGCCGGGTGCCCGACCCTAGCGCGTGTCATTTCACACGCTTCGCGATCGCAAGTTGCTCAAGTTGAAACCGTCCCCAACTACTCGTGCTGCATGTGCGGCGCGACGTTGCAGCGGCCGTTGCTACCGCACACGGCCTCAGCGTCGCAGCTCGCGTCGGTGCTGATCATCTGCGCGCACATGTTGCCCGCGCAGCGTCCGGGGCGACCGGCCTCGAAGCTCGAGACGGCATCGGCGCGGATCGCGATCTGCTTGCCGCCGGCAGTGCAGCCGCAGCACGCTTGCACGAGGGCGCAGTCCTCGCTGGCCTTGCAGCTGTCCGGTAGCGGGGCATCGGCCGCGAGCGGCTTGGGCGCGGGCGGGCCCGCGGGCTTGGAGGAGCCGCACGCCGCGACGAGGAGGGCGAGGACGGCGAGGAGATTCCGTCCTGGGTTCGCGGCGGGCGGAATCGATCGGTGCGGCTCGGTCATCTCCGGAACACGCCGGCGCCGGCGAACCGTGCGTCATCGCCGAGCTGATCGGAGATCCGCAGCAGCTGGTTGTACTTGGCGATCCGATCGGAGCGCGACGCGGAGCCGGTCTTGATCTGGCCGGCATTGGTGGCGACCGCGAGATCGGCGATGAACGAATCCTCGCTCTCGCCGGAGCGGTGCGAGATCACCGCCGTGTAGCGGGCGTGCTGTGCGGTGCGCACGGCATCGAGCGTCTCGGTCAGGCTGCCGATCTGGTTGACCTTGACGAGGATCGAGTTCGCGACCCCCATCTCGATGCCCTTCTTGAGGCGCGCGGTCTGGGTCACGAACAGATCGTCGCCCACGATCTGGGTCTTGGCGCCGAGCTTGTCGGTCAACGCCTTCCAGCCGGCCCAGTCATCCTGATCGAGGCCATCCTCGATCGAGATCAGCGGGTACTTCCCGACCCAGCCGGCATACATCTCGACCATCTCCGCCGAGGTCATGTGCTTGCCCTCGTAGTCGTAGGACTTCTTGTCCTTGTCCCAGAACTCCGACGCGGCGACGTCGAGCGCGAGGAAGATCTGCTCGCCGGCCTTGTACCCGGCCTTGCCGATCGCCTCGAGGAGCAGCGTGAGCGCCTCGTCCGCGTTGTCGAGGCTCGGTGCGAAGCCGCCCTCGTCGCCGACGTTGGTCGCCTTGCCGCGGCTCGACAGCAGCTTCTTCAGGTTGTGGAACACCTCCACACCCGCACGCAGCGCATCCTCGAAATGATCGAACCCCGCGGGGACGATCATGAACTCCTGGATGTCGAGGTTGTTGTCCGCGTGCGCGCCGCCGTTGATGACGTTCATCAGCGGCACGGGCAGGGTCACCGCGCCCACGCCACCAAGGTAGCGATAGAGCGGCAGGTCGTGGCCGAGCGCCGCGGCGCGCGCCGTGGCCATCGAGACGGCGAGGATCGCATTCGCGCCGAGGTGGGACTTGGTGGGGGTGCCATCGAGCGCGAGCAGCGCGGCATCGACCGCGGACTGGTCGGTGGCGTCCATGCCGATCAGGGTGGGTGCGATGATGTCGCGGACGTGGTCCACGGCCTTGAGCACGCCCTTGCCGAGGAACCGGCCGGCATCGCCGTCGCGCAGCTCGAGCGCCTCGTACTCGCCCGTCGACGCGCCGGAGGGCACGATCGCACGGCCGAGGGCGCCGCCATCGAGACCCACTTCGGCTTCGACGGTGGGGTTGCCACGGGAATCAAGGACCTCGCGAGCGTGGAGCCAGACGATCTCGGTCATGCGCGGACACTAACCGAACAGCGGCGTTCGATCACCCTCGTGAGGCCGTGTTACACACGCCCCATGCGCAGCCTCGTGATCAGCCTCGCGATCCTCATCGCGGGATGTCCCGGTGGCAAGGCGCGGGACCCCGTCGGCCCCGGAGCGACCACGCCCAAGGAGGTGGTCACCGCGGTGAAGGCGACGATCGAACAGTGGCGTCAGGGCTACGAGATCCGTAGCGTGGATGCGCTCGCGAAGCTGTACGCCCGCGACCTCGATGTCGTCGTCGTGCAGGAGGGCCAGACCATGATCGGCTGGAGCTCGGTGGAGGCCTACCTCAAGGACCGGATCGCCCGGGCCGGCCAGATCCACATCCGGCTCAAAGACGTGCAGGTCGTCGCACTCGGTCTCGAGGCGGCGTACGCGGTGGCCACCATGACGCGCGAGCTGACCGATGGCACGACCACGGTGACCGAGAACGGCACGCTGACGCTCGTGATGCGCAGGACCCCCGACGGATGGGCG
>JAYVRN010000729.1:0-3618 GCA_043776275.1 Myxococcales bacterium | reverse complement strand
GTCGTGTCGGCCGCGTCCAGCCAGAGCGCGAGGGAGCGGATCGGGTACCTCGACGCGGAGCTCGGTGATCCAGGCCTCGGGTCGACGTACTCGCTGATGCTCGCGACGGCCAACGAAGATCCGAGCGCGTGCGGAGGCTTCGTGTGGGGCGCCGTGACGGGCGACACCCCGCGACACGCGGTGAGGATGTTCCCCGAGGGAGGCGCGAGCTACTACGAGGCTGTGCTCGGCTACTGGGATGACTTCGTGGAGGCCATCCGCGAAGGCGATCGCTGGATGCAGCCGCTCTCGACGTGGCTCCCGGTGGAAGACGACACGCGGTGAGGTGATCCGATACGGCGGCCGGTGCTGTTGGCAGTGGCGGAGGTCGTAGCTGGCCGCGCGAGGTTCACGCTCGATCAGCGTGCTTCGAGGGGCCGGAGTTGCTCCGACCGACGCCGTCGATCAGCAACTGACAGGGCGTCGTCGTCCTCGCCAGCTGGGCCGTGGCTACTGCCCGGACTTCTGCCGGCGCCGCTTGAGCAGCGCGCGGTTGGAGCGCTCGCGCTGGCGCTGGGACATCTTCAGCTGGTCGGGCGTGGCGGAGGCGAGGTCCGGCGTGGCGGCTTTGCGCTTGGTGAACTTACGTTGGCTCATGAGGCGCGCAAGGTAACAGATCCGAGATTTCTGCGGTACAGCGGGTTGGACGGAGATCAGGGCGTGGGCAAGCCGAGCCTCGCCAAGACACAGTCGACCAGACGTGGTCGCAACGTCGCAGGCGCCGCGTGTCCCGCTAGGGTGCCGCGTGCGCCGCGCGCCACGCCTCGATCTCGGCGCGGCTGTCGTCGCTGGGATGCGTGCGCGCGAGATCGGCGAGTGCGCGGGCGCGCGTGCGATCGCCGCCGGTGTCCCACAGCGCACGTGCGAGGTCGAAGCGCGCGTCCGCGAGGTGCGAAGGCGCATCGTCATCCGAGCGGGTCTCGAGCATCGCGAGCGCGCGCTCGGCCGGCGGGATCGCGAGGGCAGGGCGCTTGCGATCGAGGTGGAGCTCGGCGAGCGAGAGCAGCGCGCTCGGCAACCACGGCTCGCCGTCGGCGCCCAGCGCCTCGAGCACGCCGATCGCTTGCTTGACCTCGACCTCGGCCTCGTCCCAGCGGCCGAGCCCAGCGAGCGCGCGCGCGGTGTCGAGCCGTGCGCCCGAGACGCCGCGCGCGCCGGGTCCCTCGGCCGCCTCGATGATCTCTCTCGCGTGGCTGAATGCCGCGCGCGCCGGCTCGAAGTTCTTGAGCGCGAGCTCGACGCCACCGAGGTTCGCGAGCGCCGCGGCACGCACGGGGTGCACCTCGCCGAACACCCGCGCGAACACGGCGTCTGCCCTCAGCAGCTCTTCGCGCGCCTTCGCGTACTCGTGGGCGTCCGTCAGCGATTGCGCATAGGTCATGCGCGCGCCGGCGGTGTTCGGGTGCTCCGCGCCGAGCGCGCCCTCGAGGATCTGGAGCGCCTTCGCGGCGGTGACGGCTGCGTCCTTGTCCTTGGACTGGTACCGCAGCACCTGGGTGAGCGAGCCGTACATCATGCCGACGTTCGGGTGATCGGAGCCGAACACCTCCTCGAAGGCGGTGATCGCCTTGCGCAGATCGGCCTCGGCCTCACCCATGCGGTTCTCGTCCTCGAAGATCTGGCCCTCGGTGGACAGCACCTTGCCGTGGATCGCGAGGTTGTCGCTGCCAAGGCGAACGAGCTTTGCGCGCGCGAGGTCGGTGAACCGGTGCGCGGCGGTGTAGTCGTGCAGATCGACGCCAGCGGTGTGCGCGAGCTGATCGAGGGCGATCGCGGCCTCGAGATCTCGGCCCTGTGCCTCCGCGAGCGCGAGCACCCGGTGCAGCTCCTCGGTGGCGGCCTTGGGTGCGAGGTGCGTCTGGGCGTTCGCGAGGGTCAGCCGGACGTCGAGCTCGACGTCGCTGCCGGCGACCTGCCCGAGCAGGGCCGTACTCGCGGCGACGGCCTGCTTGTACTGGCCCGCATTCGAGATCGCCTTGATCCGCCCGAGCTCCCGCGCGGTGACGTCGGCGACGGGCCGGGTCGTGCGCGCGACCGCATCGTTGCAGGGGTGCGCGTCGTAGAACGACCATGCGGCGTCCGTGGCGCGCTGCACCAGCGACGCGTTGGCGGTGCCGAGCGTCTCGACGAGCTGTGCGAGCTGACTCGTCCGCGCGGCGAGGCAGGTTCTCCGCGCGGATGCGAGCGGCGAGGCGTCCCCCTCGCGACACACCCCGATCACCCGGTCCCCGAGCGCGGCGCTCGCACGCTGGAGGACCGCGAAGGTGTGCTCGAAGGCGGTGGCGGCGAGCGGGGACTTCGTGGTCACGAACGCCTGCTGGAGCCTTGCGCGGGCGGCATCGCCGACGAGCGCACGCACCTGGTCACCCTCGGCGACGCACGAGGCCTCGTGGCGATGCGCGCGCACCGCCGAAGCTGTGGCAAAGCCGCCGACGACGAGGATCGCCGCGCAGCCCGCGACGATCGCGATCCGCCGGACCCGGTGTGGCGCGGCCGCGCGCCGGAGCGCGGCGAGGAGCGCAGCCATGTCGGGGTGCCGGTCGCTGGGGGCCACGGCGAGCCCGCGCTCGAGGACGCGCGCGATCTCCTCGGGGACGGCGTTGCCGGTGGGCCGCTGCAGCTCGCCCGCGGCGATCGCGGTCTGGATCGCGGCGAGCGTGGTGCCGGCGAACGGCCGGATGCCGAACAGGCACTCCCACGCGACGAGGCAAAAGGCGAACTGATCGCCACGCGCGTCAACACTCTCGCCAGCAGCCTGCTCCGGGGCCATGTACGCGGGCGTGCCGAGCACCGCACCGGTCTCCGTCAGCGGAGTGCCCTCGGCGAACGCGATGTCCCCCGGTGCCGCGCGCCGCGTGGCTGCGCCCTCGATCGCACCGACCTGCGCGAGGCCGAAATCGCTCACGCGCGCACGGCCGTCCGCGCCGACCAGCACGTTGTCGGGCTTGAAGTCGCGGTGGACGAGGCCGACGGCGTGGGCGGCCGCGAGTCCCGTGCCCGCGTCGAGGAGCACCGCCATCACGGCGCGCCACGTCCGCGGCGTGGTCTTCATCCAGCCCCGCAGCGTCTCGCCGGGCACGTACTCGAGCGCCACGTACATGCGATCGCCGACGGTGCCGACATCGAACACGTTGACCACGTTGGGGTGCGCGAGCTTGGCCATCGCGATCGCCTCACGATGGAGGCGCGCGTTCCCCGCACCGTTGTGCAGCTTGAGGGCGACCTCGCGGCCGAGCGTGGTGTCGAGAGCCAGGTACACCGTGCCCATGCCGCCACGGCCGAGTACCGAGGTCAGCGTGTAGCGGTCCGCGATCCGCTCGGTCTCGAGCAGCTCGGGATGATCGACGCCGACCCATGCACGGCCGGGCCGAACCTGGGATCCCGACGGCTGCGAACCCGCCGCGAGGGCGACGACGACCGATCGGCAGTCCTCGCAGGAGTCGAGGTGGACCTCGAGGTCATGCAGCAGGGCCGGATCGACCGCCTTCTCGACCATCTCGACGAGGAGGTTTTCGTCCGGACACGCCACGCCACTCCGTCTACAACAATTGGCCGGACCACTGCTACCAAAAACGCCGA
>JAYVRN010000728.1:0-12642 GCA_043776275.1 Myxococcales bacterium | reverse complement strand
CGCCGATCCCGCAGCCGCCCCGCACGCCGATGCCGCGCCCGACCGGCCAGACCGACCAGACAGGACCGACGCATGACCGACGCCGCCGCTCCGCCCACGCTCGAGCCGATCCTGATCGTGGACGACGAGAAGAACATCCGCCGCACGCTGCGGATGGTGCTCGAGGGCGAGGGCCACGTCGTTCACGAGGCCGGCTCGATCGCCGAGGCCGAGACCGTGATCGCGCGCGACCCGGTTGATCTGATCCTGCTCGACGTCAAGCTCGGCGACGACAACGGGCTCGATCTGCTGCGTTCGCTCAAGTCGCGCGGTGACGACGGCATGTCCTCACGCACGTCCGAGATCCCGGTCGTGATGATCTCCGGGCACGCGACGATCGACGACGCGGTTGCCGCGACCCGGCTGGGCGCGTTCGATTTCATGGAGAAGCCGCTCGATCGCAATCGCGTCGTCGTCGCCGCGCGCAATGCACTCGAGCGACGCAAGATGTGGCGCGAGGTCCACGATTTGCGGCGCGCGGTCGATGCGCGATGGGAGTTGCTCGGCAACGCCCCGGTGATGCAGGAGCTGAAGCGTCAGATCGCGAAGGTCGCACCGACGCGCAGCCGGATCTTGATCACCGGCGACAGCGGCACCGGCAAGGAGCTGATCGCGCGCGCGATCCACCGCAATGGCTCGGTGTCCGCGGGACCGTTCGTGAAGGTTAACTGCGCGGCGATCCCGCCCGAGCTGATCGAGAGCGAGCTGTTTGGGCACGAGCGCGGCGCGTTCACCGGAGCGATCGCGAAGAAGCGCGGCCTGTTCGAGGTGGCCGATGGCGGCACGATCTTCCTCGACGAGATCGGCGACATGGCGCATTCGGCGCAGGCCAAGGTGCTGCGTGTCCTCCAGACCGGCGAGTTCACGCGCGTGGGTGGCGAGAAGAGCCTGCGCACGGATTGCCGCGTGGTGGCCGCCACCAATCGCGATCTCGAGCAGATGGTCAAGGATGGGTCGTTCCGCGAGGACCTGTACTTCCGCCTCAACGTGGTGCCGATCCGCTCGCCGGATCTGAAGGACCGCCGAGAGGACGTCCCGCTGCTCGTGGAATCGTTCGTGCGCGAGTGCTGTGACGAGAATGGCCTCGGGTACAAGCCCGTGGACGAGCCCGTGCTCGAGCGCTTGAAGCAGTACGACTGGCCCGGGAACGTCCGCGAGCTGCGCAACGTCGTCGAGCGGCTCGTGATCATGTCGGACGAGGTGATCCGCGAGAAGGACCTCCCTCCGTACCTCGGCGGCCCGCGGCCTCCGAGCACGCAGCGCACCTCGGGCCCTCAGACCGCCATCGATCTCGGGCGTTACGCCGGCAAGAGCCTCCGGGAGTTCCGCGAGGAGGTGGAGTCCGAATTTATCCGTATCCGCCTGGCCGAGTTCGAGTGGAATATCTCGCGCACCGCACAGGCGCTCGGCATCGAACGCACTAACCTGCACAAGAAATTGCGTGCTCTCGGCATTCATCGCGGAGAGGGCACCGGAGGATCAGACAATGAATAAGCTCGGACTCGTACTCATCTGTGTTGCGGCGGTCGCGTGTGGCGGCAAGAAGAAGGCGGGCGGCGGTGGCGAGGCCAAGCCCCTCGATGTCGCGGCCGTCAACGCGCTGGTCCCCGCGTCGCTGAAGGACAAGGTCACCTTCGAGAAGCGCGAGATCGTGGAGAAGCGCGGCCGCAGCAAGACCACGTACACGGTCGCCGCGCCCAAGGGCTGGAAGCAGGAGATGGACAGCTTCGCGAACCTCAAGCCCGACAAGGACATGGGGTTCATGACCAAGTTCGACGTCGGCTCCAACTGCGACGGCGAGTGCGTCTCCAAGGACTGGGCCGCGACGGTCGAGAAGGTCTATGCCTCGTACCTCAAGGGCAAGGTCATCAAGGACGTCAAGGGTGCGTCGAGCCGGACGATCATCGCCGAGAGCGGTGACATGACGATCGTCGTGGTCGCGTCGTGGGAGGATGGCGCGAAGGAGTACTCGTCGTGCGGCGCCACCCTCGAGAAGGAAGTGAAGGATCTCGCCCTCGCCGTCGAGAAGGCGTGCGAGTCGGTCACCGTCAGCGAGGACTGATCGCTCTCACCGCCATGGCCTTTGCCATGGGGGTGATCCTGATGCTCGCCTCGGGGGGGGGCGCCTTCGCGGAGCCCTCGTTGATCGACGGGCTCGCGACCGAGGATCCGCAGGCGCTCGCCATCGCGGTGACGCAGATCGAGCAGGCGCCCACCACGCCCGAGCTCGCCGATGCGCTGTTCGGCGCAGCCCGCGCGTGCGAGGACCGCTTGCTCGATCCAGCGCGCGCGCTCGTGCTTTACGAGCGGATCCTGGCCGAGCTGCCCGACGCTCGGGTTGCCCAGGCTGCGTCGCGCCGCGCGGAGCAGCTGCGCGCCGAGATCGGACCGCACAAGGAGCACGCGCGCGAGGCCGCCGCGTTCGCGCAGTTGATCGCCGCAGCGGACACCGTGCCCACGGACGAGCTGCTACGCCGCGCCGATGCCCTCGCCGCGGCGCCGTGGCCCGGTGCACCCGAGGTCGCGCTGTGGACCGCGGAGGTCCTGCGACGGCAGCGCCAGTTCACGCTCGCGCTGCCGCGCTATGCGGAGATCGTGCGGCGCTGGCCCGCGCGCGCCGCGAGTGCGCGGCTCGGTGGCGCGGGGACCGCGATCGAGGCGCATGAGTGGGCGCTCGCGGAGCAGCTGATCGAGGCGCTGCCCGCCGCGGATCCCGCCGATCGCTTGATCCGGGACAACCTCGTCGCCGACCTCGACACCGGCCGACGCGCCGCGCGCGGCTACGTTCTCGCGTGGATCGCGCTCGGGATCGCGATGCTCGGCCTCCTCGGGTCGCTCGTCGAGGCCAGCCTCCGTGGGGGGCGGCGCTGGCCCTCGCCGCGGCCGCCGACCGAGGTGATGTTCCTCGCGCCCATGGCTGTCGTGCTCGTGGTGATCGCGTTCGCGGCGCGCGCGGTGGTGGCGCCCGCGGTGGCGCAGATCTCGATCGCGGGGATCGTGTTCGCCTGGCTCTCGGGCACGACGCTCGATCTGCTGCGCGCGCGTGGTCGCGGCGTGCGCCTCCGCTCGATCGTCCACGCCCTCGCCTGCGGCGCCGGCGCGATCGCGATCGGCTACATCGCGATCGTGCATGGCGAGCTGCTCGAGCTGCTCGCGGAGACCGTGCAGGCCGGGCCGGGCTAAGGGCCCGCGAATGAACAACCCCGCTCCTGAACGAACTCCGGGACGAGAAACTCGACGGCGATGACTGGTGGAACGCGGCGAACTCGATCGAGTTGTTCTCGTCCGGGCCCTAAGAGCTGTTGGGTGGGCCGGACCATCACCACCGAACTTCTTGGCCCCGACCGATGCGATCCCGGCGATACTGGTGCCACGTGAAGTACGCGTGGTTCGCACTCCTCGCCGCGGGTTGCTACCACCCGACCCCACCGGCCGGCGGGCCGTGCGCGGAGGGCGACACGTGTCCGGACCCGCTGATCTGCGACCGCGGAGTTTGCGTCGTGCAGCCTGGCGATGCTGGTGACACACCTCCCGATGTCGCGATCGACGCCGATCCATCGTGCACCTGCTCGGGCGAGACGCTGACGTGCGGAGGAACCCCGTCCGTCACGTGCTTGCTCGGCTGCATGAGCCTCAACCCCGGCGCCCGGTGCATCGAGGTCGATGCGAGCAATGACGTCGGTATCACCGCGGCCGGGACTCTGACCGCCGACGTGTCGCTACCGAGCGCGGTCTCGACGTTCAACACCGCGACCGGGCAGATCTCGGGCGCGATCACGCGCTCGGCGGGCCAGGGCGTGCTCGGCGGGATCGCGTTCGAGCTCCGGATGAGCGGGACCACACCACTCGGTGTGTGGACGTTCCACCGCCTGACGGTGATGGCTGCGGCGACGATCCAGTTCACCGGCGCGCGCTCCGCGGTGTTCGTCGTCGGCACCGGGGCAGCCATCGCAGGAACGATCTCCGGATCCGGCGGGTGCGGCAATCAAGCGAGCTGTGCCGGCCCTGGCGCCGGAACGGGCGGCTCGATGGTCGTGGCCACTGGCTGCGGCGCGGGGGGCCAGGGCATCTCCGACACCGATGTCAATGACGGCGGCGGCGGCGGTGGCGGTGGGCGTGGGATGGGCGGCGCGGGAGCGCTCGGCGGATCTGCGTTGGCGCTCGGCGGCGAAGGCGGCGCTGCGTGCATCGCGCCCGTTCTCGAGCCGCTCGTCGGCGGATCCGGTGGTGGCGCCGGCGGTCCCGGCGTCGTCACCCGATGTCACGGTGGCGGCGGTGGCGGCGCGTTGCAGATCACCGCGCTCGAGGAGATCGCCGTCTCGGGGACGATCCGGATGACCGGTGCCGGTGGCGAAGGCGGGGTTCCAGACCCCGGAGCGGCCAACGGCGGCGCCGGGTGCGGCGGCGGTGGCGGAGGTGGGATCTTGCTCGAGGCGCCGCACGTGACACTCACTGCCACAGCCGCGTTGTCGGTGAACGGTGGTGGCGGTGGTGGCGGCGCGTCCTACGCGGTGGCCGGCCTCGCCGGCACGGACGGCACGATCACCACGACGCCGGCCGCGGGAGGCACGGGGGGTGGACCGACGGCCGGAGCCGGTGGCGCGGGTGCGGCGGGCACCATCACCGCGAGCCCCGGCGAATCCAAGGCGAATGGCGGTGGCGGCGGTGGTGCGGCGGGCTCGATCTACGTCCGCACGGTTGCGAATGGGTTCACGACCGGCGGCGTGGTGACCCCGGCCGCTGGCGCGGGTGTATTGCGCACGAAGTGACTTCGGCCCGCTCCGGGGTTGTTTCCGGCTGCATCGACGATTGTCCGAGACTTGTCCGACAGCACGTCTCGCACTGAGACCGCCAGCCCGACGTTGAGACCGCAGACCGCCAGCCCAACGTTGAGACCGCCGGCACGACGTCGAGTCCGCCCGCGACGCCAGCCCGACGTTCAGACCGCCGGCACGACGTTGAGTCCGCCCGCGACGCCAGCCCGACGTTGATTGCCGCGACGACCTCGACGCCCGCCCGACGTTGATTCTTTCTACAGAGACGAAGGTGCGAGACTTGTCCGACGCTCGTCCGGCATCCGGCCACGTCGGCCGGTAGCCGGACGAACCGGACATGCATCTCATGTGATCTTGCGGCGTTGAGCTTGGCAAAGTTCGTGGAGTGGCAAGGCTCCATGTCGGTCCCTCGCCAAGTCCTTCCCGATCAGTTCCACATGATCACTCGTCGCTGCACGCAGCGGACGTTCCTGATGCGTCCCGACGAGGAGACCAACAATGCGTTCCTCTACTGCCTCGCCGAGGCGGCCAAGAGGTTCGAGATCGACATCATCGCGAGCTCGGTACAATCGAACCATCACCACACCGCGCTGTTCGACCGGCACGGTCGCCACGTCGAGTTCATGGAGCACCTTCACAAGATGGTGGCGAAGTGCATGAACTGCCTCCGCGGTAGGTCGGAGAACTTCTGGTCGAGCGAGGAGGCCTCCGTGGTGGAACTCGTCGACCGCATCGATGTCATCGACAAGGTCGTCTACACGCTCACCAATCCGGTCAAGGACGGCCTGGTCGAGACGGTCGCCCACTGGCCCGGCGTCAACACGTTCAAGCAGCTGCGCACCGGAGAGTCCATCACCGTTCGCCGGCCGAGGTTCTTCTTCAGTGAGGACGGCACGATGCCGGCCGAGGTCACCCTCCAGATCACCCTCCCGGAGGAGCTCGGAGATCCGGACTACTTCCGCAGCGAGGTCGAGAAGGGCGTTGCCGCGGTCGAGGACGCGATGCGGCGGGAGCGCGCCGAGACCGGACGCCCCGTCATCGGTCGGGGGCGCATCCTCCGCCAGTCGTGGCGCGACTCCCCGACCTCCCACGAGCCGCGCGGCACGCTCAAACCGCGCGTCGCCTCCCGCAGCAAGTGGCACCGCATCGCCGCGCTTCAGCGCAAGAAGGGGTTCGTGGCCGAGTACCGTGCAGCACGCCTCGCCTGGCTCGCAGGTCTCCCTGCCGTGTTCCCGGCGGGGACGTACTGGCTGCGTCGGTTCGCCAACGTCCCCGTCGCCTCAGCCTGACCACGCATCACAAGTTTCGAGGCTGGTCGCTTCGCCCAACGTCCGCGCCACCGCGCGGGCGTGGTCGCGGCGTGGTCGCGGCGTGGTCGTGCGACCACCTCGTCCACGAGCACTGTTGGCAGACTCATGCCAACAAGGGGCCGTAGAACGACGGGCACGGCGGAACATCGCCGCGATTCGCGCCTCGTCGCCTCCACAACCTCGGTGCGGGCTCTATAGTGACCGCGTGAAGCGCGGACGGATCCTGGCGATCAAGTGGGGCATGAACCCCAACTCGTCCAGCCTGGGCGTGGACGTGACCTTCCTCCTGCTGGGCGCCACGGCGCTCGCCGTGGTCACGCCCGTGATCGGCGCGTTACTGCGCTGGCGGCGCCCTGCTCCGCCGCGTCCGCCCGTCGAGCCGACGCCGTCGTAGGCTGCGTTCCGACGGGATTGCGATCTTCTGCATCCAGTTCCGGCAGGCCGGCGAAGGGCTCTACACGGGCGCTCACTGCCCGAGGGAGCCGCAGCATGAAGATCCAGAGGTCACTTGGTCTCGTTGTCTCGATGGTCGCGGGCGCCGGTTGCACGCCGACGCAAGGGGACGAGATGCCGACTGCACGCGTGCGCGTCGCGCACCTCTCGCCAGGCGCTCCGGCCGTGGACTTCTGTCTCGCGCCTGCGGGCTCCGGGGAGTTCGCCGGTCCGGTGCTCGCTGCAGCGGGTGGCGCGGATGGCCTGTCGTACGGCAACGTGACGAAGTACCTCGACGTCGCTGCGATGCAGTACGACGTGCGCCTCGTCGCGCCCGGAGCCGCGGACTGTGCGACCTCGCTCGGCGGCCTGCCCGACATCACCGATCTGCCGGAGCTGCCAGCCGGCGCGTCCGCGACGATCGCAGCGGAGGGTCACGTGGTGGGCACGGTCCCGTTCGCGGTCAAGACGTACCTCGATGACGGCGCGGTCGCGTTCGGCAAGATCAAGCTGCGCTTCATCCACGCGTCGCCCGGAACACCGAACGTCGACGTCGGGCTCGGAGGTGGCGTCGCCTTCACGCCAGTGTTCACCAACGTCGCGTACGCCTCCTCGAACGCGTATCTCGAGACCACACCGATCCAGCACGGCGAGCTCAGTGCGCGCCTGACCGGTACAGCCACCGATGCGATCTCCGTGAAGCCCGCGCGCCTCGAGGCCGGCACGATCGCCACGGCCTTCGCGATCGGCGATGCTATCAACCCGCACGCGCCGCTCGATGTCCTGCTCTGCATCGACAACGCCGCGCCGACAGGCCTGCTCTCCGAGTGCAAGGCGGTGGGCGGTACGCCCGAGCGCGCGCGCGTGCGGATCGCTCACCTCTCCCCCGATGCGCCTGCGGTGGACATCTGTATCGCCGAGGCCGGCAGCGGCAACTACGGCCAGCCTCTGCTCCGCTCACTCGGCGCGGCCGAAGGCCTCGCGTACCCCCAGGTCACCACATACGTCGAGCTGCCGACTCGTGCCTACGACGTGCGCGTGATCCTCGCGACCGCGACCGGCTGCGGTGCCGGCGCCGTGCCCGATACGCTGAACATCACGCTGACCGCCGGCCTGACCGCGACGGTCGCCGCGATCGGCATCATCGACCGCTCCGGCGCGGCCGCAAACGATCCCGCCTTCCGCCTCCGCGTCCTCGCCGACGAACCGACCGTCACCGCGGGCCGCACCAAGCTGCGCTTCTTCCACGCCTCGCCCGGCACGCCCGCCGTGGACGTCGGCCTCGGATCCGCGCACCTGTTCACCCGCGTGTTCGCGAACGTCTCGTTCGGCCAGACCGCGCCCGCCAGCGGCACTGCGCTCTCGACCAACGGCTACGTCGAGACCGCGCCGGTGACGTCCGCGGTGTCCGCGCGCCTCGCAAACGCGACCACCGATGCGCTGACGATCCCCAGCGTGAACCTCGCGGTGGATCAGATCGCTACCGCGATCGCGATCGGCGGGAAGACCGGGGCACACGCCAATCCGCTCAAAGTGCTGCTCTGCCTCGACAGCGCGCCGCCCAAGGGCCTGCTCTCGACCTGTCTTGTCACCCCATGAGCGGCCCCGCTCCGGCCACGGTCGAGCGATGCTACGGCCGCGCGCGAGCGAGGCTACGGCCGCGCGCGAGCGATGCTACAGCCGCGCGCCAGCGAGGCTCCGACCGAGGCTCCGACCGCGCTCCAGCGAGGCTCCGACCGAGGCTCCGACCGCGCTCCAGCGACGCTCCGACCGAGGCTCCGACCGAGACTCCGGCGATGCTCAGGCCGACGCTCCGCCGGCGCTCAGGCCGACGCTCCGCCGGCGCTCAGGCCGACGCTCCGGCGATGCTCAGGCCGACGCTCCGGCGATGCTCAGGCCGACGCTTTGGCGACGCTCCGGCCGCGCTCCGACTGCGCTCCGACTGCGCTTCGACTGCGCTCCGGCGATGCTCGGACCTGATCCGACTGCGACCCGCCGACCGTGACCCACCGACCGTGACCCGCTCCCGATGATCGCCCGTCGATGAACCGATGTTACCTTCGTCCCGCCACATGCAACCGGATCCGGAACGCCCGCCGCTGGCTCCTCCCCCGCTCCTGGGGCGAGTCGCGGCGGGCGATGCCGTTGCGACACGCGACTGCATCGAGCGCTACGGCGGGCTGGTGTGGTCGATCGCGCGGCGGTTCGACATGACCGATGCAGAGGACGCCGTGCAGGAGATCTTTCTCGATCTATGGAAGAGCGCGGCCCGGTTCGATCCCGCGATCGCCTCCGAAACCGCGTTCGTCGCGATGATCGCGCGTCGGCGGCTGATCGATCGGCGGAGGATGCGCCGCCGGCGCCCCACCACCGAGCAGCTCCCTGACGTGCCCACCCACGTCGACCCTGGCGCATCGCCCGCGCTGTGTGCCGAAGCCTCCCAGGCGGCGCGCGCCCTCGACGCACTGCGTCCCGAGCAGCGCCAGGTGCTCGTGCTCTCGACCTGTCACGGCATGTCGCATGGCGAGATCGCCGCCCAGACCGGGATGCCACTGGGGACGGTCAAGGCCCACGCTCGGCGCGGCTTGCTGTCGATCCGGGCGGCCCTCTCGGGCGTAGATCAAGGAGACCTCCCGTGAAGCGCCCGCTGGACGAGATCGAGACGTTCCGTGCCCAGGAGCTCCTGCTCCAGCGCGCCACCGAGGGCCTTGATGATCACGAGACCGCAGAGCTCGCCGCGCTCGGCGCCGAGGACGACCTCAGCTTCGAGCTCGCTGCCTCGGCCGTCGACCTCGCGACGATTCGTGTCGAGGAGCTGCCGATCAGCGTCTCTGACGAGCTCCTGATCGCCGCCGGCGTCGACGCCTCGCGCACCACGGTGATGCCCGCGATGGTCCCGATGACACTCGCCGGTGTGATGATGCCGCGGCCGATCTCGACCACCACGCCTCCGATCGCGCAGGTGGAACCCGCACCGCGGCCGGTTGCGCCCACGGCTCCTGTGGCGAGCGACGCGACGGCAGCCACGAGCACGCCCACGCGTCTCGTTGCGAGCTCCTCGCCTACACCGGTGAGCGCAGCTGCACCGCCTTTCGCGAGCGCCGCGCCGACGCCGATGCTCGCACCCGCGGCCACCGCCGCGCCCACGCCGATGCTCGCACCCGCGGCCACCGCCGCGCCCACGCCGGGGATCGCAGCCACGCCTGCCGCGCCTGCCGCTACGCCCACGCCAGGGATCGCAGCCACGCCATCCGCGCCTGCCGCCGCTACGCCCACGCCGGAGATCGCAGCCACGCCACCCGCGGCCACCGTCGCACCCACGCCGATGATCGCGGCGACGCCAGCCGCACCCACGCCGGTGATAGCACGCACCGCCACGCCCACGCCCGAGATCGTCCCAACACCGCCCGCGGCCAGCGTCGCGGCTGCACCTGCGACCGAGCCCCGCGTCGAAGCCTCAGGCCACCTGCCCGTGGTCACGTTCACGCCTCCGCACGGGATTCCCCGGGTGATCCCGATCGACGCCAAGCGGAAGTCGCGCGCGGTGACCTACGCCGTGATCGCCGCGGCCGCCTCGATCGCGCTCGCCGCCGGCGCCGTCGTGTGGGCGACCCAGCGCCCGCCAACCGAGAAGATCGTCGAGGTGACTCCACCGCCACCCAGGACACCCACCGCCGCCGAGGCGCGCGCCGAGCTGCTCGCCACCGCGAAGGACGTGACGACCCTGCCATGGACCGCGACCGCGGATCCCAGCGCCGCCGGCGCGAGCGGCGAGGTGGTGTGGAGCCCGAGCGCGCAGCGCGGGTTCATGCGGTTCAAGGGCCTGGCACCGAACGACCGCAAGGCCATCCAGTATCAACTGTGGATCTTCGACAAGGATCGCGACCAGGCGTTCCCCGTCGACGGCGGCGTGTTCGATGTGTCGTCGACGGGTGAGGTGATCATCCCGATCACGGCGAAGCTGCGCGTCGATCAGCCCGTGTTGTTCGCTGTGACGATCGAGAAGCCCGGCGGGGTGGTCGTCTCGAAGCGCGAGCGCATCGTGGTGACCGCCGCGCCAAAGACTGGCTAGCCACTGCACCATGCCGCGTGACGGCGCAGCGGGTCACGGTGAAGGGTGGCAGCGCGTGCAGGAGATCGATGGCATCGGAATCAGCCGACGTGACCGGTCTCGAGCCAGCCCTCGATCATCGCGCGCTCGTTGGCATCGAGCTCGAGCGCGATCGCATCGCGAGCGTTGTTCCCGAGGAGCTCGAACCTGCGCTGGTCCTCGACATACGCAGGTCGCGCGCGCACCTCCTCCCGCGTGAACACGCGGCACCACCGCGCATGACCGTGTGCGCGCACGCGCGAGAGCACGCGCGCGAGCTCATCCCGCGGCAGCCACGACAGCGCGCGACCGAGCAACACGCCCGAACGATCCGGCCAGCCGCCAGGTGGCTGCCGCAGAAAGCAGCTCTCGTACGACGGCGCGGCCTCGATCACCACGAGATGATTGCCATCGACGATCGGGACGAACGCGCGGTCCTCGTGGGCACCACCCGCGAAGCTGTGGCCATGTGCGCGAGAGAGGATCCCCCGGTACGGCACCGCCCGCAGCGCGCGCTGGTACGGCGCGCTCGCCGCGATCTGCCTCCACGATTCGATCGTGTCACGGATGCGGATCGCGCGTCGCTTGATCCGCGGGCGCGCACCTAGCACGACGGAGAGCTGGAGCGCGTCGAGGCCGCCCAGGAGCGGCACCGTGCGCGCCCGGCCCGCCCGTGGCTCGAACCGGAGCGCCGAGGGCGTGACCACGATCCAGCCCGCGCGCAGCGGCGCGAACCGAAGCCAGACCGGGATCCGATCGAGCTCGGGCTCGACGTGAGAGGTCTCCTCGGGTGGTGAGCGGTACGGGTCCACGACAGACTAAGCGGCTGGGCCGTAGCACGCCGAGCCACGGACGACCTGTCCCTTGTCGTCGAGCTCGAGGATCTCGGTGACGAGCTTTCGCCCCACGCTGCGGTAGTGAATCACGATCGTGTTGACGCCGGCATAGACGTCGACGAGCTCGAACCGGATGGGCGGGGTCGCGGCGAGGCCGGCGGTCCAGTAGGGCCGGATCGCCGCCTTGCCTCGCAAGGTGCCGTTGGGCGCGAAGCCCCGCTCGGCGATCAACGGCGATCGCATCTCGAAGTCCTCCGCGTAGTGCTCGAAGATCCGCTCGAGATCATGGCTGTTCCACGCCGCGACCCACTCGGCGGCGAGGCGGCGAGCAAACACGAGCTCGATGACCGGCATAGGCCCGCAGGCTACCGGAGCGGTGTCACGGATGCGCGCTCCCGCGTCCGAATCGGAGGTGCTGCTTGCGTGTGGTCGGGGGCGCGAGGCTCGTCGCGAGCACGGCAGGCGACGATCGGCTACGTTCGCACCGTGCTCGCTCGCGCTCGTCAGCTCGCCACCCGCGCCTTCGATGCGGGGCTCGCGCTGATCGAGCGTGCCCGGGCCGAGCGCAGGCACCCCGCGCGACGCATGCGGCTCGAGAGGTTCGGCGCGATCGTCCAGACCGTCGTGCCACGCGCGCTCGTGTTCGTCGATCGCGCGTACGCGCGCCGGGTGCTGCGGACCGCCGCGTCACCGCTGTGGCACGGCGACGAGCCGGCAGTCGGCGAGGTGATCCTGTCGGCGCCGCTCGAGGCGCACCTCCAGTTGACCAACCGCTGCACTGCCGGCTGCAGTGGCTGCTACACGGGCGCCTCGGCGGAGGGTGCGCCGAACGAGTGGGGCCTCGTCGAGTGGACCCGCGCGATCGATGCGCTCGCGGATGCGGGCGTGTTTCACGTGGCCCTCGGCGGCGGCGAGAGCGCGTTGCTGCCGTGGCTCGGCGAGCTGGCCGAGCACGCCCGCCGCCGCGGCATCGTCCCGAACCTCACGACCTCCGGCCTCGACGGCCTCAAGCGCTTGCTCCCGATCGCGGCGCTGTTCGGCCAGATCAACGTCTCGATCGATGGGCTCGGCCCGGCCTACGCGGCGGTGCGCGGCTTCGACGGGTTCGCGCGCGCGGACGCGGCACTCCAGGCGCTGCGCGCGGTGAAGCGAGAGATCGG
>JAYVRN010000727.1:0-3620 GCA_043776275.1 Myxococcales bacterium | reverse complement strand
GGCGCAGCACATCGGGGTGGAACATCGCCTCCCACAGCGAGGGGTGATCGTCGAGCTGGCGCCCGAGCACGAAGTCCGCGAGCCCGACCAGCGGCTCGGCGCTGGCGAGGCCGCGAGCACCGAGCTCGCGGAACGTCAGCGGATACGGCTCGTCGGCACCCGCGTGGAGCTTCCCGCCCGCCACGCGATCGATCATGTCGCGGATCCGCGTGGTGCAATTGTTGAAGAAGTGGTCGTACGTGTAGAACCGGTTCCGCTCGTCCCAGTCGTCCCACAGCTTCGCCTCGATCGCGCGCTGCGCCGCGGCATCGAGCGGCAAGGTCTGGACCCAGATGTCGCGATCCTCCCAGGTGTAGAACCCCACGAGCGATCCGAGCGATTCGGGCTCGACCCAGAACTGCTGCTTCGAGCGCAGGAACTGCCACACCAGCACCGAGCCCGCATTGAAGTCGGTGACGCCGTAGTTGAAGCAGACGGGGAGCAGGCTGGGGTCGTTGTAGCGCAAGCAGATCGCCGCGTGCCCGAACTTCTCGAAGATCCGCTCACCCACCCCGAACGTCACGAGGTCGATGGCCGGCGGCTCGCTCTCCACCGGCCCCATGACGTAGTCACTTGGCCGCAGCGGCACGGGCTGGGCTCGTGCCACCCCGCTCGCGAACAGCAGCGCGAGGACCAGCAGCGCGCGTGTGATCACGGCGCCGCGGGCTTCTCGAAGACCTTCGGATCGACCGTCGGATCGATCTCGACCGACTTGACCACGAGGTCCGTGGAGCGCGCGCCCTTGCCCGAGCCCGCGCTCTTGCGCTTGAACGCGATCTTGATCCCGCTGACCACCTTGTAGTCGGAGAAGTCATCGGTCTCCGCGCTGCCCGCCTCGTTGTAGGCGACGCGCGTGAGCAGCTTCGTCTTCTTGTCGAGGTAGAGCACGAGATCGATCCCGAACGGCGATTGCAGGCTGATCACCGTCTGCGGCTTGCCATCGATCGCCTCGTCGGGGAGCGGGGTCAGGATCGAAGCCGGGTCCGCGGCCTTGAGCAGGAGCAGCTCGGGCTCGCGCCAGCGCTCGAAGTCGATCGCCTTGACGTCCGCGCCCGCGATGTCCGCGATCACGGGATTGCCGGTCTGTGGATCGGGGCCGATCTGCCAGCCGGTGCGCCCGGTGACGCCGATCACGACCTTGACCTTCTGCATCAGCGTGGCGTCGATCCGGATCTTGTCGGGCAACACGAACGTGCGCTCGGTGTCGACGGGCACGGACTGGGCGCCGATCGTGGTGTTGCCGCTGGCGACCATCTTCAGCGCCTTGATCGCGGCGAGCTTCGCCTTGCCGCCCTTGGCGGTCAGCGCCTCATCGATGATCTTGCGCGCCGCGGTCACGGCCTTCGGATCCACCACCGGCGGTGGCAGCTTGATCTCCGGCGTGATCGGATCGGTGAACGCGACCTTCTCGTAGCGCCAGCCTTCCTTCTTGAGCTGTGGCTCGAGATCCTTGGCATCGCCCACCATCACGATCACGTAGGCGCGCGGATCGAGGATCTCCGACGCAGCGCGCTTGGCCGAGGCCACATCGACCTTGCCAACCGCGAGCGGGAAGTTCGCGAGGTACTCCTTGCCGAAGTTGTGGAGCTCCGCGCCGATCAGCGCCGCGCCGACATCGGACGCGCCCTGGAACCGCAGCCCATAGCCACCGGCGATGTTCGCGATCGCGGCATCGACCTCGGCCTGCGTGGGCCCGTCCTTCGCCATCTTCGCGATCTCGCCGAGGATCAGCTTCGTGGTCGAGACCGCCTCGGAGTTGCGGGTGAACGTGCTGGCGACGAGCGACCCCTTGTCGAGGTTGCGATCGAAGTTCGAGCTCGCACCGTAGGTCTTGCCACCGTCGACACGGACCACCTTCATGAGGCGCGAGCTGAACGCGCCGCCACCGAGCGTGTAGTTCCACACCAGCGTGTCGAAGAACCGCGGGTCATCGTGCTTGATGCCGAACTGCGCGACGCGGATGTGCGTCTGCGTCTGCCCCGGCTTGTCGACGAGCCGGATCCGGCTGCCCGAGAGCCCGGGCTCCTTGTAGCTCGGCGCCGGCGGCACGGGCCCCTTGGCCCACTTGCCGAACGCGCGCTCGAGCTCGCCCTTGAGCTTCTTCGGATCGACATCGCCGGTGACGACCATCAGCGTGTTGGCGGGGACAAACCACGCCTTGTGAAACGCGACGAGGTCGTCGCGCTTGAGCGAGGCGACCGAGGCCTCGCTCGTGACCCAGCCGCGCACGTGCTCGTTCCCCCACAGCAGGTTCTGCACGTGAGCCGAGGCCTGCTGGCCCGCATCGTCGAGCCGGCCGCGGACCTCACCGAGCAGCTGCTCGCGGACCTTCACGAGCTCGCCGTCGGGGAACGTCGGCTGCGTCAGCATGTCGGGCAGCAGATCGAGGCAGGTGCTGGTGTTGCGCGCGAGGACGCTGCACGACAGCAGCGTCGCCTCGAACGTGGCGTCCGCGGCGATCGTGCCGCCGACGAAGTCGATCGCCTTGGCGATCGCGAGGGCATCGCGCTTCTTGGTGCCCTTGACCAGCATGTTCGCGGTGGCCTCGGAGACGCCGAGCCGCGTGCGGGGCTCGTTCAAGCGACCCGCGTGGACCGCGAGCTGGAAGCTGACCACCGGGAGCCGATCGCTCTTGATCACGAACACGGCGAGCCCGTTCGACAGCTTGAACTCTTCGATCGCCGGCAGTGAGACGGCCGCGGGAGGCTTGGCGGCCGGCGCCTTGATCAGATCGGTCTTGCCCGACCACGCATCGACCACGGCGGGGGTCTTGGGCTCGGGCGGCTTCGCGACGTTCGTATCGCCATCGCCGGGGAGCACCGGGATCGGCGCCGGCATCGGCTTGGGTCCGCAGGCAGCGACGACGAGCAAGGGCAGGAGTGCGGAGGCCTTCATATCAGCGGCCCTTCGGCGGAATGACCACGATCGTCGCGCGGTCCGGGGACATGTACTGCTTGACCACGCGCGCGACGTCGGCGGCCGTGACCTTCTCGATCTGATCGACGTCCTTGATGAACGACGACGGGCTCCCGGTCAGGATCCACGAGCGACCGATCGCCTCGGCGAGGCCCTGCGCGTTCTCGAGGGAGAACACGAAGCCCGACTGCACCTGGTTCTTGGCCTTGCGGAGCTCGTCCGGCGTGGGGCCTCTGGCGGCGAGCTTGCCGATCTCGTCGAGGATCGCGGCCTCCACCGGATCGGCGGCGGCCGGATCGAGGAACGCTCCGAGCGCGATCGTCATGCCGGGCTCCTCGCGGATCACCGCCTCCATCCCGCCTTCGAGCGCGAGCGGGCGCTTGGTCTTGGGATCCACCGCCTTCAGGCGGAGCTTCAAGCGCGACGACTCGCCGCTGCCGAGGACGATCGACGCGACCTGGAGCGCGTAGACATCCTTGTCCTTGGCCGGCGGAACGTGGAAGCCGACGAGCGTCAGCCCGATCTGGCTGGGCTCGACGGTCTCCTTGCGCTTCGCGGTCTGGAGCGGCTCCGGCGCGGCGGCCGACGGGCGCGGCGGCTCGGCGGCCTTCGGGATCGGACCGAAGTACTTCTCGGCCGCGGCCTTGACCTCGGCGGCCGTGGTC
>JAYVRN010000726.1:0-12645 GCA_043776275.1 Myxococcales bacterium | reverse complement strand
ACAAGATCGGTGGGCCCACGGAGCTCGAGTCCCTGTGGCTGCACGAGGCGTGCAAGGCCACCGGCAACGAGCGCTCGGCCCTGCGGCTGTGCGCCGAGCTCGCTGCCACCGGCCACATCCCACGCACCGCCGATTCGGTGGTCAAGCGGATCAACCTCGACATGGCGTACGCGCAGCAAGCGCTCGACATCCTCGAGGCCAAGGGCGTGATCATCCGCGCCGATCCTGGTGCCACCACGTGGATCCTGCGCCACGAGGTGCTGACCCAGCGGGTCCGCGAGCTCACCGCACCGGCCCGTGCGGCCGCGCGGCGTGGCTTCGATCTCCTCGGCAGCAAGACGCAGAACAAGGAGCGCCTGAACCTTCGCGAGCTGCGCGCTCTGCGCAGCGAAGGCATCGCCGCAGTCACGCCCGAGGAGCAGGACGTCCTCGATCGCAGCAAGCGCTATTACATGATGATCGCCGGTGCGATCGCCGCCGCGCCGATCATCCTGCTGATCATCATCTGGTTCGCGATGCGCGGCCGGATCTACTACGACCTCGAGCCCCAGGCGGGTGGCGAGCGGATCGTGGTCCGCAAGGGTCGCGCAGGCCTGTCGAGCTTCCACTGGCTCCCCGGCGGCTTCGGCGACGAGATCGCCGATACCGGCCTGACGCGCCCGATGGTCGCCGCGGAGGCGTGGAAGAAGATCGAGGGCCACGACATCGGCGCCGGCAAGGGCGAGTGGGATGGCCTGATCCCGAGCATGATGGCGCCGCAGCTCGCGGGGCTCGTCGACTATGCGACCACGGGCAACGAGAAGGCGCTCGAGGGCCTCAAGGCGGCGGCGAAGGATCCCGAAGATCTCGCGGAGCTCCTCACCGCGCTCCGGCCGATCGCACGCGGTACGCCGGCCGAGGTCGCGCTCGTCGAGAGCGCCCTCAAGACTCCCTCGCCCGCGGTCCAGCGTGCGGCCGTGGCCGCGGCGGGTGCGGCGGCACAGCGCGGTGATGTCTACCAGGACACGCTCGCACAGACGTTGATCTCCGGCGATGCCGAGCTCCGCCGGATCGCCTTCTCCTCGGTCCGCAGCCTCGGCGAGCGCGGTCGCGCGCTGTTCGCGAAGGCCCTCGATTCGAACCCCGATGCGGCGGCGCGGCGCGAGCTGCTCGTGGAGGTCTCGACGATCAGCGTGGAGGACACCGGCTCGGTGACCAGCGCGGTCTCCGTCCTCGCGGATCCCGATGCCTCGCCGGCGCTCCGTGACCGCGCGAAGACCCAGATCCGCGGCGCGCTCGCCACCGCGCCCGATGCGACGGCGGCCGAGCTGACCAAGCTGATCGCCCAGGATCGCGCGCCCGCCGAGGCGCGGATCTACGCGATCGGCCTCCTCCGCGATATGGATCCGTTGCCCAAGGTCGCCGATCTCGTGGAGTCCGCGCGCACCGCGTTCGCCTCGCGCTCCGCGGGTGTGCGCGCGGCGGCACTGCCGCTGTACGCCAAGGCGGACCCCGAGCGCGCAGGTGGCGATCTGTCGACGATGCTCGACGACAAGAAGCTCGACAAGACGCTGCGCATCGCCGCCGCGCTCGCCTGGGGCGAGGTCGCGCCCACGGCCAAGGGTGCGGCCGAGAACGCTCTCGATCGCATGCTCAAGGACGAGGACCAGGACATCCGCGCTGCGGCCGCGGCGGCCTCCGGCAAGACGGGGCGCTCGTATCAGGATCGCCTGATCAAGATGGCGAAGGTCGAGAACTACGTGGTCCGGATCGGCGCGGCTGAGGGGCTGGCCGCGAGCGCCGAGAGCGGTGGCAACGTCGGCGTCGCCGTTGGTGGAATCGCGCAGCTGTGGCGCGAGAAGGGCCGCCCGCGCCGCGATGCTGCCAAGGTCTATGCGCACCTCGCGAAGAAGAAGCCGCAGGCGGTGCTCGAGTACCTGAGCGCCGCCGCCCGCACGCCCGAGGATCCGGCGCTTCACCCGATCGGCGTCGAAGGTCTGTGTAACGCCGCGCTCGCGGGCAACGCGGAGGCGCGCCGCCTGCTCGCGCGCTCCACCGATGATCCCTCCGCCGATGTGCGCCGCCTCGTGATGAGCTGCGTGGCAGATGGGCCCGAGCCCGCGAAGAACGGCGCCGTGATCGCCGCGAAGCTGGTCGGAGATCCGAGCAGCGAGATCCGCGCCGATGCCGCACGCGTGCTCGCGCTGTCCGCCGCCAAGGGCAACAAGAGCGTCGGCGAGGCGCTGGTCAAGATGCTCGACGATCCGGATCGCGAGGTCCGCGTGATCGCGATCCGCGCCGTGGGTGCACTCGGAGCGGATGCGCCGAAGTCAGCCCAGGCGACGATGGCGAAGATGTTCGAGCGTGGCGACGAGGCCGAGAAGCTCGCCCTCCTGCGCGCCGCGAAGCTGATCGGCGCGGCCGATCTGATCGGGATCGCCGTCGCGGACAGCTCGCCGCTCGTCCGCGTGGAGGCCGTCGATGCCGCACTCGCCTCGGGCCTGCGCGCGGGTGCCACGCTCTCGGCGGCGCTCGCGGATCCGGACCCGCAGGTGCGCAAGGCCGCGCTCGAGCGGCTCGCCGCGCAGAAGGACAAGCTCGAGCCCGCGGTGCTCGATCGCACGCTCGCCCTCGCGGTCCGCGATCCGAACCCCGAGCTCAGCCAGCTCGCCCTGACCACGATCGCGCGCGTCGCCGCCAAGGATGCCGTGGTCGCACGACTCCATCGCTCGCTCGGGTCACGCGCGGAGCGCGAGCGGGCTCAGGCCGCCGCCGCTGCGATCGGCCTCGTCGATCGTGATGCGGTGCTCGCGAGCCAGCTACTCGAGCCGCTGCTCGATGATCCCTCGCACGACGTGCGCGTGGCGATGCTCCCGGCGCTCGGCGCCGCGTACGCGAAGATCAACGAGCCCGAGAAGCTCGCGGACATCCTGCGGGACTCCGAGACCAATGCCATGCGCCGGCTCGTGATCGCCGCGGCGTTCATCACCCTCGCGAAGACCGATGCGGGGCGCGCGGCCACCGAGTCCTCCCTCGGCAAGGTGGTCAAGGACGGCCCGCCGATGGCGCGCCAGATCTCGAAGCTGGTCGGCGGCCTGGTCGGCGGCAAGGCGGACGGGATGGCGTTCCTCCAGGAGCTCGTTCCGTAGCGTGCGGTGCTGGTGGTGTGCGGCGCTGGTGCTCGCCAGCTGTGGCCGGCAGAACTTCGATCCGCTCCGCGACGGTGACGTGGACGCGCCGGATACCAGTGATGCGAGCGATGCGAGCGCGGATGCATCTCCCGCGTGCACCACGTTCTGCGACAACTTCGATCGCACCACACCTCCGCAGACCGGCTGGGACACCCGGACCAACACCGGAGCCTCGACCGTGGGGATCGCCAGCGGACAGCTCCAGATCACGCTCCCCGCCACGGGCGATGGTGCGTTCCTGGTCAAGGCTCTCCCGGCGGCGACGACCCAGGTCCGGATCGCGTTCAAGATCTCGTACGGGAGCACCACGCCCGGGATCGCGGAGATCGATCTGGTCCAGCTGCGCTGGGAGATCCCGGCCGGCGGGTGTTCGTCCGAGGGCTTCTATCTGGTGCGCAACAGCACCGGCCCATTCGATCTCCAGCAGACCTACGCGGGCTGCGGTGCCAACGTCGACACCGCCCTCGTCGATCTGGCCAACAGTGGGCTCCACGTGGTGGTCATGACGATCACCCTGGGGCCGCTCAATACGGCCAAGATCGAGGTGGCGATCGACGGCGGTGCGCCCACCACCGTGATGGCCGCGCACGCGATCCCGTCGTCGAGCATGTCGCTTGGCGTCGGCGCGGGTGCGGTGCGTGACGTCACCACGCCGTGGGAGATTCGCTACGACGATCTGAGCGTCGATGTTCAATAGCTCCGCGCTCGCCGCCGAGCGCCTCGCGCACACCGACCCCTGGGTCGGCCACTGAGGTCAGGGCCGCTGCTGAAGGTGCCGGGTCAGCGCATCGAGCGCACGGAGTTCCTCGAGCCGTCGTGCGACAGCGCATTCGAACGTCTCGCATACCGGCGGGACCTCCCGTGCGAGGCGCTCGCGCGCGGCCTCGATGTGTTCGGGCTCGTAGAGCACTCGAAGCTGTGCGAGACGCTCGATCACCTCCGCGGCGGTCAAGGGATACTCTCGAGCCGTTCGAGATCCGCAAGATCCTGCGCCCTGCCGGCGAGGCGCTTCATCCGGATCAAGGTCGTGCGCGAGACCACAGAGATCGGACCGGTCGGCAGCACGACGGTCTCCCGATCATCCAGCGTGGTCGCGAAGGCGGCGTCTGCGAGCATCAGATCGAGGAGGAGATGCTCCTTGCCCTCGATCTTGCTCACCCGCTGCACGTGTCGCTCGTGGTCCGTGTCGGCGTCAAAGGTCATCGGGAGCGCGACGAACACGTAACCAAGAGGACGTACGGCCTCGAGCGTGCGGTCGAGGTCCGTGGGGGCGACCAGGATGTCGAGATCTTTCGTCGACCGGACGGCACCGTGGATGGTAACTGCGACGCCGCCGCACACCGCGTACGGGATCCTCGCCGCGGTGAGCGCAGCGGCGACAGCGTGGAGCTCGTCGACGAGGTTCATCGTCTCACTTCGCGAACACGGTCCAGCGCCGGACCGCGACCGGTGCGGGCAACGCCTTCGAGGTGTACTCGAGGACCTCGACCGTCGCGCCCTGCTCCTCGATGTACGCGGCCACGCCGGGCGAGGCATGGGTGCTCTCGCTCATCGCGATCTGATAGCCCTCGGCCAGCGCCTGGAGCTTCGCGGCGATGTTCACCGTGCCGCCGAAGAAGTCCGCGTTGGAGTTCAGCCGGACCGCGATGCACGGACCGGTGTTGAGCGAGATCCGCAGGCGGATCGGCGTATCCGCGCGCTCGGGGTGAAACGTGGTGTGGATCCTGTGCGAGGCGCGCACCGCATCGACCGGATTCACGAACGTGGCCATCACGGCATCGCCGATGGTCTTGACCACGGCGCCGCGGCACTCGGAGACGATCGCGAACACCTCGTCGAAGTGCCGCTTGATCTCGATGAACGCGCCCGGATCGCCGCGCTCGGCATAGAACGCCGTGGAGCCGACGACATCGGTGAACAGCAACGTCTGCTGCCCCACGCCGAGCCGGACGTCGGCGCCGATGTACTCCTCGGAGAACAGATCGCGGAACTCCTGGAAGCTCAGCAGCTGGCCGGCGCGCAGCGCGTGATCGCTCCACCGCGACTCCGAGATCGTGAACGACTGCGGCTCCTCAGCATCATTGGTCATCTCGATGGTCGCGCGTGGTGCGACCTTGACCACGGTGCCCTCGAGGCTGGCCTCCCACTTCACCGACGCCGCGCCGGTGTCCTCGACGTCGAGGTACCAGCCGCCTTTGTTCGCGCGGAACACGTTGTACCGGCCGGGGGGCAGCTGCGGATCCACCGTGGCGGAGCCACCCGGCGGCAAGGTCCACTGCACGCGGACGTGGTCCTTCTTCGCGGGCTCGGCGCTGCAATACACCTGATCGGCGACCTCGCGGATCGACGAGTGCACGCGGAACGTGACCTCGACGGTCTCCGGCGCATCCGTTGCGAACGTGACCTGACACGGTTCGCAGTGACTGGTGGCCTGCAGCGCGGACAGCTGGCCGTTCTCGTCGCGCACCCCCCGGCAGTGCGGGCACACCGTGTCCCACGACAGGCTCAGTACGCCCGAGCGCGTGGCGTGTAGCGCCACCTTCAAGAGCTCGGTCTCGGACAGCTGCCAGGTGCGTGCGCGCTCGCGGATCTGGATCCGATGGAGATCGAGATCATCGCTCGTGCGGATCCACTCGAACAGCTTGTCGACGCAGGTGCGGTCGAGGCCCTCGGCGATCAGGGCGTCTTGCTGGCCGCGCAGCCGCTGCTCGGAGACCGGATCCAGCGCTGGCGGTGGCGGCAGCAGGCGAACGGGCGTGAGCTTCTCGAGCTGTGTGCCGAGCGCCGGGATCACGCGCTTGTACGCCTTCTCGAGGCTGGGGAATCCGAGCCGGAGCGCGGCGCCACCGAGCATTCCTCGAGGGACCGCGCCGAAGTACAGGATCACGCGGCAGCCGTGCGGCGTGGGCTCGACGCGATGGATCGCGTACATCACGCGCATGAAGCCGCGCTCGTAGATCCGCGTGCACGTCAGCCACTGATTCGCGACCCAGTTCCACGGAGCCTCGCACCACTCGTGCCGCACGCCACCGGGCCGCGCCGAGCCATAGCGCTTGCCGTTGCGCTCCTCGAACACCATCTCGGCGGTGCCGAGAGCGCGGTTCATGCGCGAGGTGTCCGCGATGTGCGGCCAGATCTGCTCGGGCGTGCACGGCAGCTCGAACGTCCACAGCCGCTCGATGCGCTTGTCCTTCGCCCACTCCGCAGGAAACGGATGGAGCTTCAAGAGCCGCTCGACGGTGATCGGCTCCTCTCCAGGATTCCCTGATAAGGTCGACTTCGAGGTCGCCATGCCCACGACAGTGTATCGCAGCTGCCCGTTGTGCGAGGCGACGTGTGGCGTCGCGATCGAGATCGAGGGCGATCGCGTCCTCAGCGTGCGCGGCGACGACGCCGATCCGTTCAGCCAGGGGTACATCTGCCCCAAGGGCACCGCGCTCGCCGATCTGCACCACGATCCCGACCGGTTGACCACGCCGCTCGTCCGCGACGGCGCGATGTGGAAGAAGGTCGGCTGGGACGAGGCGTTCGACCTGGTCGCCCAGAAGCTCATCGGGATCCGCAAGGCGTATGGCAAGGACGCCGTGGCCGTCTATCAGGGCAACCCCACCGCGCACAACCTCGGCCTCCTGACCTACGGCCAGCTGCTGATGCGCACGCTCGGCACCAAGAACGCGTACTCGGCGACCTCGATGGATCAGCTGCCGCACATGCTCGCGGCGCTGCTGATGTTCGGGAATCAGCTGCTCATGCCGGTGCCCGACATCGAGCGCACCGATCTGTTCGTCTGCCTCGGCGCGAACCCGCTCGCCTCCAACGGCAGCATCATGACCGCGCCGGACGTGAAGAGCCGCTTGAAGGCGATCCGCGACCGCGGCGGCAAGGTGATCGTCCTCGATCCGCGGCGCACCGAGACCGCCGAGAAGGCGGATCAGCATCACTTCATTCGCCCGGGCACCGACGCCGCGCTGCTGCTCGCCATGGTCCACGTGCTGTTCGCCGAGAAGCTCGTCCGCGGGCGGCTCGCGGTCACCGGCCTCTCCGAGCTCGAGGCCGCGGCGACCGGGTGGACACCCGAGCGTGCGGCGCCGATCACCGGCATCGCGGCGGACGAGATCCGCGGCCTCGCACGTGCGCTCGCCACCACGCCGCGCGCTGTGCTGTACGGCCGGATCGGCGTCTGCACGCAGGAGTTCGGCGGGCTCGCAGCGTGGCTGTGCTACGTGATCAACGCGCTGACCGGGCACCTCGACGAGCCGGGCGGGCTGATGTTCACCACGCCCGCGGTGGATCCGCTGCCGCTCGCGGCGATGCTCGGCTTCGACGGCGGCTTCGCGCGCTGGAAGAGCCGGGTCAGCGGCAAGCCGGAGTTCGGTGGAGAGCTGCCGATCTCGGCGCTCGCCGAGGAGATCGAGACGGCGGGCAACGGCGAGGACAAGGTCCAGATCCGCGCGCTCCTCACCAGCGCCGGCAATCCCGTGCTGTCCTCGCCCGGCGGGCCTCGGCTCGAGGAGGCGCTGAAGACCCTCGACTTCATGGTCTCGATCGATCCGTACCTCAACGAGACCACGCGGCTCGCGCACGTGATCCTCCCGCCGACGTCGCCGCTCGAGCGCTCCCACTACGACCTCGCGCTCAATGCGTTCGCCGTGCGCAACGTCGCGAAGTACGCACCGCCCACGTTCGAGCGCGGCCCCGACGCGCGTCACGACTGGGAGATCTGCCTCGCGCTGTGGACGCGGATCGGCGCGCCCGCGAAGCTCGGCGTGGCCAGCAAGCTCGTGCATCGCCTCCTCGGCACGCTCGGCCCGGAGGCGATCCTGGATCTCGCGCTGCGCACCGGCCCGCATGGCTTCGGTCGCGGCGGCATGTCGCTCGCCAAGCTCAAGAAGTCCCCGCACGGGATCGATCTCGGGCCGCTCGAGCCCCGGCTCCCGGCGCGCCTCGGCCACGCCGACAAGCGCGTCCACCTCGCGCCCGCGGAGTACCTAACCGATCTCGTTCGGCTCGAGCGCAAGCACGCCTCACCACCGAACGGCAACCTCGTGCTGATCGGCCGCCGTCACCTGCGCAGCAACAATTCGTGGATGCACAACAGCGAGCGCCTCGTGAAGGGGCCGCCACGCTGCACCCTCCTGATCCACCCCGAGGATGCCGCCGCGCGCGGCCTCACCGAAGGCGGCGATGCGAAGGTCTCCACGCGCAAGGGTGCGATCCAGCTGCCGGTGGAGATCTCGGACGAGATGATGAAGGGCGTGGTCTCCGTGCCGCACGGCTGGGGCCACAACCGGTCTGGAACGCGGCTGCGCGTGGCGGAGGCGAACCCGGGCGTCAGCGTCAACGACATCGTCGATCCCGCGCTGATCGACGAGCTGTCGGGCACCAGCGTCCTCACCGGGCTGGCGGTCACCGTGGCGAAGGCATGAAGGATCCAGCGCTGTTCGAGCAGCTGGGTGGCGACGCGTTGCGCGCGGTGATCACCGAGTTCTATCGCCGGGTGTTCGGCGACGTGATGATCGGGTTCATGTTCCAGGGCAAGGATCGCGCGCAGCTGATCCAGCGCGAGTGGGAGTTCACCGCGAACTTCCTCGGTGCACCGGGGGTGACGTACACCGGCCGTCCGATGCGCACCGCGCACGCGCAGCACACGATCTTCGGCGGGCACTTCGAGCGGCGGCTCCAGATCCTCCGCGAGACGCTCGCCGATCTGCAGGTCCCCGCGGCAGTGCAACACGCGTGGATCGATCACACGCTGGCACTGCGCTCGCAGATCACGCGCGATCAGGGATCCGAGTGCAAGGACACCAGCGTCGTCGCGCCCGAGCACGTGGTGCCACCGCCCGCGGACAAGCCGATCAAGCTCGGCCGCAAGTAGCGCTACGGCGCGGGCAGCGCGGACTTCATCAGCCGCTCGTAGTACGTGCCGGCCTTGCCGCCGCGGGCCTTGTCGGCCTTCCACTTGGTGCGCTCCTCGTCGATCACCTTGCGGAAGCTCTCGATCGGCTGCGCCCCCGAGAGGGTACGTCCATTGATCCAGAACCCGGGGACGCCGTGCTGCCCGAGCTTCGCGAACACGGGTTGATCTCGTGCGAGGCCCGCCTTGCAGGTCGCGAAGTCCTGATCGTATTGCTTGAGATCGAAGCGCAGCGCGCGCGCGAGCTCGCGGAGCTCCAGCTCTTCGAGCTGACGCAGGCCGCTGTTCGGCGTGGCCTGGAGCGCCGGGTCCTGGGCCGCATCCCAGATCGCGGTGTCCATCGCTTCGAGGCCATCCTGGTACGCGGTGGCGCAGGCGGCGATCGAGGATGTCGTGGCGCGCGGGTGGACGATGTACTGCTTGACCACGATCCGCAGCTCGCCGCGGTACTCGCCGCGGAGCTGCATCAAGGTCGGCATCACGCGGTGCGTGTACGGCTCGGGGAACTGGAGTGACGCGACGATCGTGATCGGGGCGCCGGCCGGGCCGAGGATCGGGCTGTCGTCGAGGGGGACCGCATAGACCTTGGCAGGATCGGGGGCGTTCCAGCGCGCGGTTGGTGGCGGTGGGGGCTGCACGGGCTGCACGGGCTGCACGGGCGGCACGGGCTGTGCGCCCGACGGGTCCGCCACAGCGTCCGTGGGGTGGGCGGCCTCGGGTGCTGCAGCGACCTCGGCGTCTCGCGTGACCTTGCGGATCTGTGCCTCCAGCGTGGCGACCCGCTGCTCGAGGGCTTCGATCCGTGCGGCGTCGCGCGGGTCTCGCGCCGGCGCGGGCTTGCAGGCAGTGACCACGGCACACGCCACGACGAGCGATCGCATCACCCGAGGATAGCGCGAGCGACAACACCAACCACCTCGCGGCCGGGACGATATACGGTACCGCCATGCGCAGTACTCCGATCCTGTTGTGCCTGGTCGCGGCGTGCGGCAGCGAACCCGATGGCCCACGGCCGACCACGTTCGGCGGCGATCGCCCGGTCGAGCTCAAGGCGCCGGCGATGTTGACCGAGGGCAAGCAGTACCCGCTGGTGGTCGTGCTTCACGGCTATGGCGTGACCGGCTTCACCCAGTCCGCGTACTTCGGGACCGCGATGCTCCCGGCCTCGGACCAGGCGCTGGTGATCGCCCCCGATGGGACTCTCGACGACAGCGGCAAGCAGTTCTGGAACGCCGATCCGGCGTGCTGCGATTTCGGCCACAAGAACCCCGATGACGTCGCGTACATCGGCGGCCTGATCGACGATGTCCTCGACAGCTGGCCGGTGGATCCGAAGGCCGTGTTCGTGGTCGGCCACTCGAATGGTGGCTACATGTCGTACCGGATGGCGTGCGAGCGCGCCGACGTGATCGCCGCGATCGCGCCCCTCGCGGGCCTCGCGGCATCCGATGCGGCGACCTGCGCGCCCGCCCATCCAGTCAACGTGCTCCACATGCACGGCACCGCCGATGACACCGTGCCGTACGGCCCGTTGACCACGAGCGGTAGCGTCGGAGCGATCGGCAGCGTCACGCAGTGGGCTCAGCACAACGGCTGCGGCACCTCGCGCGCGCCGACCGGCGATCTCGATCTCGAGACCAACCTCGCGGGCGCCGAGACCCACCGCTCCACGACGAGTGGGTGCCCGGCGCAGGGCGCCGTCGAGCTGTGGACGATCGAAGGCGCGGGACATATTCCGGTGTTCGGACCTGCGTTCGTGCCCTCGTTGATGCAGTGGTTCACCGACCACCGCCGTTCGTGATTGGCCCAGGAGCCACGGCATGTTATCGATCCTCCACCATGTGGTACCTGGGCACCGTCCCGCACCAACCCGACGTGATGGATTGAAGACGTAGCGTTCGCCGTTTTCCTTTCGTGCACTCCAGGTCTGCGAGGCTCCCCATGGACACCCAGCTCAAACTGCTCGGCAATCAACCGCCCGAGCTCGAACCGATCAAGCACATCAAGGCGCCGGTCGATCCGTCGACGCTGCACCACCGCCAGCTCCTCGACGGGACGTTCTGGCAGAAGATCCCGGCCTACCGGCTGGTCGACGAGGCCACGTTCCTCGATCACACCTGGCAGGCGAAGAACACGATCACGAACCCCCAGAAGCTGCTCCAGGCCGTGCAGGACCTGGTGCCTCAGAGCTTCTACGACGATGTCGCCCAGGGCTTTCACAAGTCCCCGATGTCGATCCGGGTCTCGCCGTACCTGCTCTCGCTGATCGATTGGTCCGCCGCGTACACCGATCCGCTGCGCCGCCAGTTCGTCCCCGTGGCCTCGCGGCTCCTGCCCGATCACCCGAAGCTGACGCTCGATTCCCTGCACGAGCAGGCGGATGCGCCGGTCCCGGGCCTCACGCACCGGTATCCCGACAAGGCGCTGTTCCTCGCGCTCGACACCTGCCCGGTGTACTGCCGGTTCTGCACCCGCAGCTATGCGGTGGGCGTGGACACCGACGAGGTCGAGAAGGTCTCGCTCAAGGCCACCGAGGATAGGTGGGAGCGCGCGTTCCGGTACATCTCCGAGCGTCCCGAGCTCGAGGACATCGTGGTCTCCGGCGGCGACAGCTATCAGCTCAAGGCCCGCCAGATCACGCTGATCGGCAACAAGCTCCTCGAGCTGCCGAACATCCGGCGCATCCGGTTCGCCACCAAGGGCCCCGCCGTGATGCCGATGAAGCTGATCACCGACCTCGAGTGGCTCGATGCCCTCACGGCGGTGGTCGAGCGCGGCCGCAAGCTGCACAAGGAGGTCGTCCTCCACACGCACTTCAACCACCCGAACGAGATCACCGCGATCACCAAGCGCGCCCTCGATAACGTGTTCGAGCGCGGCATCATCACGCGCAACCAGTCCGTCCTGCAGCGCGGTGTCAACGATGGCATCGCCACCATGCAGCTCCTGGTCAAGCGCCTCGGGCACTGCCAGGTCCAGCCGTACTACGTGTACGTGCACGATCTCGTGAAGGGCGTCGAGGATCTGCGCACCACGCTGCAGACCGCGCTCGATATCGAGAAGGCCGTCCGCGGCACCACCGCGGGCTTCCACACGCCGACGTTCGTCGTCGATGCGCCGGGCGGTGGCGGCAAGCGCGTCGCCCACAGCTTCGAGCACTACGATCGCGAGACCGGCATCTCCGTGTTCTCCGCACCCTCGGTCAAGCCCGGCTTCTTCATCTACTTCGATCCCGTCGACCAGCTGTCTCCGGAGATCCAGGAGAGGTGGAAGGACAAGGCGAAGCAGGACGAGATGATCGCGGACGCCGTCGCGAAGGCGAAGGCGAACTACGCCGCGAGCGCTCAGGCCTCCGCGGTCCGCTGAGCGCGGTCACCGGCTGCACCTCACGGCGGCGTGCGACCGCGCGGCGCGCGTCCGATGCGCGGCACGCGAACCCGAGGGCGAGCAACCTCAGCGGCCGTGGCAGCCCTTGGGATCCCAGCACGACAGCTGCGGACCCGCATTCGGCGCCAGCGTGCGCTGGAAGAAGTACGGGATGGTCGCCGTGGTGAACGTCCG
>JAYVRN010000725.1:0-12718 GCA_043776275.1 Myxococcales bacterium | reverse complement strand
CGAACCTGCGCGCCGATCTCGATTGGGAGCGCGGCAGCGCGCTCGCCCTGCGCGATGGCGATGACGTGTTCCTCTCGTTGCGACGCGCCCGCGTGTTCGCGCAGGCGGCGTAGCAGCGCTCGTTTCGAAGCCTTCGGTTTCGAAACGCCCTACTCAATCGAGCGGGGTGCGGATCGGCGCGCTCAGGATCCGCGGAGCGCGCAGCGCGCGGAGCAGCGTGGGGATGGCGTGCCCACCGGTGACCAGCGGCATGTGGCCGAGCTGCGAGCGGATGTACAGGATGCGAGCGGTGCGCTCGTGATCCGTCAGCTCGTCGTTCGGGAACCCATCGATCACGAGCGTGCCGGGCATCATCCGGTGCAGCGCATCGGATTCCTTGAGGGTGTCGTCGCCCACATCGATCAGCCGGTGATCGCTCGCCGCGTACAGCCAGTTCCGGTAGCCCCAGGTGTCACCGTACGCGGCATCGAGGAGCACGATCGTGTCGAGCCGCTGGTTCGGGAGCCACTGCTCGAGCGTGCGGAACGCGCCCGAGTGGCCCATCGCCACCACGCGACCCTGCGGCATCGGGACACCGATCTCGGCGACCACGGAGGCGAGAAGGCCGTGCAGGGACGGCCAGGCGACGGGCTTGAACTTGTCGCTCGGCGCATCGCAGGCGATGAACATCGCGTTGATCCCCGACAGGGCGAACTGTTCGGGGAGCCGGTGATCGCGCCACGCGCCATCGACGTCGGTGAAGTACCCGTGGACGTAGACCACCGTGATCGCGGTCTTCGGATCGTAGGTGTGCGGAGTCCAGACGTGGACCGCGCCGCGCGAGGTCTCGAGCCGCCAGTGCTGGCCGGCTTCCACGAGCTTCGGGATCGAGAGCGCCGGCACGTCATCCTGCGCGATGTACGAGTCCGGCATCACCATCTTGGCCCGTGCGGCCGGGAGGGTCAGCGCCACCGGACGCAGCGCCGCGGAGGGTGCGTAGGCCGCGGCAGAGCCGACGAGGACGGCGCCAACGCCGACCGCCAGGAACCAGGGACGACGCACGGATCTCACGCCAGGATCACTCTACCCGGCGAGATCGGGGAAGGCGAATCGTTTGCCGAGCCCGCCCCAGCGCGCCGCGTCAGGCTATTCGCCGCGCCCGAGCTCGGCCACCAGGAGCGCGATCATCCGCTGGGTGTGGGTGACCGTTGCCACCTCGGCCCGGCCCAGCGCGCGGCGCACCGCGGCCTCCACGGTGCCCTTGCGATCGCGATCGACCCGCCTGCCGCGGGCCGTGAGCTCGAAGCGCGCCCGACGCCGATCGGACGGATCCACGCTCCGCTCGAGGAAGCGCTGGCGCTCCAGCCGCACCAGCACCCCGGTCAGCGTGCTGGGGTGTAGGCCGAGCGTGGCGGCGAGGTCGCGCGCCGTGATCTGGGGCACCTGCCCCACCACCCGCAGCACCAGGCGCTGGGGCCCGGTGACGCCGAGGGTGCGCGCCATCCGCTTGGAGGTCACCTGCAGCGCGTGGCTCAGCTCCCACAGCTGCTGCATGAACCCGAGCGTCTGACCGCTGGGCTTCGGCAGGCCGGGAGGACGCGCTGCGGACATCCCCCACGATAGCGCGATGCGCGGCTCACGCGTCGGCCCGCGCGCAACTACCGGAGGTTCACTCGTGATCGTCAGGCGAGGTCGCGAGGCGGTCGCGCATCGTCAGCTCGTCATCGATCGTGATCTCGCCGTTGCTCGCGCGGTCCACGCGGGTGGGCTCGCCGGTGTGCGGGCGCACCGGGCTGATCCTCAGCTCCGAGGCGGAGGGCTTGCGCACCGAGCCTTCCGCGAGCGCGCTCGACGAGGGCCGCGCGGCGGTCACCTCGGTGTCGGTGTCAGGGCGGGTGCTCGGCCGCAGGGCGACCCGTGGCACGGGGATCAACGCTTCCTTCCACGCGATCACGTGCTGCGCTCCCTCCGGGTAGTTCGAGCGCAGCTGATCGAGCGCGCTCCGCATCGCGGCGGCCTCGGGCCACCGATCGTCGCGCCCGCGCGCCAGCGCCTGGAGGATGATCGCATCCAGCTCGGCCGGGCAGTCCGCGTTGTGGGTGGACGGCGCGCGGACCACGCCGCTGCGGATCTTCGAGATCGTCTCGTACTCGTTGATCCCACGGAACAGGCGCCGGCCGGTCAGCAGCTCCCACGCGACCACGCCCGCCGAGAACACGTCGGTGCGCCCATCGAGCGACCTCGATCCCGCGAGGGCCTCCACGGACATGTACCCGAGCTTCCCTTTGACGAGACCGGTGTTCGTCATGAACTTGCCCGACATCGCCTTGGCCACGCCGAAATCGATGATCTTGAGCCGACCCTCATCGGTGACGATCAGGTTCGACGGCGTGAGATCGCGATGGATGATCTTCAGCGGCTGACCGTAGATGCCACGGCCACACGCCGCGTAGTCGAGCGCGCTGCACAGCTCGCTGATCAGTGCGATCACCACGCCGATCGGCGCCGGCAGCTTGGCGGCGTACGCGTGCTTCATCAGCGACACCAGCGACGCGCCCCGCACGAGCTCCATCGCGATGAAGTACGTCCCGTCCACCTCGCCGAGCTCGAGGATGTGGACGATGTTCGGATGGTCGAGCTGCGCCGCGAGCTTGGCCTCGCGGATGAAGTCCTCGACGAACTGCTTGTCATCTGCGAGCTGCGGCAACAGGCGCTTCAGCGCGACCTCCCGCATCACCCCGGCGCCGATGGGCTTCTCGGCGCGATGCACCGTCGCCATGCCTCCCGCACCGAGGCACTCGAACACCGTGTATGGCCCGAACTGGTCCACGCCTTCATCGTACGGGAGATGGCTGGGCGATCGCCGGAAAAGCTCGGCGGCGGCGGGCGGTGGTAGGCTCCGCCGATGGCCTCCGACCTGACCCTGTACGTCGATTCGAGCTGGATGAGCCCGTGGGTGTTCCACGCGATGATCGCCCTCGAAGAGAAGCAGCTGCCATTCAAGCTGATCGCGACCGCGCTGCCGATTCCCGAGCCCCTCAAGTCCGAGCTCAAGGACAAGGCGATGCTCGGCAAGGTGCCGCTGCTCGCACACGGCGAGCTGTGGTTCACCGAGTCGCTTGCGATCTCGGAGTACCTCGCCGAGAGGTTTCCTACGCCGGGGAACCCGCGGATCTTCCCCGCCGACCTCGACGAGCGAGCGCGCGCGCGGCAGGTGATGTCCTGGCTGCGCACGAGCCTGACGGCGCTGCGAAACGATCGCCCCACCTCGTCGGTGTTCGGCCGCCCGACCGTCCGTCCGATGACCGAGAAGGGGAAGGAGGATGGCGCAGAGCTCCTGCGCGTGGCGGGCAAGCTGGTGGCCCCCGGCAAGACGCAGATGTTCGCGGATTGGTCGATCGCCGACATCGACCTCTCGCTCGCCCTGATGCGGATGATCGCGAGCCAGGACCACGTCCCGGAGCACCTGATCACGTACGCGCTCGCGCAGTGGGACCGCCGCAGCGTGAAGCGGTACCTCGCCCACGTCCCCACCACCCCGTAAACCCCGGCTGCGTTTTCCCGCTTGACATAGTTCGACAACATTCGTATTGATGCGGCGTGCCCAAGGACGACGTCGACCGCCTCGCGCGGATGTTCAAGGCGCTCTCGAATCCCAACCGTCTGCGGTTGTTCATGAACCTGCTCGAGGAGAGCAAGCTCGACCTCGCCAAGGGCCGGGTGCATGACTGCTTCCTCGCCAAGCTCCTCGGCGGGCTCGAGCTGGGCGCACCGACGGTGTCCCATCACGTCAAGGAGCTGGCCGACGCGGGCCTGATCCACACCCAGCGTGAGGGCAAGCAGCTGATCTGTTCGGTCGATCCCGAAGGGCTCGCCGAGCTCCGCACCGCCCTCACCCTCCACGTCTGATCTCGGCCGCCGAAGACGCGGCCTTTTTCACGCACTTACATTTCGATTGTTTTGAAACTATCACCGGAGACCCCATGACCAACCACCGCGACATCGTGATCGAGAAGTACGGCCCCGCCTCCACCATGCAGGTGCGCAACCTCGCGCCGCGGACGCCCGGCCCCGACGAGGTGGCGATCGACGTCGCCTACTCCGGCGTGAACTTCGCGGATGTCCAGATGCGGATCGGCCTGTACCCCGACGCCCCGAAGAAGCCGTTCGTCCCGGGCTACGAGGTCAGCGGCACGATCTCCGCCGTCGGCAAGAACGTCCGCGATCTCGCCATCGGTGATCGCGTGGTCGCAGGCACCTACTTCGGTGGCTACGCGTCGAGCGTGACCATCCCGGCGCACCAGGCGTTCAAGCTCCCCGCGAGCTACGACCTCGCCGCCGGCGCCGCGCTCCCCGTGGCCTACTTCACCGCGCAGCTCGCGGTGTTCGAGATGGCGCGCGTGCGCAAGGGCGACAAGGTGCTGATCGAGTGCGCGACCGGCGGGGTCGGCGTGCTCGCGATGCAGATGGCCAAGCACGTCGGTGCCGAGGTCACCGGCCTGACCACGACGGCGGCCAAGAAGTCCTTCATCGAGAGCCATGGCGCCACCGCGTACACGCTCGAGGAGTTCCGCGCCGATCCTTCGCTGCGCGGCTACGACTTCATCCTCAACTCCTCGGGTGGCTCAGCGATCCAGTGGCAGCGCAAGCGCCTCGGGATGACCGGCCGGATGGTCTGCATCGGCGTGTCGTCGGGCGTCAAGGATGGGAAGCGCAGCTTCCTGCGGATCGCGAAGACCCTGATCCAGATGCCGAGGATCAGCATCCTCAAGCTGTTCAACGACAACACCGGCATCTATGCGCTCAATGCGCTGCACATCCTCCGTGACCCGACGTGGATCGCGAAGCTGACCTCGTCGATGACCACGGTGGCGGCGATGGGGCTCGCGCCGCACATCGGCAAGGTATTCCCCGCGTCCGAGGTCGGCGCGGCGCACGACTTCCTGTCGAGCAAGCAGGCGACCGGCAAGGTCCTGCTCGCCTGGAACGACACCGCGAACTGACTACGGTGCGACGGGCGAGTCCGCGAGGCGGTGGAACGCGTTCGAGACCGTGCGCCCCTTGCCGCTGCGACCCGCGAGCTTGAACGTGTAGCGATCGCCCGCGACGATGATGCCGCTCGGCGCGATGTACTGGTCGACGAAGCCCTCGATCTGACGATCGGTGAAGTCGGCCGCCGTGAAGTCGAGATCCGCGATGTTGGCGGCGTTGCCGGTGTTGAGGCCCTTCTCCGTCAGGGTCGGGCACGGTGCCGCGATGCAGCGGATGCCGTTCTCGAACACCTTTGCGAACACGCCCTCGGGCGCATTCTCGCCCTCGGCGACCCACGCCTCGGTGACGATGAACTTGCCGAGCTCGGGGCGCGGCGTGGTGGTGTTCTTCTTGGCGAACCGTCCGCGGACGAGTGCGAACGTTCCACCGAGCTTTCCAGCCTGCCCGAGCAGCTTGTCCTGCTGCGCGGCATCGAGGTTCGCCTCCGACCAATCGAGGACCGGCGTGTAGCACTCCGCAGCGGACGAGCCGGTGTGGCAGGTGGTCGTGGATCGGTTGACCCGCGAGACGAACCACTGGCCACACATCGGCCAGGCGCACCGGCGCATATCCTTGCGGATCGCGTAGTAGGTGTACGCGCCGTTCTCGGCGTCGGCTTTCCCATCGAGGTTGGCCCGGTCGGCCGAATCGGCGAGCAGCTCGTCATCGGTGTCCGACGAAGCGCACGCGGTGACGAGGGACAGGCCGACAGAGAGGGCGAGGAGCGGCAGGGCCGCGGAAGCGAAGGCACGCATGGAGAGGCTCCGATCATCGAACGCCGAAAGCCGGCGATGATGCGGCGCGTCCAAGCAAGGGCCATACCGTTGGAACTGCGGAAGGATCCCAGCCTGGCGACACCAATTTGTCGCGACACTTGCCGCTGTCGCACTGGCTACGCGACCAGCCAGCGCGCCAGCGTGGCGCGGTCAACCGTCGCGGCGAGACGTGCCGCCCTGGACGACGACCGAGGTCATCCCCCGCCGGCGCAGCGAAACCCGATCACCACGTGGCGCGTGCTGGGCTTGTGCGGCATGGCCGAGGCCGCGCGCCCGATGCCTGCGTGATCGTCCCACGCCGATCCCTTGACCAGCATCGTCTGCGGCTCCCCGGGGGTCGCCGTCCACTGCCGCACGTTGCCGGCCATGTCGAGCACGCCATAGGGGCTCGCGCCGGTGGTGAACGTCCCGACCGGCACGGTGTCCTTCGGGCCCGCGTCAGCGCTGTTGAGCTTGCCTGGCTCGAAGGTGTTGCCCCACGGATAGACGACGCCACCGTCGCCACGCGCGGCCTTCTCGAACTCGGCGGCGGTGGGCAAGCGGCGGGGCTCGCCGCGGAGGTCGCCGCGCCAGGTGCAGTAGCGGCTCGCGTCGTCCCACGAGACCAGGACCACGGGATGGTCGAGCCGATCGTCAGGCGGGGAGCCCGCCTTCCACACGAACCGACCGACCTCGCTCGCGAAGTCCTGCGGGAAGCCCTGCGCCTTCCACCCGGGCTCATCGATCATCGGCGCCGGCGCCTTTCCGACCGCCACAAACTCCGCGTACTGGGCCTGGGTCACCGGCATCAGATCGATCCGGAACACGGGGAGCGCGACCTGGTGCCGTGCCTCCTCGTGCTCGAACCACTTGCCCTCGCGGGCGAGATCACTCGACGTGGCGGACAGGTGGTCATCGTACGAAGCACCTCGCTCCTCGGGCGTGGAGCCAGCGATGTACTTCCCCGCCGGGATCGTGATCATCCGATCGTCCGCGGCGAGCGAGAGCTGCGCGTTCGCCGCCTGCGGATGGATCGTGTGCGGCGCACTTCCACACCCCACGGCGCACAGGCATGCGAGTAGCCGACGGTTCACCGGGTCGCCCCTTTCTTCGCTCGCTGGATCGCCTCGTCCATGATCCGCGCCAGCTCTGGAAGGTACTCTGGATTTCCGCGCAACATCGCGGCATCGAGCGTCGGGGCGACGATCGCCGGCGTGAGCCGCGGAATGCCGCCGGCGTGATCCTTCAACATCCGCGCGTGGGGTGACGCCTCGGCGAGATCAAAGATCACCACCGACGAGAACAACGCCTTGCCGTCGCGCCCGAGCAGCACCGAGGTCGCGAGCAGGACCCTGCCGTCGTGCGACCACACCGGGCCGCTCTCCTCGGTGAGGCCGAGCTCGAACACGGGCTTGGCCGTCTTGTCCGCGCGGCGCATCACCCAGACCTCGGTGTTCGTCGCATCGCCGAAGAACCCGATGCGGCCGAACGCGATCTGCGTCTCGTCCGGTGACAACGCTGGTGAGGCGTCGGCGAACCCATCCGTGAGCACGGTGATCGTGCCATCGGGCGCGCGCTGTTCGAGGTGGCTCTCCATCGTGCTGTCGGCCAGCGCGCTGACGGCGGCATAGATCACGGTACCGTCACGCGCGACCGTGGGCGTGACCTCCTGCTGCGGTCCGGACGTCAGCTGCACGGGCTCCCCGCGCGCCTTGCCGTCGACGATCGCCTGGCGCCACAGATCGAAGTCCCCGCCGTCGCGCGTCGACGCGAACACGACGGCGGAGCCATCCGGCGTCCATGTCGGGTGGCTCTCGATCGAGGGCCCCGAGGTCAGCCGCACCGGCGTTCGTTCGACGCCCAGGCGCGCGATCCACAAGCTGGTGGAATCGAGTGGTCGCTCACGGCTCGACGCGAACACCACCCACTTGTGATCGGGAGAGACGCTCGGGTTGGTGTCCCTGGCGATCCCGATCGCCGGGGTCAGCAGCACGAACTGCCGGTCACCGGCCGCATCGATCGCGACCAGCTGCGCGCCGGTCGGACCGCGCTCGGCCGCGATGATCGCGATGCGATCCTCGGGCTTTGGCGGAGGAGCCACCGGGCGGGGCGCAGGACCACACGCGGTCAGCGCCACAACACACCCGTACGACCCAAATAGATAAAGGAACCGAGCAAACATGTGCGGTCAACCGACCGCGACGAGCCTACTTGGGATCGGGCGCCGGTGCGGGCGCAGGCGCAGGAGCTTGCGCGGGAGCAGGCGCCGGGGCATCTGCCTTGTCGGTCTTGTCGACCTTGCTGCTCTTCTTCGACAGGTTCGACATGTTCATGCCGTTCGAGAGGTCCTTCTTGTCCGGAGCGACGCCGGCATAGACACCAACGACGAAGACCAGGGCGATGACGCCGGCGATGGCGCCGAACATGATCGCCTTCTTCTTGGACTCGGCCTGCTGCTGCTCGAAGACCACGAAGGACTGCTCTTGCTCACGTGGCCAGGACGAAAAATCAGAAAAGCTCATCGGGTCCTCCGGGGTACAACGATCATTAGGCCCAAACCAAAAAGCGTGCAATCTCGCGCTGCATCAGGTGTCTCGTACGTTGATAGCAGTCGGCAGGGCCCAGACAGGCTCCTACAGGGCGGTATGACACCAGGTGAACGGTCCGGTTCCCAGATTCTTTTCGTGACGATCGTCCCGATCGTCTCGGCCATGATCTCACTGGGTTGCGACGCCGAGAGCCAGGCCGACCCTGGTCGGAAGGCCCACGAGGTGCCTCCTGGGATGACCACCCCGGAGATCCTCAACGCCTCGCGCGATCCCGACGCGGCGCCGGAGACCTGCCTCGGGCTGCCCGACAAGGGGATCTGGAGCGACCTCGATCCCAAGGTCCAGCTCGCCCTGCCCGCCGTGCCCGCGGACCGGATCACGGCGACGATCGACGCCACGCACGGCGTCGTCGTGCTCGCGATCGATGGCTTTCCGCGCAAGAGCTATCCCTTGGGCGGTGCGCGCGCCACCAGCAAGCTCGTGCTCGGCGGCCGCGAGTTGATGCTGCGTCCGGGTGATCGGACCGAGCTCGCGGCGCTGGTCACGAGCCCACGCGTCTCCGACGGGACCGCGGCGCACGACGCCGATGGTGATGGCATCCCGGATCCGCTCGACGTGCTGATCGGCGCCAAGAAGACCGTGCTGAACGCCGACGCCTACACCGAGGGCTACGTCGAGATCCAGTACCCGGGCGGCGACGTGCCGAGGGAGATGGGCGTGTGTACCGACGTGATCGTGCGCGCGGTGCGCAACGCCGGCGTCGATCTCCAGAAGGCGCTGCACGAAGACATCCGGCGCGCGCCGAAGGCGTACCCGATGGTCAAGGGCGGCGGAAACGCGAGCATCGACCAGCGCCGGGTGGGGACGCTCCTGCCGTACTTCAAGCGCCACTGGGAGCAGCACACGGCGAAGCTCGATGATGCCGCCGATCCGCTGCGTCCAGGGGACGTGATCTTCATGGATACGTTCCCGTCCCGCTCGGGGCCGGACCACATCGGGATCCTGTCGGATCGGCTCGATGGAGACGGGCTACCGATGGTGATCAACAACTGGACCAACGGCACCACCACCTCCGAGATGGATCTGTTGACGTTCGTGCCCGTCCTGTATCGGTTCCGCCTCCCACCATAGAGAGGTGCTACCTTCGAACGTCTGATGAGGCGTGTCGCGCTGGCGATGCTCGGGGTGATGCTCGCGGCCGGTGCCGTGCGCGCCGACGATGACGCCCCCGCGGCCAAGCCGAGCTATCGCCTCGTCGTCGACCGCGTGGATCACGAGCCCGCCTCGATCACCGGGACGCGGCTCCAGATCCAGCTCTCGGCGCTGACGCTCCAGGGCCAGCTCATCGATCTCACCGATCCCAAGACGATCAAGGTCTTCCTCGGCAACAGCGAGCTCAAGGCGCCCTACGCGCTCGGCACGTTCGGCGGCACCAAGGAGGCGATCGCGCTGGTGGTCGTGGTGCAGACCACGATCGACTACACGGAGGTCCTCCCGGTGGTCGCCGAGACGCTCGATGGCAGCCTGCTCGGCGCCCTCGACGAGACCGTCACCCAGGTCGCGATCCTTCCGTACGGCGAGGCGATCGGCGGCGGCAAGCTGACGTCGATGAAGCAGGCGCGCTCGCGCGCGACCGCACTGGTCAATGACGGCACCACCGGTGATCCGGCGCTGCTCGAGACCGTCGAGCGCGGTCTCTCGCTCTTGAAGCGGGCGAAGACCGAGCCCGAGGGGCGCCCCCTGCGGAAGATGATCGTGGTGATCAGCGATGGACGCGACCGCGCGGGCGATCGCGAGCGTGTGACCCGGCTCGGGACGCGCGCGAGCAAGGAAGGCGTGCGGATCCACTCGTTCGCGTATTCGCCCAACGATACGCGCCGCCCCCTGCTCCTTCTCGGCGAGCTCTCGAAGCGATCGTTCGGCACGTTCCGCTGGCTCCAGCGCGGCAAGGCGGACTCCTGGGCGCCCGCGTTCGAGCAGCTCCGCGACGAGATCCTGAAGCAGTACGTGCTGACGTACTTCGTCGGCCCCGACGACGATCCGACAGGAAAGAAGCTGAAGGTCACCACCATCGGGCGCGTCGAGGCCACCTCGAACGAGTTCCGCGTCCCGGAGGCCAGCTGCAACGGCGAGGTGTGCGCAGGCTACTGTGCCGGCTCGGTCTGTGGCGTCCCGCAGCCACGCACCGGTCGCGGCATCCTCGGCTGGGTCCTCTTGATCGGCGGCATCGGCGTGGGCGCGATCATCGTCCTCGTGGGGATCGGGTTCGTGCTCTCGAAGCGTCAGCCCCGCGTCCCCCTGCCACCCGGCGCGGTGATGCCGTCAAAGCCGCCCAAGGCCAAGCCCGGCAAGCCGCCGATCGGGGCTCCCGTGGCGGGCGTCGCGCCCATGGCCGCCTCGGGACCACAGCCGCACTTGATGATCCTGAACGGCCCGCGTGCCGGCGAGCGGCTCCCGCTGTGCAACGGCTTTCTGATCGGTAAGGCGCCGGGGAGCCACCTCCTGATCGAGGACGGGTTCACGTCGAGCCACCATGCCCAGATCGCCGTGGACCACGTCGGCAACTGCCGGCTGTTCGATCAGGGCTCGACGAACGGGACGTTTGTCAACGGTGTTCGCGTGACCGAGTTCGTGCTCGAGCACGGGGTGAGCGTAAGGATCGGCTCGACGGAGCTGCGGTTTTTGGCACAATAGGATCATCGAGGCATGGGCAAATACCGACCCAGCGGCAATCTGATCATCGCGAATCAGACGTTCAAGATCGACGCGCCCGTGGTGACCTTCATGGATCCGCCGTTCTGGAATGCCACGTCGCACGCGTGCATCCCCACCGAGAACGACCCGCGTCCCGCGTGCATCCCGGGCAAGGACGGCATGGTGCCGTACGGCAAGCTCCCGGCGCCGTACACCCAGCGGTACACCTCGCGCCCTGCCCTCCGCCGCTATGGCGCCACGCCGCCGCTCGATGCCGTCAAGGCGGTGATCCGGCAGTTCGTCGTGCACCACGATGGCTGCAGCTCGTCCGACATGGCGTTCGCCGTCATGCAGAACGAACGCGGGCTGTCGTGTCACTTCCTGATCGACAACGACGGGACGATCTTCCAGACCATCGACCTCGCGCTCGCCGCGTACCACGCCGCCGAGTGGAACTTCGGTTCGATCGGTGTGGAGCTATGCAACCGCGGCGACGTCAAGCTCGACCCGAACTACTACTCCGGCGGCAAGCACGGCCCGAATCGCAAGGTGGTGCCGTGCCGCATCAACGGCCACACGTTCCTCGCGTTCGAGTTCACCGAAGCGCAGATGACCTCGTTCCAGCAGCTCGCACGCGGCCTGCAGCGGTACCTGCCGAACATCCCGGCCGAGTACCCGCAGTCGTCGCCGGGCATCCAGCACTGGGACACGCTGCCGCAGCAGGGCTCGTCGGGCAGCTTCGCGTTCTCGGGCTACATCGGCCACTACCACCTGACGGGTCAGAAGTGGGATCCGGGTCCGTTCGACTTCAAGAAGTTCTGCAGCGCGCTGCGTGGTTCGTTCTGCTTCCCGGTGTTCCCCAAGGGCGAACCGAAGAAGGGTGAGGATCGGCCGATCGTCCCGCAGCAGGCGGACGAGCTGAAGGAAGCCGCCACCGACCTCTACAAGGCGAACGAGAACAAGGCCGATGGTGGGTTCTTCCCCGTCGGGCCGTGGGGCGAGGCCCGGCTCTGGCACGGCGGCGTCCACCTCACCACACAACCCGGCGCCAAAGTCTTCGCCCCGTTCCCGGGGCGGCTGGTCGTCGCGCGCATGGGCGCGGACTCGCCGATCGGCTCGGTGAACTTCGTGCTGCTCCGGCACGACATGGCGCTCGGCACCTCGAAGGTCCAGTTCTACTCGCTGTACATGCACCTCGCGAACGAGCTCGGCAGCACCGACTCGCCGCCCGAGTGGATCACGAAGGCCGATGGCGGCTGGAAGAAGCAGAATGCGAAGGCGGGGGCCGTGGTCCTCCTCGACGAGCCGATCGAGGCCGGCACGTTGATCGGGCACGTCGGCAAGGCCGGCCCGGGCGATCTTGCGAAGACGCAGGTCCACATCGAGTTCTTCGCGAACAGCGAGCTGTTCGTCGGCGTGCCGAACGCACCGTTCGATGTCGTCGACGGCACCGCAGGCGGCAGGTTCTGTGACGCCCCGAGGATCAACGATCTGATCGACACCAACCACGACGGGAAGCTGTCGCGGCAGGAGATCTCGAGCTTCTACAACGGCGGCGGTGGCTCGCAGATGCGTTCGGTCGTGACGTTCCACGTCTCCGAGTGGACGGCGGAGCCGAGCTGGGCCGATGCGCTGCGCGTGCCGAAGGACTTCAAGGACCTCAAGCCCGCCGAGATCGATCAGATGATCGCCGATCAGATCACGCCGAGC
>JAYVRN010000724.1:0-12755 GCA_043776275.1 Myxococcales bacterium | reverse complement strand
TTCCGGAGATGGCCGCGGGCCGTGCGATCGGTTGCTTCGGCCTGACCGAGCCCGATTTCGGATCGAATCCGACCGGCATGCTCACCACCGCGACCAAGACCGCGGGCGGCTTCCGGCTCAATGGCACGAAGCGGTGGATCACCAGCGGCTCGGCGGCGCACGTCGCGCTCGTCTGGGCGAAGCTCGACGGCAAGGTTCACGGCTTCCTCGTGCCGACGAAGTCCAAGGGCTTCACCACGCGCGACATTCACGGCAAGTGGTCGCTGCGCGCGAGCGTCACCAGCGAGCTTCACCTGGAGGATTGTGAGGTTGCTGAAGACGCGCTGCTACCCGGCGTCAGCGGGATGCGGGGCCCGCTGTCGTGCCTGTCGCAGGCGCGGTTCGGCATCTGCTACGGCGCGGTCGGCGCGGCGATGGCCTGCTACGACGAAGCGCTGTCGTACGCGAAGGATCGCGTGCAGTTCTCGAAGCCGATCGCCGGCTATCAGCTCGTGCAACAGAAGCTCGTCAACATGGTCTCGGAGATCACCAAGGCCCAGCTGCTCTGCTTGCGCCTCGGCCGGCTCAAGGAGGCAGACAAGCTGCAGCCCGCCCAGGTCTCCCTCGCCAAGCGCAACAACGTCTCGATCGCCCGCGACATCGCGCGCGACGCGCGCGACATCCTCGGCGCGAACGGCGTCACCGACGAGTACCAGTGTGGTCGCCACATGCTGAACCTCGAGAGCGTCTATACGTACGAGGGCACGCACGACATCCACACGCTCGTCGTCGGTCAGGACATCACCGGCCTGGCGGCGTTCGACTCGTGAGCCCGTATCGCGACGCACCCGCCGGCTCCGCGGCGCCACAGATCCTGATCTGTTCGGGGCTCGATCCTTCGGGAGGCGCGGGCTTTCTCGCCGACGCGCGCGTGGTGCACGAGCTCGGTGGCCGCCCGGTCGGGGTGATCACCGCGCTGACCGTGCAGAACACGCGGGGCATGCGCTCGTGTCACGAGCTCGATGCGGATGTGGTCGGCGCCCAGCTCAATACACTCCTCACCGACATCGAGGTCCGCGCCGCGAAGCTCGGCATCCTCGGCTCCAGCGATGTGCTCCGCGAGCTCGGCGAGCAGCTCGCCCTGACGTCGGCCCCCGTGGTGTGGGATCCGATCATGGCGCCCACGCAGGGCGAGGTGACGTTTGGTCCCGAGCTGTTCAAGATCGCGCTCGGCATCCTCGGCCCGCACCTCACGCTGATCACGCCGAACTCCGAGGAGCTCGGGCAGCTGATCGGCACCGCGGTCAGAGACCTCGCCGAGGCCGTGGAGGGAGCCAAGGTGTTCGCGCAGCTCGCGCAGGTGGCGGTGCTCGTGAAGGGTGGCCACCTCGGAACGGACCAATCGGTGGACGTGCTGTGCCACGCCGGGGGCGTCGAGTACTTCAAGGGCCCGAGGCTCGAGCGGGACCCCGTCCACGGCACGGGCTGCGCGCTGTCCTCGGCGATCGCGACGCATCTCGCGCACGGCCTGCCGATGGTGGAGGCGTGCCGGTCCGCCAAGCAGTTCGTGGCCGAGCGGATCGCGCAGGCGGTGACCCCGGGCCGCGGCGCTCCGGCGGCGATGTAACCGATGACTCGCAACACCGTCCAAGCTGGGATGAAGACGCTCGTCACCGGCGCCACCGGGTTCGTCGGCTCGGCGCTGGTCGCGGCTCTGCAGGCGCGCGGAGATGCCGTGACGGTGTTCTCGCGGGATGCGGCGAGGGCTCGCGCCCGGTTCGGCGAGAGCGTCACCGCGGTGACCGCAGATCTCGAGACCCCGGGTGCGTGGGGCGAGGCCCTGATCGGGATCGACGCGATCGTGCACCTCGCCGGCGAGTCCGTGGGAGCCAAGCGCTGGAACGCGCGCGAGAAGCAGATCGTCCGCGATTCGCGGGTCGAGGCCACGCGCACGCTCGTCGAGGTGATCGGTGCCCTGCCGGCCGCCCAGCGCCCACGCGTGCTGATCACGGCGAGCGGCGGTGACTACTATCCGTTCGCGCTCGACAAGGACGACTTCGATGACGACCTGGTCACCGAGACCGACCCGGCGGGCGATTCGTTCCTCGCCCGCGTGTGCCGGGATTGGGAGGCCCAGGCGATCGAGGCCGAGGGGCACGGGCTGCGCGTCGCGCGCATGCGCACCGGGATCGTGATCGGCGCCGGCGGCGGCGCGCTCGACAAGCTGACCACGCCGTTCAAGCTGTTCGTGGGCGGCCGGATTGGCAGCGGCAGGCAGTGGTTCTCATGGATCCATCGCGACGACGTGGTGGCCGCTTTCGCCGCGGCCACGATCGATCCGCGCTACTCCGGCGCGTTCAATCTCGTGACGGACTCCGTGCGCAACGCCGACCTTGCGCGCACGCTCGGCAAGGTACTGCATCGCCCGAGCTGGCTCCCCGTACCGGCGTTCGCGGTGAAGGCCGCGGCGGGCGAGTTCGCGGAGTACGTGCTGAAGGGCCGCCGGATCGATCCGAAGCGGCTGCGCGAGCTCGGGTTCGTGTGGAAGCACCCGGACCTGGCCGAGGCACTCGGTTCGGCGTGAACCCGAGCGGGCGGCCCTCGTCGATCGGCGGAGCTCGCTGGGAGACTTGTCAGTCCTCCAGCTCGAACTCGGCGCGGACGATCGTGATGATGTCCTTCTCGTAGGACGTCCGATCGTTGTTGCCCTCGTTCGAGGTCTCCGTGGAGTTCGCGGGGTTGATGTTGATGATCCCCATGTTCGCGACGACCAGCCGCCGGATGCTCGCGCCGCCGGTGGACTTGAGGATGTTGTCGGCGCGTGCGCGTGCGTCCTTGCCCGCGGCCGCCAGCATCTCGACCTTGAGCTCGCCCAGGCGCGTGTAGAAGTACGAGGGCGCGCCCGACGAGATCGAGATCCCCTGCTCGAGGAGTGACGTCACCTCGCGCGAGGCCTTCTCGACGATCTGCACGTCGGTCGAGCGCACCATGATCGAGGCGCGGGTGACGTAGCCCTTCGGCGTCTTCTTCTCGAGCTTGGTGGCTTCTTTTGCCCCGGGGAACACCTTGAACTCCACGCTGACGTCGAACTCCTGCTCGAACGTGGCCGACTGAGGCTGAATGTCCGCGGGCTTGACCCCGGCCGCCTGCAAGAACGCCACGGTCTTCTCGGTGTGCTCGCGCAGCTGCTTGTAGGCCTCGGTGCGATCCGGTGCGCGGGCCTCGAGCACGGCATCCCACTCGATCAGATCCGAGACGATCCGCTTCTTCGCCGAGCCGATGACCTTGATCGTCTTCTTCTCGGGTTTGATCTTGATGCCGCGATACGTGTTCATCACGATCGAGGTGCACCACACGGCCGCGATCGCGAGCGCGATCAGGCCCAGTGGACGCAGGTCGAGCCAGCTCGGCAGGCTGCGCGGCGTCTTCTCGCTCATTCTCTCCATTGGTCCCTCCGGGTGTTGACCCCGTGGAACGCGATGGCGAGGGAAGCTATTTCATTCGAGCTGATACTTTTGCACGAGCCGGATCAGGTTGCGGCGCGAGACCTTCAGCTCCTCGGCGGCGCGGGTCTTGTTGCCGCCGTGCCGGCGCATCGCGGCGCTGATCATGCGCCGCTCGAGCGCCTCGACGGCGGCCGGGAGCGAATCGGGCTCCACCTCGCTGACCTCGTCCTCGGCCGGCGCCCACTGGCGGATCCGCGGCGACAGCAGCTCGAGCCCGATCATCAGCTCGTCGCCGGCGAGCACCACGAGGCGCTCGATCTCGTTCTCGAGCTCGCGCACGTTGCCGGGCCACGGATAGGTGAGCATCCGCGCCGCGCATTCCGGCATCAGCCGCTTCGGGCGCTGACGACGGTGACGTGCGAGGAAATGTTCGATCAAGAGCGGGATGTCATCGCGGCGCTCGCGCAGCGAGGGCAGGAGCACGTTGATCACGTGGATCCGATAGAATAGATCCTCGCGGAACTGGCCGTTCGCGACCATCGCCTGGAGGTCGCGGTTGGTCGCCGCGATGATCCGGACATCGACCTTGCGGGTCTCGGTATCCCCGACGCGGTTGAACGTGCCCTCCTGCAGGACCCGGAGCACCTTGACCTGCAAGGTCGGGGACATGTCGCCGATCTCGTCGAGGAAGAACGTCCCGGCGTCCGCGAGCTCGAACAGGCCCGGCTTGTCGGCGACCGCGCCGGTGAAGGCGCCGCGCTTGTGGCCGAACAGCTCGGAGTCGAGGAGGTTGTCGTTGAACGCGGAGCAGTTGGTGATCACGAACCGGCGATCGCGGCGCTCGGAGCCCTCGTGGATCGCGCGGGCGACCAGCTCCTTGCCCGTGCCGTTCTCGCCCTGGATCAACACCGTGGAGTCGCTCGGTGCGGCGCGATCCAGCATCACGTACATGTCCTGCATCACCGACGCCGCCCCGATGATGCCGTGGTAGCTGGTCCGGCGGCCGGGTGCCTCGGCCGCGGGTGCGTCGCGATCGTGTAGCGCCGCCGCGACATCGAGCGCGGCCTCCTTGAGCATGCTCTCCACGAGCGCGAGCTCCGCCTCGCCGAGGGAACTCGCGAGTACGGCGAGGCCTGCGGCGAGCGGCGCTTCGAGATCGAGGGGCGCAAACGCGGCGGTCTCGGTGGGCCGCTGCTCGACCAACGTCAGCTGAAGCCCACGACGGCGCAGCACCCCGCGGACGTGCCGGAGCACGCGCAGGTCGAGCCCCGTCCACCAGGGAGTTCCCATCGAGATCGCAGTGTGACAAGACGTCACACCAAGGGCAAGCCCCGTCGAGGATTCAGTCGGGGAGGTCGACGCACCAGCGCAGCGCGCTGCGGGTCTCGAGCCAGCCCGCCTCGTCGACCATGAGGTACGGGCTCTCGAGGGTGATCACCTCGAGGTTCTGCTCGACGCCATACTTGGCGCCGAACGACCCCGGCGTCGGATAGCCCATGTCGTTCTGCGAGGGATAGCCGCAGCGCTCGGACATCTCCTTCGCGAGCTGCTCGGCGCAGCCGTCCCAGTTCACCATCCGATACGTGGCGTGGACGGTGATGATCCGGTGTGGCTTGACCTCGTCGATCAGCTTCACCAGCGCCTGGGTCTCCGGCTGATCTTCGGCCGCGGCGCCGGGGTTGTAGCCGGGACGGCGCTGCGTGCCCCAGGTCGCCGAGGCGAAGTTGCGGTTGAGGTCGATGTCGTTCGCGTTGTTGCGCGTACCTGCCAGCAGGCCGTCGACGTTGACCACGGGGACGATCCAGGTCTCGCGCCCGGGAGGACGTTCGATCAGCTCGTCGGCGAGGCGCTCGAGCATGAGCTGGGAGACCGGCTCGTCCCCATGGATCGCCGCGAACAGAAGGGCGGGCGGGCGCGGCTTCGCGTAGCCCGCAGCCGGAAACGACACGGCCTCGATCGGCCGTCCGAGGACCGTGTGTCCGATCACGAGCTCGCGACGTTCGCTCACGGCTATTCGAGCTGCTTGCCGAGCACGGTGGCACCGCCGTAGCCAATGATCGCGAGGTACGCGACACCGATGCTGACGGACCCGAACATCATCGCCGCCTCGCCACCACCACCACCGGCCACCCACGACATCGCGCCGGCGTACGGCGTGCTGGTGATGTTGCTCGGGTCACCGACGAGGAACAGCATCGCGGCGTGCATCACGAGGGGGAACAAGATCAACATCCACGCGATCATCTTCGCCCCGCCGCTCGCGGGTGCCGGCAGCCAGCACAGGAGCGAGAGCACGACGAGCGTGATCTGTCCGAGCATCAGGATCAGGATGATCTTCGCCGCGCCGGGCGCATCGATCACGAGCTTGAACAGCTCGATCAGGGGGAGCGAGCCGTTGATCGGCAGCAGATACGGCAGCAGGTGCGCGATCGCTCCGACGGTGATCATGATCCGCGGCAGCGCCGCATCGCGATACTCGTGACGGGCGAGCAGCCCCATCGGTAGCAAGACCAGGCCGATCGTCGAGACCAGGATCTGCCACGGCGGCATGCCCGCGAGCAGCGTGGGCACGAACACCCCCGCGAGGCCGAGGACCAGCGCCATCATCCCCCGCGCGCCTGCGGCGAGCGGGATCGCGGCCATCACCACGGTGAGCAGGCCGACAGCGGCGAGGATCAGCGGCGGGAGCTTGGCGGTGCCCTCCGCGTGGATGATCGCGTCCCAGTTGAACGCCATCGGATCGGTGGACAGCGGGGTGACGAAGGCCGCGATCAGGAGCCCGCCCCAGATGAACATCATCATCGGGAGCGCGTCCTTCCACGGCTCGATCGGCCGGCCGGCGCGCGCCGCGGTCTGCGACGCGAGGTACGGCGGCGAGGCGACGGGAGCGAGCGGCGCGACCGCCGCGGGTGCCATCGGCGACGGCAGCTGGTTGGCCTGCGCGGTGGCGAGGGTGGCGGCGCTCGGCGGAGGAACGTTGAACGAACCCGCGGGCGCGGGCCCCACGGGACGCGGCCCGGGTGGGCCGCCTGCACTCGGCGGCGGCACGAACATCGTGGCGGCGTTGGCGGCGGAGGCTGGCGCCAGCGCCGCGCCGTAGCCAGCGGGCGGAAGGTTGGGCTGCGAGCCGCCCGACGACATCGGCGTCATCGGTGCGCCGCTCATCGGTGGCGGCTGCGACGGGTTCGGCGGCGAGTACGGCGCCGCGGCCGGCAGGTTCGCGGGTGCGGACGACGGCGCGCCGGCGCGACCTGCGTTCTGGGCTGCGGCCTGCGCACGGAGGGCTTCGAGCTCTTGCCCGCCGTAGCCCATCACGGTCTTCGCATTCCCCGGCTGGAGCGCCGGAGACGGCGCCTGCTTCGCACCACAGAACACGCAGTGCAGTGCCGCGTCGGGCAGATCCTTGGTGCAGCTAGCGCATTTCTTCACGAGTCCCTCAGCCTAGATAATAGGGCCGTAGGCGAGCGCGCTGCAAACCACCCTTCGACCGATCGTGTACCGTACCGGCATGGTCTCGCTCGGCGACGTGCGACGCAGTGCTGCCACGCTGTACTCCCAGGGCCAGCATCTCGCCGCCCTCCGGCTCTACGACGCGATCGTCACCGTCGCCCCCCTCGACTACGACGCGCGGATCCGGCTCGCGGATTGTGCGCTCGCGATGGGGGATGCGGGCGCCTCGCGGGTGTACCGGGCCACCGCCTGGTACTGCCTGAAGTCCGGCCATCCGCTCGCCGCGCTGGTGTGTACCCGCGTCCTCGAAGCCCATGGGGCAGACGCGAGCGATCTGACCTCGGCGCTCGTCGTCAACTACGGGTCCGAATCGGACCTGCTGCGCAAGGCGGCGACGCGCGTCAACCTCCCGGCCGACACACTGCCGGTCACCGTGCCCGATGTCCGGCTCCCGGCTCCTGCCGACATCGTCTCGCACGCCCTCGCGCGGGCCGAGCACGCCACCGACAACTTCAAGGACTTCCCCGAGGCGGTCCACCCGATCCCGCTGCTCTCGGCGATGTCCGAGGCCGCGTTCAAGCGCGTGCTCTCGACGCTCGTGTTGAAGCGGCTCCCGGTCGGCGCCAGTGCGATCAAGGAAGGCGAGCCAGGGAACTCGTTTTTCTTCGTCGCTGGCGGCCAGCTCCGCGTGTTCGCCACCGATGGTCTCGGACGCCAGACGGATCTCGCGCAGCTCGGCGAGGGTGCCGTGTTCGGTGAGATGGCGCTGCTCTCCGCGCAGCCGCGCTCGGCGACCGTGGGCTGCCTCACCGACTGCGACCTTCTCGAGGTTGGCCGCCAATCGCTGGCCTCGCTCGCCGACGAGCTCGGAGCCGTGGCCGAGGCGCTCCACGGGTTCACGCGGGATCGGTTGCTCGGCAACCTGATGGCGACCTCGCCACTGTTCAAGCCGTTCAACCGGATGCAGCAGCGTGATCTGCTCCGCCGGTTCACCAGTCACGACGTCGCGCCCGGCACCCATGTGATCAACGAGGGCGAGGAGGGCCGCGGGCTGTTCGTGGTGCTCTCGGGCGATCTCGATGTCTCGCGGCGCGCGTCGGACGGCACCACCGTTCCGCTCGGCGGACTGCGCACGGGCGACGTGTTCGGCGAGATGTCGCTGTTGCGAAATGCCCGCACCACGGCGACCGTGGTCGCGCAACGTCCTGCGACCGTGCTGTTCCTCGCCCGCGAGGTGGTCTCCCGGATCGTCGCCGCGATGCCCGAAATCAGGAGCTATCTCGAAGCCTTGGCCGAGGATCGCGAGATCGACAACCAGCTCGTGCTCGGCGAGGACGACACACCTCCCGACGAGCGGATCCTCATCTGAGGACCTATACTCGAAGGCATGGACGAAGAGACCCAACCGAAGCGCGGCGGGGGCCTGGGCAAGATTCTGTGGCTGCTGGTGCTGATCGCGCTCGTGCTCCTGTGGTGGCACTTCCGCGGCAAGCCCGATCAGGGCAACAGCGCTGCCGAGCAAGCCGCTGATCGCGTCACGGCGGTCACCGATCCCGATGACATCCTTGTCGACCTGAAGGACGACGTCTCTCCGGCGGAGCTCGCCGCGATCGAGCGCGAGGCCGGCATCCAGCTCGCGCTGATCGACGACACCGCGGAGGACACCCAGCTCTACCGCGCACACGTCGAGCCGGGTCGCCGCGATGCGATCCTCGCGATCCTCGAGCGCAACCCCGAGGTCGAGATCGCCGAGCCCGACAGCCTGATGGCGCTGTCGCCGAACGAGATGGATTGGCGCGCCACGGTGACCGAGGACGAGACCGCCGAGCCCGGCTTCCCCAACGATCCGATGTACACCAAGCAATGGCACCTCCGTCAGATCGGGATGCCCAAGGCGTGGAAGCTCGCCGACGGCAACGGCGTGATCGTCGCCGTGCTCGATACCGGCGTCGCGTACGAGGACTACAAGAAGTTCATCCAGCTCCCGGACCTCAAGGGCGTCGAGTTCGTGAAGCCGTTCGACTTCGTCACGAACACCAAGCACGCGAACGATGACCACGGCCACGGCTCGCACGTGACCGGCACGATCGCGCAGATGACGAACAACGGGATCGGCGTCGCGGGCGTCGCTCGCAACGTGAAGATCATGCCGCTCAAGGTGCTCTCGGCCTCGGGCTCCGGCTCGGTCGGTGGCATCGCGGATGCGATCCGCTACGCCGCGGACAACGGCGCGAAGGTCATCAACATGAGCCTTGGCGGTGCGTTCCCGTCCAAGGTCCTCGCGAAGGCCGTCGAGTACGCACACAAGAAAGGCGTCACCGTCGTGTGCGCTGCGGGCAACGAGAGCCGCAGCAAGGTCGGCTACCCGGCGGCGTATCCGGGTGCGATCGCCGTGTCCGCCACGCAGGACGACGAGGCGATCACGTTCTACTCGAACTACGGCAAGGAGATCGACATCGCGGCGCCGGGCGGCAACACCCGCTCCGCCGATGGCGGTCGCAACAACCCGGACGGCGGTGTCCTCCAGAACACGATCAAGCTCGGTGACCCAACGGTGAGCGAGTACACCGCGTACATGGGCACCTCGATGGCGTCGCCGCATGTCGCGGGCGTCGCGGCGCTGATCGTCGGCGAGGGCGTCACCGATCCTGATGCGGTGGAGAAGGTCCTGAAGGACAGCGCTCGCAAGCCGACCAACCAGCAGTACTCCACGGACAAGTACGGCGCGGGCATCATGGATGCCCCGGCCGCGATCCTCCGCGCTCGCTCGTCGAGCGGTGGCTGGCAGCTCGGCCTCGGCCTGCTGATGGCCGGCGCGGTCGCAGCCTCGGCGCGGCGCAAGGGCCTCGGCGTGAAGGTCGGCCCGAGCTACCTCGCCGGCGTGGTGTTCGGCGCGTCGGGCCTGTTCTTCCTGCCGTACCTCGCGCCAGGCCTGTCGTCGGCGCCGATCGTCCACGCGCTGACGCACGGCATGCCGTCGTGGGATCTCGGCCTGCTCGGCGCCGCCGGTCATGGCAACGCGCTGTTCTTCAGCGCGCTGATCCCGCTCGGGCTCCTCGCGGTGGGCTACGGTCTCCCGCGCGCACGCGCCCCACTCGCCGGGTTTGCGGTCGGCGTCGCGGCGCACCTCGCGTTCTTCGCGGTGGTCCCGATGTTCGCCGTCAGCTACATGCCGTCGGTGTTCGGGCTCGGCTCGATCTGGCTCGCGGTCAACGCGGTGGTCTGCCTCGGGCTCGCGCGCCTCGCGCTGCGCCGCTGACGTCCTCGAAGGCATCGCGGAGATCGCGGCGCGCAAGGATGCGCCCGGATGCGCTCCGCGGCCTGCAGATCGTGATGCACCGCGTCTTCGCGCTCGTCGTGATCCACCGCGTCTGCGCGTGCGCCGGCAAGACCTGCGGCGTCACGCAAAGAGTTCGTGCGACAACCTGACGCCTTCAATCCTCGTCGACGCGCGTAGAGTTGAAGTGTGGAGGGGATGAAAAAGGTCGGGCACTGGTTCGCGACACTCGCTCGCGCCGCCGAGATCTGGTTCGTCGCGTTGCTGTGTGTCGTCGCATACGCGACAGGATCGCTCCGCAGGCTCGCGATCCACGATCGCGATCGTCGTCGCGAACATCGCTCGCGGCAACGCGGACGGCTGATGCGCTGGTCGTTCACACGGCTCGGCGCGACCTTCGTGAAGATCGGACAGGTGATGAGCGCGCGCGCAGATCTGCTGTCACCGAGCGTGATCGCGGAGCTGCGCTGGCTCCAGGATCGCGTGCCGCCCTTCGCGTTCAGCGACGTCCGGACCATCGTGCAGCACGAGCTCGGCGCCTCGATCGAGGAGCGGTTCCGTGACTTCACTCCTGTACCGATCGCTGCGGGGAGTGTGGCGCAGGTCCATCGTGCCGTGCTCGAGACGGGCGAAGAGGTCGCGGTCAAGATCCTGCGGCCCGGTGTGGCGGAGCGGATCCGGAGAGACGGCCGGCTGCTCTTGTGGGCCGCGCACCTCGCGCACGCCGTCTCGGTGCGCGCACGCAAGGCCGATGTGGTTGGTCATGCTCGCAGCTTGATCTCCGGGATCCTCGCGCAGACCGATCTCGAGCACGAGCGTGACAACTACGAGCAGTTCCGTTTCAACTTCACCGGCTTCGCGGGCCTCCGGTTCCCCACGGTGTATCCGCAGCACTCCACGCGGGCGATCCTGACGATGGAGTTCGTCCATGGCACGCGTCTCGAGGATGCTGCGCACGCCCACCTCCCTCGCGTTGCGTCGGTGATCCGCGCCGCGTTCTTCGCGATGTGCTTCGACCACGGGTTCGTGCATGCAGATCTGCACCCGGGCAACGTGCTGATCGAGGCGGATGGGGGGGTCGTCCTGATCGATGTCGGGCTGGTCAAGCGGCTGCCCCCTGGCCTGCTCGAGCAGCTCGTGGATCTCACCCGATGCATCGCTGCGGGCAGCATTGACGATCTGGTGCTGCACCTCCGCAGCTACCACCGCTACCTCGCGGGCACGGACTGGCCTGCCGTCGCGGCGGACGCCGGCGCGCTGATCGCCTCGCTCCGCTCCCGGGCGATCGTCGAGCTCGAGCTCGGCGTGGTCGTGGGCCGGTTGTTCGCGCTGGCCCGCAAGCACGGGATCCGGCCGATGCCCGAGATGACCCTCGTGCTCCTCGGCATGATCACGAACGAGGGCATGGCGAAGCGCCTGGATCCGACGACGGATACCCTCGCGGTGCTCGCGCGGTACATGATGATGCGCCGCTCCAGCGAGCTAGCAGCAAGCCCGCAGGGGCGCTTCGCGCGGGGGTCTCGCTTCCTGCGTCCGATCCTGGATGGTTCGCTGACGCCGGCCCACCCGCTCACGCGGCTGGTGATCGGGCACCCACCCAGGCGTCCGCGACCGACGCCCGCGCCTCCTCACACCACGGGCTACCGGATCAACGTAGTGCGATCGCGCAGCTCGCGCCCTGTCCCGGGCTTTCGGCGACGGTGACCTCGAACGCGAGGATGTGACCGTTCGAGAGCGCCGCGATCTTGGCCCGCAGCAGGTCCGCCACGTGCGCGGCGAGCGCCTCGACCGAGATGTTGTCGATCGGCAGGAGCAGCGCATCGCCACGCGGCAGGACGTAGTGGTCACCGCACAGCGAGAAGTCGAGCTCCTGCCCATCGTCCTTGGCCACCGTGAAGTGCGGGTTGTGCGCGGCGAGGAGGACGCGCTCCTTCCACGCAGCGCACAGCTCGCCCAGCGCCTGCTTGAGCGGCGCGAACGCGATCATCGACGCCAGATCGACGCGATCGAGATCGAGCGCCAGGCCGAGCGAGTAGTTGTGACCGTGCAGACGCTCCTTCGTACCGTCCGGGAACACGGTCATGTGCGCGCACGAGACCTTGTACTGCTCGCGCGCGATGAAGATGCGGTGCTTCACGGATCAGGCGCTCGCGCGATCGCGACCACGCCCACCACGTCGTCGGCGCTTGCGTCCGCCAGCGCCAGCGCCAGCGCCGCCACCGCCACCGCCACCGCCGCCGCCAGCGCCGCCAGCGCCGCCACCACCACCACCGCGGTCTCCCCCGCCGCCATTGCCACCGCCGCCCTCACCGCGCGGCGGTCCCCCAACGTGGACGTGCTTGGGCGCGAGCGCCTCGGCCTCCGCTGCGATCTCCGTGGACATCTTGCCGGCGACACGAAACTGGTCCGGCTTCCAGCCCTTCTGCGGCACCACCTCGATCTTCTTCTGGAACCGCTTCTCCAGGTGATCGAGGTAGTCGCGCTCCTGGCGCTGCAGGACCTCAGCCACGCGCGGTGCGCACTCGAGATCGATCTTGTCGTTGTCCACCAGCGTGCCCGAGCGCCGGACCTCGCGGAGGATCTCGTACGCGACCGTGGTCACG
>JAYVRN010000723.1:0-12772 GCA_043776275.1 Myxococcales bacterium | reverse complement strand
ACTCCAAGGAAGTCACCCGCGGCCCGACGGGCTCCGCCAACGAGGCCTGCCGTGACGTCAACCCCGGCTCGCTGCACGTCATCCTGACCAACTTCCTCGGCATCGCGCAGTTGCCGCTGATCGAGGATCGCACCGCGAACTTCGAGGTGTGGAACCAGCCGGTCGTCGGCTACGAGGTCACCAAGCAGGTCAAGGTCACCGCCTCGAAGGCGAACACCTGTGTCGGCGCGACCGGCAGCACCTGGAAGTACAACGCCAACGCCAAGGACCTCTACGAGGTCAACATCACCGTCAACTACATCACCGAGGGCCAGGCGAGCACGCGCCCGATGGGCTTCGAGAACAACATCTCGACCGACGACTACCACTACATCCTCGAGATCGGCTCCACCGGCAAGGTGATCGGCGGCCGGTTCTGCGCGGACAGCGAAGACACCCACGTCGACTTCCTGTGGACCCCGACCGGTCGCTTCAACCCGTCGAACCCGAACGTCAACGTCGCGAAGGTCAAGGAGCTCATCGCGAAGTCGATCTCGACCTCGACCGGTGGCGGCAGCACGACCGCGAAGGTCTTCACGGCCACCCCGGCCTCGGCGATCCCCGACAACGCGCCGGCCGGCGTGACGGTCGATGTACCGGTGACCGGCGTGACGGGTACGCCCGCGCTGACGGTCTCGGTGGACATCAGCCACACCTACCGTGGTGACCTCGCCATCGACCTCCTGAAGGATGGCACCAAGGTCAAGACGCTCGTCGCTAACCAGGGCGGCTCCACCCACGACATCAAGGATTCGTACAACGTGTCTGCGGCCGAGGTCGGTGCCTCTGCCAACGCGCGCTGGTCGGTGAAGGTCGTCGACAACGCGGCGCAGGACACCGGCACCGTCAACTCCGTGAAGCTCTCGTTCGAGTAGTTCAACGCACTCTCCCCGCTCCCAACGACTCAATAGCCTCGCTTCGACGCCTCGTGGTTCGCCACGGGGCGTTTCGCGTTGTGGGGGCCAGCGAGTAGCTCGGGAGCGCGGATCGTTGGATAGTCCTCACGGAACTTCGTGGGTCCCGGAACGGTCATCGCCGACAAGTATCGCCTCGAGGCGGTGATCGGCACGGGTGCGACCGGGGTGGTCTGGCGCGCCACGCAGCTCGGCCTCGATCGGTTCGTCGCGGTGAAGGTGCTGCACCCGGGCCAGATGATCGATCCGAGCATGCGGGGACGGTTTCGGCGCGAGGCGCGGGTCGCGGGAACGCTCTCGCATCCCGGCGCCGTGGCCGTGCTGGATTTCGGCGACGTCGACGACACCATGTACCTCGTCATGGAGCTCCTCGTCGGAGAGAGCTTGCGCACGAGGCTCGAAGCACGGCCGATCGAGCTCGGCGAAGCCGCTACCATCGGCTGCGATATCGCGACGGCGCTGCTCGCCGCACATCGCATCAACCTCGTCCATCGAGACATCAAGCCCGAGAACGTGGTGCTCGAGCCGGCCGAGGACGGCACGCGCGTTCGCGTCGTCGATTTCGGGCTCGCCTTCATCGCCGCCGAAGGAGGCCACAACGCGGGCACGCTGGGGCGACTCACGCTGGATGGCACCATCAGCGGCACGCCCGCGTACATGTCGCCCGAGCAGGTCCGCGAGGAGGACGTGGGCCCCGCGACGGACATCTACGCGCTCGGCTGTGTGCTCTACGAGATGTTCAGCGGCTCGCCGCCGTTCGCCGGCAAGCTCGTGGATCTCCTCGCGCGCCACGCCACCGCGAACCCCGTCCCGCTCCGGCGGGTCGCGCCCGACCGGGCGATCGATCCGGACCTCGATGCGCTCGTGCTCTCGATGCTCGCGAAGAGCCCGCTGCTACGGCCCGCGCTCGATCACGTGGTGACGACCCTCGCCCGCTTCGCGGACCAGCCACGCGGCGGCCGCGGCGGGCGGGATCGCCGGGTCACCGAGCGCCCGGTGACCAAGGCCGCACCACTCGATCTGGTCTGGCACGGCCCGGCCGATGCTGCACTCGCCGCGCTCCTGGGCGAGGCCCAGGTCGTCGTCCACACCCGCGCGCCCATGGCCGGCGAGCTCGCCTACGCGCCCGGGATCGATCTCGCAGCGCTCCAAGCCCTCGCGACGAGTGGCGTGCGGGTGGTGACCGATCTGGCCGCCACCGATGTCGGCGCCCTCGTCCAGCGGCTCCGCGCAGGGGCGGCCGACGTGGTCACCCGCCCGGTCCGCGCCGACGACCTCGTCCACAAGCTGCACCGCCTCGCGCGCGGCACCCGCGGTGAACCCCTCGCGGACCCCTCGCTCCGCCCGGTCGCGCCTACCTTGAGACGATCGTGACGAAGCGAGGGAGGTTCCGGCGTCGGCTCACGGTCGTCGCGATCGGCCTGGCGATCGTGCCGCTCGCGGTCGTCGCCGGGCTCCTGATCAGCCTGAATGCGCGCGCCCTCGAGGCGTCGAATCGCGAGCTGTTGTACTCGGTGATCGATAGCGTCGCGCAGCAGGTGGATCGCGCGGTCGGCGACCCGAGCGTCACGCTCGCCGCCGTGGCGGGCACGCTTGGCGATGCGGACCTCGATCCGAAGCTCCGCGTCCTCGCCGCGAAGCACCTCGTCGCGAGCTCGCGCGCGCTCCGGTTCGCCGGCGTCTACGACGACCATGGGGCGCGCATCGACGTGGTCCGTGACGCCGGGGTGACGACCGCGCTCCCCGAGACGCTCCCCGAGGCGCTGCGCCCACACACGGACGCTCCGCTCCTCGGTCCGGTCGAGCGCGGTGAGGGAGGGCTCGTGCTCCCTCTCGTCGTCGCGGTCAAGCTGCCGGAGACCACGTGGTACGCGTACACCACCGTCGATCTCTCGGGCCTCGACGAGATCGTGGCCACGGCCGCCGCGGGTTCACTCTCGGATGAGCCGGGTGCGGTGTTCGTCGTCGATCGCGCGCAGCGGATCATCGCCGATGGGGATCCGGAGCACGGCCGCGCGCTCCAGCGCTCCGAGCTCGCGATCCTCGCCGGGCTGGCTGCCGCACCGAACGAGCAATACCTCGCGTTCAGCAGCTATGACGGCCCGCTCGGCCCGATGATCGGCGCGGTCCGGTCACTGCCATCACTGCCGTTCGTGATCGTGGCGCAGCTCCCCGAGGCTCGGGCGTACGCCGCGGCGCATCGGATGCGGATCGTCGTCGTGATCGTGCTCGCGATCGCGATCGTCCTGGCCGCGGCGCTCGCGCTGTGGCTCGCGCGCCGGATCAGCACGCCCGTCCAGCAGCTGGTCAGTGCCGCCGCGGATCTCGCCGCACGCAAGTTCGATCGCCCGATCGCGGTCAAGACCGGTGACGAGCTCGAGCTCCTCGGCGATGCGATGAGCGACGCGGCCCGCGCCCTGGCCAGGAGCGAGGACGACCTGCGCCAGGAGGTGACGATCCGCGCCGATCTGGGCCGCTACCTGCCGCGTCAGCTGGTCGATCGCATCGTCGATCGAACGCAGGATCTGGCGCTCGGCGGGCAGCGCCGCGAGGTCACCGTGCTGTTCGCGGACGTCGCCTCGTTCAGCTCGCTCGTGGATCAGCACCCACCCGAGGCCGTGGTCACGATCCTGAACCAGCTGTTCACGATCCTCACCGAGGTCGTGTTTCGTCACGGGGGCACCGTCGACAAGTTCGTCGGCGATTGCGTGATGGCGTTCTGGAACGCGCCGCACGATCAGGGCGACCACGCGCGTCGCGCCGTGGATGCCGCAGTGGACATGATGCGCTGGGTGGAGACCGCGAACGAGGCGTGGCGCGCGGAGCACGGCGTGACCGTCCGGCTCGCGATCGGTGTGAACACGGGGGAGGCCGTGGTCGGGAACTTTGGCTCGGAGCAACGTATGGACTACACGTGCATGGGTAGTGCGGTGAGCCTCGCGGCTCGTCTCGAGAGCATGGCGCGACCCTCGCAGATCCTGATCTCGCAGATGACGCACGAGGCCGCAGGCGCCGCGTACGATTTCTACGCGATCGGCCCGCACGCGATCGTGAATCGGCTCGAGCCCGTCGAGCTGTTCGAGGTGACGGCATGAGGCGCGCTGTCCTCGCCGCGGCGGTGGTGTTCACGTGTGCTCGGAGCGTCGCGTTCGCGGACGATGGGTCCTACGACTACGTGACCCGGGCAGGGGATACCTGCGTCGGGATCGCGACCCGCGAGCTCGGCGACCGCACGGCGTACCTCGAGATCCACCGGCTCAATCCCGCGCTCGGCCCACTCCCTCACAACCTGCAGCCGGGCACCGTGTTGAAGCTGCCGCGCCGGAGTACGGCGCCCGCCGATGCGCGACTCACGGGGGCGCGCGGCGACGTCAAGGTCATGCGCCCCGCGGTGACGAGCTGGGATGCAGGGCTGCGCGGGATGGACCTGTTCCGGTCCTGGCGCGTGAGCGCCGAGGATCGTTCGAGCGCCGAGCTGACGTTTCTCGACACCACGCGGCTGTTCCTCCGCGAGCACACGCTCGTCGTGATCTACGGCGCCACCGTGCTGCGCGCGGCGACGTCCTCGACGAGGGCCGAGCTCGAGAGCGGCGCCCTCGAGACGCGGCTCGCCGCGGTGGGCAAGCACGAGGTGATCGTCACGAGCCCGAGCGCGGAGACCCGCCATCGCGATGGCAAGCAGCTCGTCGTCGTCGATGCGGCGAAGACCACGATCGTGGCGAATCACGCGGGCGGTGCAGTCTCGGTGCGCGGCGTGGATGCGAAGCGGCGCGCGCGCGGTGCGACCGTGGCCGTGTCCTCCGGCATGGGCTCCAAGGTCGTCTCGGGCGGCACGCCCACGCCGCCGCGTCCTCTGCCGGCGGCGCCCGCGTGGCAGACCGGCTACGCTGGGTTCATCGATCTCGGGCCGAGCGGCGCGACCGTGACCGCAGCGTGGGCGCCGATCTCCACGGCGGCGCGCTATCGCGTGGCCGTCACGAGCCCCAGCGGCGACGATGTCGCGGCGGTCGAGGTGCCCTCCGGCGTGACGGCGTTCGAGCTGCGCGGCACGCCACCTGGAATGTACGCTGCCACCGTCGCCACCATCGATGGCGAAGGGTTCGAGAGCGCACCGTCGACGTCGCTGTCCCTCGAGGTCGTGGCGGTCCAGATCGTGCCCGCGGCGGCCCCTGCCGTGACCCCAGCCGTGATCCCTCCGGTGGCGCCGCAGCCCGCACTCGCGATCGAGCTCGGGACGCGGTTCGTCGCGAGCGGCGATGTCACCTGCCGGGTCGATGGCGGTACCGCCGCTGCGGACGTGATGATCACCGATCCCACCGCTCGGCAGCTGCGCTGTCAGCACGCCGACGGCCGAATCCTCACCGCGACGCAGCTCGCCGTCACGGCTCCGCGGATCTGCGCGAGCTCGTGTACGAACCTCGGCGGGCCTACGCGGATCGCGCGGGGCACGCGCGTCAAGGTCCACTACGAGCTCGCTGGTGCGGCGGCGATCGCCAGCTCGGTGGTGATCCGCGCCTCCGCGCAGCTGAGCGTCGTCAGCGTGACGCCAGTGACGGGTGGCCTGGAGCTCGAGCTCGAGGCCGCGCCTGATGCGCCGCGCACGGCATCGTTGACGTTCTCCACCGCGGGCGGAGCACAGCTCGCCACCGTGGAGATCGAGATCGAGGCCCGCGCCGAGGCTCCGGTGATCGCGCCCCTCCACGTGCGCCAGTCGCACGCCTGGGAGCTCGGCGCGTTCGCGGGCGCGCGGGTGTTCCAGCACGGCAGCGAGCTCGGGAATCCGGGCGATCCGTCCTACGCGCTCCAGGCCGGGCCGATCGCGGGCGCGCGGGTCTCGCTATGGCCGAGCCGCTGGCTGGGTGGCGAGCTCGAGGTGGCGATCGGGAGCCTCGGTCGCGACGGTGCGCCCGGCGCCACGACGGTGCTGAGCGGACGGGCCCTCGTCGGCGTGCGGCGAACCCATGGCCGGATCGGCGCGAGGCTCCTCGTCGGCGCGGGCTTCGATGACGCGATCAACGAGGGCACACGGACCCAGGCCGATCTCGATCCCGTGTTCCTGGTCGGTGCGGCGGTCACCGCGGCCGTGACGTCGACGTGGGCACTGCGCCTCGATGCACGCGATCCGGTCGCCCCGTCATCACATGGCCTCGTCCACGGGCTGGAGACCGCGATTAGCCTGGCGCACGAGTTCTGATCGGAGCCTCGATCGCATATCGTCCTCGGGATGCCCTGCGCGGTCTGTGCTCGCGGTGAACCCGAGAGCGGTGTGCTGTGCGCGGACTGCCGCGATGGGCTGTCGGTCCCCCCGTTCTTGATCCCGGAGCAGGTCCAGGCTGCGACCAGCTCGAGCCCGCTCGCGACGCTGATCGATCCCTGGGGCCGCCCACACGGCGTCGATCGTCGCATGCTGATCGGCCGGCAGGTCCCGGGCTACGGGATGGCGATCCTCGAAGGTTCGGTGTCGCGCCAGCACGCGCACCTCGCGGTCGATCCCGCCGGCGTGTGGCGAATCCGGGACCTCGGCTCCGCGAATGGCACCACCCTCGACGAGCAGGCGATCACCGACTCCCCCCTCGCCGACAAGCAGAAGATCGGGATCGGCCTCGTCGAGTTCTACTTCGTGCAGCGCGCGGACCTGGCGCGCGAGACGTTCCAGCCGATCGCCAACGTCACCGTCCGCAGACCGGCGCGCGACGTCTCTGCACCATCCGAGCACACCGACTCCACCGCCCACACCGCCCACACCGCTCCCTCCGTGTCCTCCGAGGGCGGCGATCACGTGGTCGCCGCCTCCGACTTCAGCTCCGAGGAGCCCACCGGGTCGGGCGTCGCCTCGACCTCGATCGAGATCCACGAGCCCACGGGTGGTGGTGGCGGCTTCGTGGTCGTCGATGGCCGGCAGGTGCAGCTCGGTCAGGTCCAGCTCGAGCTGTTCCGCCTGCTCTACGAGCGCATGGTCGCAGAGCGTGATCTCGCGGAGGCCGTGCGTGGCTTCGTCCGATCGTCGGAGCTGGTCGGTGTGCTGTCGTGGGAGGCGGTCATCCCCGACGAGAACAACGTAAAACAGGTAGTCCGGCGTACACGACGCGCCTTGATCAAGGGTGAGATCGGCGACCTGATCGAGTCCCGATACCGCTTCGGGTACCGCCTGCGCGTGCTCCCGCAGCTCTGACCGCAGCGGTACCCCTCGCGAACCCCTGGGGCGGGCTGCCGCGCCGCACGATGACGGCAGATGTTGTACCCGACCCGTCCTCCGACCGGCTTCGCGTTGGAGCTCGAGAACCTCGAGGAGCGGCTGCATGGCGAGCCGCACGAGATCCTCGGTGTCGCCGCGAATGCGACGAACAGCGCGGCGTGCACGGCGTTCATCGAGCTATCTCGCGCGTACCACCCGCGCCGGTTTGCCTCTGCCGATCCGCGACTGGTCCGCCGGGCCGCCGTCGCCTATCGCCGCCTCCGCTCCGCGCTCGCCGCGTTCGCGCGCCGCGCCGAACTGACCACGGGCGTGCGCCGCCGCGCGCACGCGCCCACCGAGCCGTCGGTGAACATTGATCCCGACCTCGACCTGGTCGGGGGCCGGTACGTTCTCGAGCGCGAGCTCGGCGAAGGCGGGATGGGGCGCGTGTTCGAGGCCCGCCACCTCCAGCTCGGCAAGAAGTTCGCGCTCAAGATCATCAATCGCAGCCTGGCGACCAATCGCGAGAGCCTCGCGAAGTTCAACGAGGAGGCCAAGCTCGCCAGCGAGATCACGCACCCGAACATCGTCTCGGTCGTCGACTACGGGGATGATCCTCACGTCGGTCCGTACATGGTGATGGCGCTGCTCGAAGGCGAGACGCTGACGAACACGGGCGGCAAGCTCTCGATCCGGCGCGTGTGCGACATCCTCGCTCAGGTCGCCAGCGCGCTCGATACGATCCATCGTCGCGGCATCATTCACGGTGACATCAAGGCCGACAACATCATGCTCGTCGAGGAGCCCGCCGGCGAAGGGCGGCGGCGTCGCCAGGTCGCGACCCTGATGGACTTCGGGCTCGCACATCGGATGACCAGCTCACCCGGCGCTCGCCAGGCCTCGTTCGCCGGTACGCCTCACTACGTGGCCCCCGAGCGCGCGGCGGGCGAGGCCGCCACCGTGGCGACCGATCTCTACGCACTCGGCGTCCTCGGATTCTATCTCCTTACCGGCGCGCTGCCGTTCAATGGCACGCAGGCCCAGATCCTCGACGCCCATGTTCACACACCGCCGCCGTCGATCGACGAGACCCGTGGCGAGGCCGTGGATCCCGCGCTGACCGCGCTGGTGCTACGCGCGATGCACAAGGAGCCGGCGCAGCGGCAGCCCTCCGCCGCGGCGTATCGGTACGAGCTCGAGACGGTGATGGAGATGATGGACATGGGCAGGAAGCGCGCCCGCCCGCGTCGCAAGCAAGCGCAGCCGCGCCTCGCCCAGCTGTTCACCGCGTCGCAGATCCCGCAGGCGCTGATGACCAGCGACGGCAGGTTGATCGAGAGCAACGAGACGTTCGGGAGCTTCCTCCTTCGCCAGGGCTCCCCCCGCGACGATCTCGGCGGGCTCCTGGCGATCGCGCCGGGGTTGCTCGCCGCCGCACAGCGAGCGCGCACCGGGGATACGCCGGTGCTGTGCCGGGGAACGGCGGGCGTCGATGGCAACGGCGTGGTCCTTGTCTGGATCTCGCCGGTCCCTCGCCGCGCCGACGAGCTCCACATCCTGCTCCACGTCGCGGGATGATCCGCTCGCGCGGGTGACGCGTGCGGACATCGCGAGATCGCCCGCGCGTGAGGGTCACGCGGTCATGGGTAGCGGAGGACGGTCACGCGGGCTTGGGCCTCAGGCGCGAGCCCCGCCGTCATGGGGCGTGGAGGACGGTCATCACGCGGGCATCGCCGGCGGACGAGGTCACCCGGTCATCGCGCGTGGGTGACGGCTACGGGGTGGGCGTCGGTGCGGGTGCGGGCGTCGGTACGGGTGCGGGCACAGGCGCCGGAGCAGGCGCGGGCGCGGGTGCCGGCTGCAGGTCCTGCAGCTTCTTCTCGGCATCGGCCGCGCGCAGCTCGGCGGCATCGGCTCGCTGCTTCGCCTCGACGAGCGCCTTCTCCTCGGCGGTCGGCTCCTTCGGGGCCTCGTGCTTCTTGACCAGCGTCAGGTTGAACGTCAGCAGCAGGCTGTTCTGGACCTGGACGAGCTCGTTGCCCTTGGGGAACAGCTGCGGATCGCGCGTGATGTTGAGGCTGTAGACCAGCGACATCCACGAGTACATGTTGAAGGTGAGCGCGCCTTCGAAGCCGACGCGCGTCAGCGTGGTGGTGCTCCGATCGTCCTTGTCGTTGTTGACGAACGGGAACAGCACGCTCACGCCCGCACGGTAGTTGGCCTTGCCGTTCTGGAGCTTGCCGGTCGCGCCAGCGAACAGCTCGGCGCCGAGCTGGTGGACGTTCGAGAGGCGGAGCAGCTCGACCTCGGGGGTCGCCGTATCATCGTCGATCAGCAGCACCGAATCCGCCAAGGTGTGCCGGCCACCGATCCCCGCACGAAACGAGAGGTGGAGCTTGTCCTTGCGGATCGGCTCGGCGAAGCCGCCGACGGACTCGTCGATCGTGAACGGCGCGAACGAGCTCGCGAGCCGTTGCCGGAACCGGTTCGTCCCGAGCGCGATCGGCGTCCCGTTCGCCACCTTCTCGACCCACGAGGTCTCGACGCCGCGAACGTCCTCGGCCGCGAAGGCCGAGGTCGCGAGGCTGAGCCGGCCGTAGGCTCCGAGATCCTTGGTCAGGAAGTAGTTGTAGAGACCTTCGAGCTTCACGACATCGTTGGTCTTCACGAACTCGTCGATCACCGGCGTGCGAGCGAAGCTCTCGGCCAGCGAGAGCGTCGTGCGAAGCAGGTGCTTGCCGTGCACGTAGTCGGCACCACCGGTCACGCCGAGGCCGAACAGGGTCGAGAACCCCTCGACCTGGCCGACGACGTTCGAGTTGGAGGTGAGGTTGATCGTGCTGGTGACCCCGAGCACGGGAGACCAACCCTGGACATCGGTCTTCTCGGCGCCTTTCACGCCATCGACGGGGACGAGTTGCGCTTGGGCGTGGGCCAGGCCGGCGGCCCAGCAGAGCGCGAGACTAGCGGTCGCGAGGGGAGCTGCTCTCATGTCGTCTCGTTGTCCCGCACGTGATCGACGATGTCGGCGCTCCGAGGGGTCCTCCCCGGGTAGGTCTCGAGCACCCGCGCGGTACCCCAACATCACAACGCTGCAACACCCCGTGGTGTCACATCCCTGTTGGTTGTCGATGGTGAGGCGCCCTCGCTATGACGGCCACGTGACCTTCAGGTACGCGGTCGGGGCATTGATCTTGGTCGGCTGTGGCTCCGGTGCGGTGACCGGCGACGACGGTTCGGGGCCCGATGCGACCCTCGTGGTCGATGGCGCCGTGGATGCGCCGCCGGGCGTGTGGTCTCCAGATCCGGCCTGCGCGTCGACCGCGGACGGGATCTATGCCGCGACCGCCGCGGGTGGTGCGCGTGGCACGGTGGCCGCCTGCGCGCTCGGCGCGACGCTGACCCAGGCCCAGACCCAGACCGCGATGGCCGGCGATGGCGCCGAGGGCGTGACCGCGCAGACCGGTGCGCGCGTGGTCAAGCTCGCGTACCGGACGATCCGCAGCGATGGCACCGCCGCCGTGACCACCGCGACGGCCTACCTGCCGCTCGTGCCGCGCACGGTGCCCGCACAGATCGTCTTGATCGGGCGGCCGACCTCGGGCCTCGCCGATAGCTGCGCGCCGTCGAAGGACGCGATGCCCGAGAAGAACCTCGCGCTGCCGTTCGCGGCGCGTGGCTTCATCGCGATCACCCCGGACTATGCGGGCCTCGGCAACGCGGGCACGCACGCGTACCTCGATACGCACGAGGAGGTGGCGCAGCTGTTCGACGGCGTCCTCGCCCTGCGCGCGATGCTCCCGGGAGGTGTCGTCGGCGAGGCGGTCGCGGCGGTCGGCTACAGCCAGGGTGGCGGCATCGTGCTCGGCGCACAGGCGCTCGAGCATGCGCTGACCGGCAAGCACACGTTGAAGGCTGTGGCCGCGATCGCACCCGAGTGGCCGATCTCCACGCGCTCGTTCGGCTACGAGGACATCCTCCGCAACCCGAACGGCCTGACCGGCCTCGCGGGGCTGTCGTCGCCGACGGTGGCCGTGCTGCGGCACTATGGGTTCATGAGCAATCGGATGGGCGCGGCGGCCGCCGCCGATGCGTTCCCGGCCGGTGAGCGCAGCGAGCTCACGAGCTCGATCGAAGGACTGTGCACGGTCGCGCTCGGTGGCGCGCTCAACGCGCAGCAGCTCCACCTCCGCGATCTTGTCGACGAGACGTTTCGGCTCGCGGTGCTGGCGTGCATCGATGGCACCGCCGGCTGCACCGGAACGGGCAAGCGGTTCCACGACTGGATGGTCGGTGACTTCGTGACCGCCGATCCCACGGGCGCGCGCGTGCTGATCGCGCAGGGGCTCGCGGATCAGGTCATGCCCGCCGCGGGCGAGGCGGCGTGCGATGTGGCGAAGCTGCGCGCCGAGGGTGTGCAGCCCGATCTGTGCACCGATGCGATCGCGACCCACGACACGGTGCTCGAGAGGAAGATCGAGGAGGTCGTCGCGTGGACCGAGGCCGTGATCACCGGCGCGACGCCACCGGTGTGCAGCAGCCAGACGCTACCGGCGTGCAACCGGTAGCAGGGTTCGGCGACCGCCGGCACGGCGCCAGGATCGCGGGCTACTGGACGATGCTGACGCAGCAGCCGTTCGCGCAGTACGTGTTCGCCGGGCAAGCATCGACCTGGCAGCTCGGCTGACCCACGGGGCAGACCGGGGTCATGTTGCACTCCGGTGGCAGCGTGCTCGCGTCCTGTCCAGGGCACAGGATGCAGGTCGTGCCACCGCAGTTGCTTGGCCCGCAGCTCGGGACCTGGGTGCAGCGCAAGCACTTCGTCGGATCGCCGAGTGACTCGGTAGTGCAATTCGGCGACGTCGACGGGTTGGTGGCGATGTCGTAGCACTGGCTCGGATTGGACGGGTCGCAGATCGTGCAGCACCCGAAGCAGTCGCAGCCCGGCGGCGTCAGTGCGCCGCAATAGTCGATGCACTGCTGCGACAGCGGCCTGGTGCCGATCGGTGGCGGGCAGTCCGCGGGGTCGTACTGGTTCTGCCCGATCATGCACTCGGCCTTGGTCGTCGCGCCGAGGAGACAGCACACGTGGATGTCGCAGCCATCGTTGCCCGCACCGCTGTTGCCATCGAAGAAGCAGTCCTGCTTCACCGCATCGATGTTGTCGCCCGGGATGCCGGTCGCGAACGAGGCCTCGTTGTCATCGGCAGGGCCGGTGCACTGCACGTCGAAGCCATCGATGTGGCCATCGCCGTCATCATCGATGCAGTTCGAGCACTGCGGGTTCGACGGGATCGGCGCAGTGCATGCCGTGGGGAACCGCGCGTCGACGTTGCCGCCGCCGGTCGCATCGGTTCCGGCCCCGGAGCTGCCCCCGCATGCAGCGAGCGCGATCAACGCCGCCGCGGCGAGCCGTACGCTGCTCACTGGATCACGCCGATGCAGCAGCCATTCGAGCAGAAGGTCGAGGTGGGGCACGAGCCGCCCGCGCCACAGACCGTGGTCCCACTCGGGCAGGTCGCGCCGGTACAGCCGGCGGGCAACGTGCTCGGATCCTGGCCGGGGCACAGGATGCAGGTGGTGCCGCCGCAGGTGCCATTGCCGCACATCGTGTTCTTCACGCACGCCTTGCAGATCGCCGGGT
>JAYVRN010000722.1:0-12788 GCA_043776275.1 Myxococcales bacterium | reverse complement strand
CGCAGGTGCAGGCGGTGGCAGTGGCGTGGCCGCAGGAGCGGGTGCGAGCTCGTCGGTGGCGCTCCCCGCCGGACCCATCGGAGGTTGCGGTGGGGGACGTGGTGGCACCGGTTCGATGGCCAACTCTGGTGGTTACGGGGGGGCAGCGGGTGGCGCGGTGTACCTCGTGTCGAAGGTCTCGATCACCGTCGCGCCAGGTGGGATCGTCGAGGCGAGCGGGAACGGTGGTGGCGGGGGAGAAGGGGTTGCCGGAGCGGGGTATCAGGCAGGTGGTGGCGGTGGCGGGTCGGGAGGGATGCTGTGGTTCGAAGCGCTGCAGCTGGAGATTCATGGGTTGGTGGTCGCCAACGGAGGCTCGGGTGGCGAGGGTTCTGGAACCACCGCGGCTGGCATGAGTGGCCAGCGAGGCAAGCAAAGCGCAACACCCGCGGGCGGAGGGGCAGGCGGCGATGCCGCAGGTGCCGATGGCGGCGCGGGTGCAGCGGCTTCCATTCCAGCCATGTCAGGGGGCAACGTCGCGGCGAGCCCGGCAGGTGGCGGTGGCGGCGGCGGTGGCGTCGGCTTCATCGTGCTGCGCGGATCCCGCAACCTGTCGAGCAGCGTGATCTCACCCGCACCACTGTGAGCAGCGGTCGTCGCCGACGGAACGCCCACCGGAGATCGACTGCGGCCGATGACGAACCGCAAGGCGGCGCTGTGGGCTGCGTCGAGCAGCCTTTCCTCCTACCATCAGCTGGTGTTCCAATCTGGCCGCGTCGCCGTCGGAGTGTGCGGACTCCTGATCTCGATCGGTGGATGCGACTCGGTGTTCGGGTTCGAACCGGATCCCGCGGAGCCGTCTCGAGTTCGCGATCTCGTGATGAACGAAGTGGCGACCGAGCTGGTGGTCGACGGAGATGAGCTGTTCTGGCTGACCGCGCACGCGATCCGCAGCTGCCAGCTCGCCGATTGCGCCCCTCGCACCCTGCTCGACAATCTCCCCATGCCTGTCGCGCTACGCGTCGCAGGCGATCAGGTCGAGTACGCCGACGGGCCCATGATCTATCGGGTTCCAAGACTCGGTGGGGCTCCGTCGGTGGTGGTGCAGGCCCAGAACGGCCACGCGATCACCTCGTTCCTTCGGCTCCTGATCCACCTGTTCTATACGCACGACCGCATCACCCAGTGCAACTACGTCCCGAATGGTCCCTGCGCTGCGGACAATAGCTTGTTCCCAGAGATCGTCGGGCCCATCGCGGCCGACGCCACTCAGCGGATCTGGGGTGCGGGCCCGGTAGCAGGCGGCCGATGGGCCATGTACGTGATCGTGGATGCGGCGACCACCGCGAGAGATCTCCAGCTCGTCTCGACGTCGTCGGCCCCGGTACGTGCGATCGCTGCCTCCCCTCCACGCGTGTTCGCCATCCAGACCACCAGCGATGAGGTCCTCGAATGGCCGGCGACGGCCGGTCCCGACACCCAGCCGACCGTCGCTCTCGTCGTCCCGGCGGCCTCGGCGATCGCCGTCGATGCTTCCACGGTATGGGTCGCATCCACGGAGGGCGAGGTCTGGCGTCGTCGGTTGTTGGACGGCGCGGGTCAGGCCGTGTTGGTCGCGAAGGACAGCGTGGTGATCCGCGCGCTCGCGGTCGGCACCGCCGTGGTGGTCCTTGCCCTCGATGACCGGATCGCAACGATCGACGTCCCGTCGCAGTAGGCGAGACGTCGGCCGGGGCGGCCGCAGCAACCCGACCCGCCGTGCCAGCGCGCGTGCGACGGGATGACGTCGGCGCGGCGCTTACTTTGCCGACAGCGAGAACGTCGCCTTGAGCTGAAGGATCTTGTCGCGCTTGTTCATGTTCGCTTGCTTCGGGCAGTCGAAGCTCCCCTCGACGCCGGTCTTGTCGAGCTTCGTCACGTCGAACGTGCAATCTCCGACGATGTAGACGCCGCCCAAAAACTGCGCGTTGCCGAGCCCCTGCGTGAGCTTGCTGGCAGTGCAGGGCAGGTGGAACGCGATCCGGTCGTTCCCGCTCGCCGTGCGGAACCCGACCGAGATCCCACCCTCATCGAGCGCTGTCCCCGACGACGTTCCGTTCACCTCGACAAAGTCGAGGGTCGCCGACTCCGCGCCCGTGGCCGTGAGCTTCACGCTCCCTGACTTGTAGGGCACGTACTCGGGACACGGCTTCGCATCTGGCACGGGCGGGGCCGCGGGCTCGGCGGGCTCGGCGGCTGGCGGGTCCACGTTGTCGGTCTTCGTCGGGGCCGCGGGCGTGGTGGGCGCCGGCGCGGGTGGGTCTGCCTTGTCGGCAGCCTTGCCTTTGCACCCCACGAGGGTCGCGGAGACCACGGTCACGAACGCGAGAAGCTGCAGCATTCCCCACGGTAACTGATTGCTCGGGTTGCGTATACGATCGCGCGTGGCTCGCGCAGCCGGCGACGCACGTCGGCGCGCGGTTGTGATCAGCGTTCGAACTGGCGCTGACCTGGCGCCCAGTTGTGCGCGAGCTCGGTGACTCCGTCGGTCGGCGAGATGCAGATCCAGGCATCGCACACGTCCTCGCACTGGAAATTCTCGTCGGTCGGTGCCTCTCCCATGCAGACGATGCCCTCGTCGTTGATCGTGAGGTAGCGGCCCTGGTTGGTCTTCGTGCCCTTGTAGCTCTTGGGCGGTGACGAGCGCGATGGCTTGCCCTTGAGGCGTTCGGCGACCTTCGTGTCGTCATTCTCCTTGTTCAAGAGGAACAGCCCCTTCGCGGTCACCGCGACCTGCGTGGGCTTGCCACTCTCCGTGGCGCCGATGTCCTCCTTGGTGCCGTCCGGCTTGATGTGCGTCCATCGGATGCGCGCCACGTCGGCGTCTCCGACCTTCCGCTGGTCATAGGTCTCGACGACGATCTGCTCCTTGCCGGACTTGTCGTCAGAGTCTCGCAGCACCCACTTGGCGCCCGGCTTCACGAGGATCTTCCAGAACTCCTTGCCGGGGACGACCTTCTTCTTGGCGGGCGGCTTCGTCTTGGTGTCGGCCTGCACGGTACCGATGGCGCATGCGAGCGCGAGGAACGCCACCAACGGGTTCTGCATCCGGTGAAGATATCTGATGTCGGTCCGGTCGTGGACCGCGAGACGCCAGGGGATTCGGGCGCGAGGGCCAGGCTGCCGCGAAACCGACGCTGGGGTGGCTCGCAGGAGTACGATCGCAGGATGTTCGCCCGCCTCGCCTCGATCGCGATCTGTCTATCGCTCGGTTGTGCCGCGAAACCAGCGCCTGCGCCGGCAGCGAAGGCTACGAGCGGCGAAGCTGAAGCAGCGCCGTTCGTTCAGGTGGCGAGCGATGCGCTCGTTGGCCACCGCGCGCCGTCGGCCACGCTCGAACTCCTCGATGGATCGCATGTCGATCTGGCAGGGATCCTCGGGAAGCGCCCGATCTATCTCAAGTTCTGGGCGACGTGGTGCGTGCCCTGTCGCGAGCAGATGCCCCACCTCGAGGCCACGTTTCGCGCGCACGGGAACGATCTCGCCATGTACGCGATCGATGTCGGCGTCGACGATCCGATCGAGAACGTTCGCGCGTTCGTCGCGACCAAACAGCTCGCGGTGCCGGTCTCGATCGATCGCGACGGGAGCGTCGCGGAGCAGTTTCACCTCAACGTGACGCCGCAGCACGTGCTGATCGATCGAGCCGGGGTCGTGCGCTTCGTCGGCCACGCGGTGACGCCCGAGCTCGAGCGTGCGATCGTAGCCGTGCTCGCGCCGCCGGTGGGGCCGGCGCCGACGCCGACGATCGGTGCTCCCGCCGTGGCGGTGACGAACGGTGTGCCTCCGCTCGTGCTCGATGACGGGGCGACGTTCGACTTCAGCACGCGCCCGCGCAAGCCTCTCGCGCTGACGTTCGCGACGCTGTTCTGCGATTCGTACATCGTCGACAGTCGGCCCGAGATCGGTGCGGCTTGCGCGGCACATGCTCGACAGGTGGAGAAGGTGCATGCCGCGCGCCCCGAACTCGCATGGATCACCGTCGCGTACCCTGTGTGGACTGATGCGACGAGCATCCGCGAGTATCGCGAGCGGCTCCACGCCACGGTGCCGATCGGGATCGATCGCGGCAACGTCTGGTATCACCACTTCGGGATTCGAGACTCCTACACGACGATCCTCCTCGATGAAGCCGGTGCCGAGATCGGTCGGGTCGTCGGCGATGGGGCAGGGCTGCCGGCGCTGATCGCGAGGGCGCGGTAGGCCCTGGTGACGACGACCCCTCGCGGCTCGACCAGACCGGCCAGCCCAGTTGCCACACCTGGTCACCCGTCCTTCCGAATCGAGGCAGAATCCGACAGCCTCCGCGCAGGATCTGCCACCGCGCCGGTCTCCGCTGCGTCGGTAGTCGCTGCGCCGGCTTCCCTCGACAACGCGTGCGGGCCACACTCTCGGTCCGTGGAGGACGCGCTCGTCGAAGAGTTCTCTCGCCAATGCACGGGCGATCGACCGCACGACCTGACAAAGCTGCTCCGCGACGCATGTGCCGCGGCGCGCTCGGCGCTTCCAGAGCTCGCGCACGATGATCTCGCGCTCGTCACGGCGCTCGGCCAGGGCGCCAACGGTGACGTCCGCAAGTACCTGCTGGAGTGTCACGTCGTCGACCTCGCGGTCGCAGTCGCCGCCGCGCGGGCGACCCCGAACGCGATCGAGACCCTGGAGCGCCGGCATCGGTTTGCGATCACGAGCACGTGTCGCCGGTTCGTGCACGTGGGTCACACTGAAGACGACCTGCGGCAGGTGCTACGGGAGAAGCTGTTCGTCGCCCGATCCGGCGCGGACGCAAAGATCGCCGAGTTTCGCGGCCATAGCTCGCTCGACGCGTGGCTTCGCGTGATCGCGACCCGCGAGTTCATCGATCTCACGCGTCGCAAGGACCGCCAGCGCGAGCGCACGGCGGATGACGACGAGCTGTCCGCGGCGCTCGCGCCCGACGAGATCGAGCTCGGCGCGATCAAGACCGAGTACCGAGAGGCTGTCTCGGTCGCCTTGCGCGGCGCGGTGCGCTCGCTGGAGTCGACGGAGCGGCACCTGCTTCGCCAACACCTCGTCGAGGGCCTGACGATCGACCAGCTCGCGACCGTGCTGCACGTTCATCGCGCGACGGTCGCGCGCCGGATCACGCGTGCCCGCGAGACGCTCGCCGAGCGAACCCGCGAGCTCGTCGCTGCCCGCTTGGGGCTCGGCCCGGACCAGTTCAACGAGGTCTACGCGCTGGTCCGGAGCCAACTCGAGCTGTCGATCTCGCGACTGCTCGTGACTCCGGTGGCGCGAACCTCGCGATGATTCGAACGCTACCGATCTCGCCCGCGGCACATGATGTGGCCGCCGAGCGTGACACCGGAATCTAGGTGCCCGCGACAGGCGGCCCCAGGTGTCCGGCGATAGCCATCGAGTCCGTCGCACACCGAGCACGACCACGTTCCGTGACGGAGTTCGGCGCTCGGCGCTTTCCAGCCCCAGTCATACCCTTGGCATGGCGCACCTTCGGTCTCGCGCGCCCACCAATGGTGCGGCACGCCGATCGAGCAGCGATATCGAGCGATCCCGTCGTCGATCGCGAAGTCCGCGCACGCGTTATTCGGGCAAACCTCGAGCGGGGTGGGGCACAAGGCATCCGCCGCCTCCTTGGCATCCTGGCAGTAGCACAGCGGTGACCGCGTCTTCGTGCACAAGCCGAGGCCGCCGAACTTCTCGTCGCTCTCGTCAACGACGCAGCGACACGACGAGTCGAGCGGCGCCTCCGGCTCGATCGGGGATCCCGCATCGGTGATCGCCACGGGCGCCTCGCGGTGCCGGCCGGATGACGACTTCGCGAACATGCTGACGGCGAGCGCACCCGCGATCCCGCCGATCGCGATCATGATTCCCCACCGCCTGCGCGGGCTCGTCACCGGTCGCGCGAGGCGGGTCACGACCGTGGGCACGTGCGGTGTGATGCCCGAGCGCATGGGCGCTTCAGGTCGCGACGGATCAGGTGCAGCCCCCACGATGCCTGCATCGGAGAGGGCGCGCGCCATTGCGGCCGCGTCGGTGAACCGCTCGCCTGGTGCCTTGGCGAGTGCACGGGTGACCGCCGCCTCGAGCGCGGCGGGCGCGTCCGGGCGTGCGACACGCAGGTGCGGGATCGGCGCGTCGAGGTGCGCACGCATGACCTCGAAGTCGTTCGCGCCCGTGAATGGCCGTATGCCCGCGATCGCCTCGTAGAGCACGACGCCGAGGGCGTAGAGATCGCTCCTCGCATCAGCGTCGTCACCCGAGATCTGTTCGGGCGATAGGTACTCGGGCGTCCCGATCACGGCGCCGGTCCGCGTCTTCGCGACCACCTCGGGCGCAGCGCGAGTGACCTTCGCGATCCCGAAGTCGAGGACCTTCGCGCGGCCGCTCGGCTCGACGATGATGTTGTCGGGCTTGAGATCTCGGTGAATGATCCCGGCCGCGTGGGCCGCGACGAGCGCGTCGAGCACGTCGAGTGCGATCTGGACGATCTCGCCGATCGCGGGGCGTCGCTCGCGCAGGTAGGCGCGCAACGTCATTCCCTCGATCAGGTCCATCACGATCACGGCGCGATCGTCTTCGGTGCGGAGCAAGTCGATCACGCGCGCGATCCGCTCGTGACGCACGAGGCTCGCCGCGCGGGCCTCGGTCAGGAACCGCTTTTCGAGATCGGGATCGTCCGCGTGCACGTCCGAGATCACCTTGAGAGCAACGTGGGTGCCGAGCTCGTGGTGCACTGCCTCGAACACCTGGCCCATCCCCCCCTCGCCGAGCTTTCGGACCACGCGATAGCGGCCGACATCGCACCCGACCAGGTCGCGGCTGGCACCTGTGTCCACTGCCGCGCCGAGCTCGCTCAGCATCGCCGAACACCGCCGGCACTCATCGAAGTGCCGTTCGAGCGCGAGCCGCTCGGCCTCGAGCACGCTGCCATCGAGGAGCCGCGCCAAGGTGGTGTCGTCCGCACAGGCCATCTTCGATCAGTGTAGACGAAGGACCAGCGCCGGCGTCGCGCGGCTCCGCGCGCCGACCTTCATCACATCGAAAACACACGTGAATCGGGAACGTCGAGGAATTTTCGCGTCCGCGGCGCGACATCGTCCAGACAGTTTCGTCTCCCTGAGCATGCGGCGCAGTTCAGCGCCATCTCGGGAGGCCTCGTGAAAGCACGTAAGATCTTGTCGCTGATCTCGCTGACGTTCGCCGGCTGCGTCGGCACCATCGACGCGAACGATTTGCAGCCCGACGCGGCCTCGGGCCTGGACGCGATGGCGGTGCCCGATCGGTTCAAGGCCGGGGACTCGTTCGACTACGCTCTCGTGTCGGCGCCCACGCAGATGGTCGCGACCATGATCACTGGGTTCGGGTACCACGCCAGCGCCGCGCCCAAGGCGATCGCCATCAACGCCGTCGGGCTTGGCTTCGTCAGCATCAAGCCCGGTGGCGGGGAGGGTGATGCTGAAAGGACGGCGCTGGAGGGCTGCTACGCGATCGGCGGCAGCTCGCCGTGCGCGCTGCTCGCGCGAGGCGACCTGTTCGCCGTGAACGAACACGGGCTCGCCGACGCGTTCACGTTCCGGATCGCGGCGCCCGCGACGCTCGCTGATCTCCCGTTCGTCACGACCTCCGTCCGCACGACCGACATGGCCGCGTACGCCGCGATGGGCGGCATCAAGGCGGTCGCCGTCAGCATCGACGGCACGATCGCGATCCGGGCCTCCACGACCATCATCGGCAATCAGGCCGAGGCCAACCGCGTGTTGCTCGAGCGCTGCGAGATGCGCGCGGCGCTGACGCCGTGCATGTTGTTCGCGACGGCGAACACGCCCGTGCTGGACGTCAACCACGTGACGGTGGTGCCGCAGATCGACTTCGCACGCACCGTCGTCCAGACGAACCTCCCAGGCACGACCGACCGCAACTTCAGCGCGAACATCCCCGCGTACATGAACGATCTCAACTCCGGGTTGAGCGGATCCATCTATCTCGCGGCGGATGGCGCAGGCGGCACCGGTACGGCTGCCAATGCGAGCTCTGCGCGATCGACCGCGCTCGCGAACTGCAACCTGCGCGCTACGCCCGGCTACCCATGCTTTCCGTATGCGACGAACCGCACGATCACGTACCCTGCGACCGAGCTCGCGGCATTCAAGCTCAGCCGCGACGTTCACTGCCTCGCGATGCCGCGGCTCGATTGCGCTGCACACAAGGCGATCGGCTGCCAGGGCGGAATGTTCTACACGACCCATGGCGGGAGCGTCGCGCTCGAGGCGTGCAACTGAGCGCCCGCGCGTCACGATCGCTTCGTCGGCCGACGTCGCCGACTGGCGCTCGCTGCAGCAGGGGGCGCCCGATCGCCGTCGCTCGGCGGGTTCGGCGCCAGGCGCTCGCCGCGGCCCAGCGTCGCCGTGACCTCGGTGAACGTCGCGGCCGCCGTCTGGCGTTGCGTCGCGGTCCGCTTGCGGACGGCCGCGACCGGCACGATCATGCGGGGGTTGGTCGCGAGCGCGTCGGCGTGGCGGTCCAGATAGGCCCAGTACAACGGCGTGATCGGGCACGTGGTCTTCGGATCGAACGCACAGCCGCTGCAGTAGTCGCCCATGCGATGCAGGTAGGCGGCGCCCGCGATGTAGGGCTTCGTCGTCATCACGTCGACGCCAAAGCGGCCCATCGCCAGCACGTTCGGCTCGACCACCCAGTCGTAGGCATCCTGGTACGCCACCCAGAACCAGTCGGTGAGCTGGCGGGGGCTCACCTCGAGCAGCGTGGCCAGGTTGCCGAGCACCATGAGGCGGGTGATGTGGTGGCTCCAGGCGTCGCGCCAGACGTCGGCGACGACCTGGTCCAGGCAGGCCAGGCCGCTCGACGCTCCCCAGAACGCCGGCGGCAGCGGCTGCGTCGTCTCCGCCAAAGGCGCGGCACCGCCGTCGAGCTCGGCGGGCGGCGCGGGTGAAGGGGTCGGCCAGGCGGTGCCGCGCCAGGTCGCCCAGCCGCCATCGCCGGCCCGCGGCGCCACCGGCGCGAGCGTGCGGAAGCCATCGGTGGCGACGTGGACATGGCGCACGAACTCGCGCCAGCCGAGCACCTGACGCACGAACCCCTCCTGGCTCGGCAGGGGCAGCTCGAGCGCCAGCACGTCGTCGACCAGCTCGCGGGGAAGCAGACGGTGCAGATTGACGAGCGGCGCGATGCGGGTGTGGAACAGCCCTGGCTCGGCGGCGGCCATCGCGTCCTCGAACGGCCCGAAGCTCGGCAGACAGGCGTGGCGGGCCCACGCCCACAGCGCGAGCGCATCGTCCGCGGTCGTCGGCAGGCTGGTGAGATCGACCTGCCCGGGATGGCGACCGAAGTGCTGACGGATCAGGTTCGCGACCTCGGCGGTGACGGCGTCGGGGGCAAAGTGCGGCGGCCGCGGCGCCGACGGGACACCACGCCAGCGCTGGCGGTTGTCGGCGTCGAAGCTGAAGCGGCCACCCACGGGCTTGCCGCGATCCATCAAGATGTCGTGCGTCTTGCGCACGTGGGCGTAGAACCGATCCATCCGATAGGTGCTGGCCGCACCCTGGCTGGCGGTGAACTCGGCGTGGCTGGTGAGCCAGCCCTCGTGCGGCACGACGATGAGCTGGCCGCCATCGACGAGCGGCTGGACATCGACGCGGAGCTCGCGCTCCGCCGCCTCCATCATCGTCAGCGGCCCGAGCTCGGCGGCCACGGCGGCGAGGGCCTGGCGGTATGGCCCCTCGGCGATGACGTGGTGGACCGCGACCCCGCGCGCGGCCTGCTCGAGCGCAAACTGCCGGCCGTTGGCGAGCACCAGCGCCAGCTTCTGCTGGTGGTAGGGGCGCCGGCTCGCCTTCCAGGGATTCTCGACGATCACGATGCCGACGCGGTCGGCGGCGGTCCGCGCCAGGGGGCCGATGCGGTCGGACAGCTGGTCGTACGGGACGTAGATCCACGCCCGATCGCGCGGCCGACGCGGTTGGAAGCGTCGGAGTGCGCGACCGAAATCGCTGGTCATCACCCTGGGACGCGCGCTGGTCCGGTCGCGTTACACACGCCGAGACGTTCAAGACCGCGTCAACGGCGCGTCGTCCTCACCCTGCGCCAGGGTGTAACCACGAGCCCCGTCGATCTCCTGCAACACCTCGACGTGCATGAACCGGTACATCGCACCAATTCGCTGGAGGAGGTCGAGCAACATCGGCGTCGTCAGCTCGCCGGCCGTATCGCGAAGCTTGAATCGGCAGCGGTGGTGGTCGACGCAGTCCGTGAAGGCACTGTTGTCAGGGTAGACGATCGTGCCGCGGTTCGAGATCATCTTGAGTCGCACGGGCGCTCCATCGACCAGCGCGTTGAGAGCAGGGCCGAGCTCCGCTGGGGATGTCGACGACTCGATGAAGACGTCGGCGCCGACGGTGCGTCGCATCGCGGGCTCAGGTGCGTCGATGATCGGTGCCGGCGCGCGGCGAGCGCGCTGCTCGCGCGCTGCCAGCCGCGATGGAGCCTGGCCCAGCCGTGCGATCACCTCGTCGGCGAAGCGCTGCGTCCCGACAGCCGCATGCGCGCCGTCGACATCGCCGGTGCGGACGCCCTGCTCGAGTGTCGCGAGGAGCGCGTTCTCGACCCGCAGCGCCAAGGTCGGTTCGTCGAGGTGGCGCAGCATCATCACCGACGAGAGGATCACCGCACTCGGGTTGGCGAGATCCTTGCCCGCGATCAGCGGCGCGCTGCCGTGGACGGCCTCGAAGATGCTGACGTCGGCGCCGACGTTCGCGCCCGGCGCGAAGCCGAGGCCGCCCACCAGCCCGGACGTCAGGTCCGACAGGATGTCGCCGTTCATGTTGGAGGTGACGATGACGTCGAACGCCTCCGGCGTGCGGACCAGTTGGTGGGCGCAGGCGTCGATGAGGATCGTCTTCGCTTCGATGGTGGGGTACTCCTTGGCAACGGCCTCGAAGGTCCGCTTCAGGAGCCCCTCGGTGAGCTTCATGATGTTGGCCTTGGTCGCGCAGGTCACACTCTTGCGACCCTCGGCGAGGGCGACCTCGAAAGCGAGACGCACGATCTTCTCGCAACCCTTGCGGCTCATCAGCTTGAGGCACTGCGCGACACCGGGTGTCTGCTGGTGCTCGATGCCGGCGTAGAGATCCTCGACGTTCTCGCGGACGACCACGAGGTCGATCCCACGACCACTGAAGGGTGTCCTCACCCCGGGGAGCTCGCGGATCGGCCGAAGGTTGCCGTAGGTCTCGAACAGCTTGCGCAGGGTGACGTTGGCGCTCTTCTCGCCGAATCCGATCGGCGTCTCCAGCGGTCCCTTGAGCCCGACGCGATTCTCGCGCAGGGACGCGATCGTCTCGTCGGGAACCCCGGTCATCTGTCCACGTCGAAACACCGCCGCGCCGGCCTCGCACACGTCCCAGGCGATCTTGGCGCCGGCCGCGTCGAGCAGTCTGCGGGTTGCTGCGGTGACCTCCGGGCCGATCCCATCGCCGGGAATCAGGGTCACGCGCGTATCACCATTGGCTGTCCGTCGGAGGGTTGTCATGGGTCACGGATATCGCGCCATATATATCGCGTCAACAGATACACGATATTTGAGTCATGTATTAGAAGGCGGAGATCGTGGTACCGTTCGGGCGATGGCGAAGGCGACGCCTGCGGCGATGTCGACCTGGACGTTCTTGTCGAACCATGCCCACGTCTTGCTGTGTGTGGCCTCTGACGCGGTGCTGACGATCCGCGAGCTGAGTGACAAGGTCGGGATCACCGAGCGCGCGGTCCAGCGAATCCTCGCCGAACTCCAAGAAGATGGCTACCTGACCCGGGAGCGGGAGGGCCGTCGCAACCGCTATCGAGTCGAGCCGGAGCGTCCGCTCCGCCATCCCGTCGAGTCCCACCAGAGCGTGGGCGCGTTGATCAAGCTGATTGGCGGGCGGTCGCGGCGTGGTGGTTAGCGCGGTTCGGCGAGCGGTGGGGCAGGGTGCGGGGCCACGGCGACGGTCGAATCGAAACCGAGATCGCAGGGCCCACACGCCCCGGACACCCGGTGATACTAGCCACGTGAGGTTGGTACTGCTCTCGGTGCTCGCAGCGCTCTCAGTGGCCGGCTGCGACCGCGTGTTCGACTTCGAGCGCAGCCCCGATGCCGCCCTGCCGCTGTCACGGTGGCTCGTCGCCGATGGCGGCGCGCTCCACACCTGCGGCATTCGTCGCGATCATTCCTTGTGGTGCTGGGGCCGCAACGACTTCGGACAGCTCGGCGCCCAGCTCAACGGCGGCGACTTCGAGGTCAACAAGCCGCGGCAGGTCGGCGCCGATCTCGACTGGGATCAGCTCGCCGCGAAAGCCTCGACGACCTGCGCGATCAAGCTCGATCACACGCTGTGGTGCTGGGGCGAGAACACGAACGGGCAGATCGGGAACGGCATGATGGGTGCGGCGGTCGTCGAACCGACCCAGATCCCCGGGCAGTGGCTCGCCGCGAGCACGGGAACGCATCACACCTGTGCAATCGATCTCGAGGGCGCGATGCAGTGCTGGGGAGCGAACGACTGGGGCGAGCTCGGAGACGGCACACGCGCGGGTCATCTCACTCCGGCGCCAGCGCTCGCGACCACACGCTTCACCGCCGTCGGCGTCGGACTCCAGACGACCTGCGCACTGGCCGTGGATCAGACGTTCTGGTGCTGGGGTCTCAACGACTATGGCGAGGTGGGAATCGGGATGAACGTCACGGCGGTGGTGATGCCCACGCAGGTCGGCTCGATGAC
>JAYVRN010000721.1:0-3649 GCA_043776275.1 Myxococcales bacterium | reverse complement strand
GCAACATGGTGCCCGCCGCGAGCCAGCAGTACGTGTCCTGGCAAGGCCGCGGCCTCGAGAACTTCTTGATCCCGTGGGACGACCACGCCGTCAACCTCTGGGTCCGCTACGCGCCGCCCTACGAGACCGAGGTCCCGTCGGTGATGGAGACCGCGATGTTCTGCAGCGTCGATGGCAAGCTGCTCGACGCGGCCAGTCCCGGTTGGGCCTCCCAGTCGGTGCGCCAGATCATGGAAGAGCAGGTCGTCGCCCGCGCATACGAGGACAAGAAGAAGACGATGCAGAACGAGTACCGCAAGGTCTCGGGCCGTGTGCTCCAGATGCCCATCACGTTCGGGACCGCCGACCAGCACCGGAAGGGGTACTGGGCGCTCGAGGACCACCCCGGCAAGTGGGAGTGCAAGTGGAAGCACAAGGGCAAGCTGCTGCGCACGTTCCGGTTCCAGGTCGCCGATGGCAAGCTGGTGCCGCACCCCGAGCAGGCCGCCGGCCTGAGGCTCCAGCCCGGCATGATCCTCGTGGAGACCGAGATCCCGGCCGACTCGGCTCTCGACGAGGTCGTGGCGGCTGACGAGATCAAGAACGGCTCGTTCTTCGGCCGCCCGTGGGCGACGCCGGAGGGCAAGGCGATGGCCGCAGCGGTGAAGTCGCGGGGCACGCCGCACTATCCGCAGCCGAAGAAGCTCGACTTCGGCAAGCCCGTCCCGAAATGGACGTTCTGAGAGGTCGAGTCTGGATGAGGCCGCGAACCGCGGCCGGCTCCGCGAACCAAGCTGCGATCGAGTAGGCTCGTCGGATGAGGCGCGCGTTCGTGGTGGACGACGAGGCTCCCGTGCGGAGCGGCCTCGCGGCGCTGCTCGATGCCGAGCGCGGCTACGTGACGGTCGCGTGCTGCGCCACGGCTGCGACCGCGCGCGCGTTCCTCGCGCGCGGGCACGCGTTCGACGTCGCGCTCGTCGATCTCCGGCTCCCGGATGGTGACGGTCTCGAGCTGATCGCCGAGATCGCCGAATCTCAGCCGCGTGCCCAGATCCTCGTGCTCACGAAGTTCGCGGACCCCAAGGACATCGTCGCCGCGATGCGCGCGGGTGCGGTCGGGTACCTGTTGAAGCACACGCCCCCGGCGCGGATCCTCCAGGCCCTCGACGAGGCCGCCATCGGCGGCGCACCGATGAGCCCCGAGATCGCACGCAAGCTCGTCGAGAGCTTGCGTCCACCTGCCACGCACGACTGCGGCCTGACGTCACGCGAGCACGAGGTCCTGGTCCAGCTCGCGCGCGGCGCTCGCTACAACGACATCGCGACGAACCTCGGCGTCGGAGAGGGCACGGTCCAGACGCACGTCAAGAGCATCTACAAGAAGCTCCAGGTGACCAGCAAGGCCGCGGCGACGAGAGAAGCTCTCCGGCGGCGCCTTGTCGACTAGCCTCGGCGAGCAGCTCCACCTGCAGACCCGGCGCCCGCGGACGACCGCGACGCTGCTGGCTGGAGTCTCGTTCGTCGCGCTCACGAACGCTCACCCATCGAACCTCGCGTCGTCAGAGCTGATCCCGCTGTGGATCTTCCTCGGCCTGTACACCGTGGTGCTCGTCGGCGCGGCGCTCACGATCAGGCGCGGCGTGAGACACCCTCTCTACCTCGCCTTCAACTGGACCGAGACCATCGTGCTGACGCTCGGGGTCGGCGTGCTGATCGCGATCGAGGGCACCGCCCACAGCCTGCTCTGGCTCCTGTACTTCTCGACGGTGCTGCACGGCGCACGCGCGGCACTGTATCGGCGCTTCAACCAGGTGATCTTCTCGATCTCGCCCGTGGTGATCGCCTGCTTGTTCCTGATGCAGGGGGACAACGAGGCCGCACTCCTCTCGTTCGGCCTCGGCGCCGCGGCGCTCTATCTCCACCACCTGTTCCTCGCGGCCGCCGATCGCGAGATCGCGCTGGCGCTCGAGCGCGATCGGCTGCGGCAGATCGTGGCCGCGCTAGCCCTCGTCGAGGAGCGCGAGCGCATCGCGCGCGACCTCCATGACGGCTTTGGGGCGAGCCTCAATGCGGCGCTGTGGCAGGCCCGACGTGGCACGGAGCCGGCCGCAAACCTCGCGGTGGAACATCGCCTGATGGCATGCCTGGACGAGCTCGGCGCGCTGGTCTGGGCCACGCGGCGCGATGATCGAGATCTCGCCACGTTCTGGTCGCACCTGCGCTCGCGCTGCGACGACCTGTTCAGCGCCGAGGTCGCGATCTCGTACGAGTTCTCCGAGCACGAAGCACAGACGATCCTCGACGACCGTCTCGCGGTCGCGGCCATGTTCATCACCCTCGAGGCGGTCAGAAACAGCGTACGGCACGCTCGCGCAGCGCGGGTCTTGATCTCCGGTACCGCCGAGCCCTCCGCCCTCTCGATCGTGATCCGCGACGACGGGGTAGGCTTCGATCCGGAGGTCGCCACGCGCGGGCACGGGCTCCAGCACATGGAGGAGCGTGCGCGCAGCGTGGGTGGCGAGATGGTGATCCGCTCGCACCCTGGCGAGACGACGATCACGACACGCCTACCGACGGCCGGACGAGGCGGCTGAGCCGACCGCCCGAACGACGGCTCGGTTCCTCGCCCACCTCGCCCACCTCGCCCACCTCGCCCACCTCGCCCACCTCGCCCACCTCGCCCACCTCGCAGCCCGCCCGCTCAGCGGCTCGTTGCCTGGAGATCGTGCTCGATCGCGTCGAACGTCGTGTCGACATCCTTCGTGTATCCCGCCCAGCTCGGGTCGGGGGTGGTTCGGATCGACGCGAGCTTCGTGGCGAGCTGGTCACGTCGTGCGCGAAGGCCGATCCGCGCGTCGGTGGATGCGGCATCGGTTCGCTTCGCCAGCGTGGCGAGCGCTGCATCGAGCTTCGCCAGCCGCTCCGCCGCAGCGACTCCATATGCGTTCCTCGCATCCTCCAGGGTCGCCTGCGCGGATCCGAGCGCCTGCCGCTGCTGCGAGAGGAGGCGCTCCCTGTCGGCGAGGGCTTGCTGTGCGCTCGCGACCTCGCGCTTCTCTCGCTCGATCTCGACCTCGTTCGCGACGACACCTTGGCGTCGCGCGGTGGCCAACTCCTCCGCCTGGGTCAGGTCTTCGGTCGCCTCATCGGTGTCGGACGAGTTGTCCTTCTTGCCGCAGCTCCCGATCGCGAGGAGCATGCAGACCGCGAAACATGCGGTCAGGCGACCGACGGCGTCAGGCATGACGGTGTGCTCGTGCAAGCGCCAGTCCACGCGAACGAGCTCCGGCGGGTAGTGGATCGACGCCGCCAGCACGGAGGTCTCGCGAGGGCGCGCGTACGAGCGTGCGCTCGCGCTCGCCGGGCCCGCGCGCCCGATCTAGATGCTCAGCTTGCGCGCCGAGACGCTGGGGGCCGTGCCGGCCGTGGAGCTAGAGTCAGTGCCAGGGATCCGAGAACCGCGGATCGGTCAGGAACGTATCGTCGGCCAGGCTCTCGAAGAAGGCGTGCAGATCCGCTCGCTCCTGGGCGGTGAGGGTGAACCCGATGAGGAAGCTGCTCTTGTACGGATTCGTCGAGCCGTTACCGGCATTCGGTCCGGTGGGGATCGTTCGCCCCGCCGCGGCGTAGTGATCGAGCACGTCATCGAGCGTCGCGGCCGAGCCATCGT
>JAYVRN010000720.1:0-3660 GCA_043776275.1 Myxococcales bacterium | reverse complement strand
GCGTCTACAAGCAGCGCGTGGCGACCAACAGCTCGATCGTGCGCTGCCTCGAATAGCTGTCAGCCGAACAGCTCGGTCTGGATCTTCGGCGGCCGCTGATCCCCGATCAGATCTTCGACGTACGGATACGGCCACGTGCGACGCGCTTCGTCGGGGAGCCGGCCGTACTTCTCGACATAGACGCGCAGCCAGCGCTGGGTCGCGGGGTTCGCGTAGCCGCCGCCGGTGATCGGACCGCAGTCGTCCTCGTAGCGGCGCTTGATCTGGTCGAAGCGTGTGTCGCGCAGGGCCTTGGCGATCACCGAGGCGGCGGCGACCGAGGCGTGCTCCTCCTCGGCGCGATCGCAGGACTCGAAGCCCTCGTAGCGAGCGCCGAGCGCCGCGAACATGCGCTTGCCATCGGCGATGATGCGATCCACGGCGGGCGCCTGATCGATCAACAGGATCGCCTTCTCGCGCTCGAGCACGTTGAGCTCGCCGCGACAGACCCGCGCATCGATCTCGGTGCTCTCGATCTCGATGGTGGCGACGAACGTGGCCCGCGCCCGGATCTCGGCCGCGAGCTCGCAGCGGATCTGGTGTGCGTCCTCGCCCGCCCCATAGGCCTTCGAGTCCCGGAGCCCCTTGCGCGTCAGCACGGCCGCGGAGCGCGAGTCGAGAGTGACCGCCGCCATCACCATCGGACCGATCGCAGGACCACGCCCAGCCTCGTCGATCCCGAGCGTGAGGCGGTTCGGGAAGCGGACCGGTCGCGTGGGGCTACGGGGAGGCATGAAGCTCGAACCTAGACCAACGGTGTGACGGCGTCATGCCGCCCTTATCGCCGGCGTCATGCCGCCCTGATCGCCGGCCTCATCGCCGCGCTCATAGCCGCGCTGCGGCCAGCTCGAGCGCCCGGCTGATCCCGACCTCGAGGTCGAACGCCTGGACGTCGATGACGGCCCCCCAGTGGTCGAGGCGGGCTGCCATCGCGTTCAGTGCATCGGTGGCCGCTCGGGCGAGGGGTTCGCCCAGCTCGCGATCGAGGTCCGGAGAGCCACGCACGAGGGCGTGATAGACGGCGTCCTCGGCGAGCTCCAGGCGCGGTACATCGTTGCGAAAGAACGCCTCGACGTACCCGCCCTCGAGGAAGCCGCGCAGGTACGCGCGCGCCCGATCGAACACCCGAGACAGCGCGAGACCGATCCGATCGTCCGCCGTGCGCTGGAGATCGCCCACGACATCGACCCCGAGCGCGGCGGCGAGAGTCCGTGCGGCGGGCTCGGCATGCCGGCTCCGCGCGAGCAGATCCTCGGCGACCCGTCGTCGGCCCGCTTCGATCGCGGTCTCGAAGCCCGACGACAGCAGGGCGATCAGGTAGTCCCGATCCGCGGCCGTGGCGGTGTGGGACGAGAACGGCAGGCGCCGCGGCCGCACCAGATCAAGGACCTCGCGCGCGGCCCGCCGGTACAGCGCCGTGGTGCTCTCCGACAGCGCCTTGCGCTCGACCAGCACCGCATCTTCGGCGAACGAGCGCGCCGAGGCGATCAGCTCGTCCCGGCCCGCCCGGGCAGCATCGGCCGCGGCCGTGGCCTTGGCGCGGGCGGCATCGATCGTTCCCTGCGCATCGGCGAGCACTCCTCGGAGGATGCGTGCGCACGCATCGCGCTTGAGCTGACGGGCCTGCTGGAAGAACCGCTGTTCGAGCGCTGCCGACAGCACGCCCCAGTTGCCGTCGCTGCCCTTGGCGCCTTCCCCGGCGCGCTTCCATGCGAGGGCCTCGCGCGCGGAGAACGGGACGATCGCCTCGACCAGCTCCCCCAGCTCGCCGCCGATGAACGTCGTGACCTCGGTGGTCTCCTCGGCCGACAGCTGATCGGCCTTGTTGAGCACCCCGAGCACGCGCTTGCCCTCGTCGCGGATCGAGCGCAACGCCTTCTTCTCGCTCGCCTTGCCGCCCTGTGCGGCGGTGAACACCCAGACGATCGCATCGGCCTTGGCGATGAAAGCGCGTGCGGTGGCCTCGTGCTCGGCCTGGATCGAGTTGAGGCCGGGCGTGTCGACGATGTTGATCTTCTCGAGCTGCGGCAGTGGCACGAGGATCTCGACGCGATCGATCGCCTTGGCAGCCTCCGGGCTCAGCGCGCGCATGTGCGCCATCAGCGGATCCCAGCCGAGCTCGAGCGTGATGCCGTCTCGGCTCACGATGCGGCCGCCGCGCTCACGGCCATAGCGCACGACGTTGATCGTCGCGGTGGTCGGCGTGATGCCCGTGGGGGCGACGTCGGCGCCGATGAAGGCGTTGACGAACGAGGACTTGCCGCTCGAGAACTCGCCCATCACGGTGACCAGCAACGGCTGATCGAGGTTGGCCGCGGCGCGCGCGACCTCACCGACGAGGTGCCCGAGCTCGCGGCGGCTCTCGGCGAGCTTCTCGACGAACCGCGCGACGTCGGCGATCTCGGCGCCCGGGGTCCCGAGCTCTCCGGCTCGCGCCTCGGTCAGCGTCGCTCGCGCGCGACCGTGATGTGGCTCGACGCGGAGCGCCGCGAGCGCACAGGCCGCGGCCTTGGCAGGATCTCCGGGTAGAGCGAGGCGCGCGAGGCAGACGTGCGCATCCACGTCATCACGGCCCGCCGCGAGCTCGAGCAGCGCCTGGGCAGCCGCGGGGTTGTCGCCGAGCATCGCGGCGCCGCGGGCCACGAGCGCGCGGGTGTCGTTCGGATCGCGGCCGAGCAGATCGTTGCCCCACTGCTGCTCCCGCGTGGCATCGCCGGCGCGGATCGCCGCATCCACGGCCGCGCGCAGCACCTCGATCCCGGCGCCGAGCGCGAGGGCGCGATCGTAGCTCTGGAGGGCCGCATCGAGGTTGCCGATCGCGCGGTGCGCCGTGGCGATCATCGCGTGCAGGTCCGGGCGCTTCGCATCGAACTGGAGCGCTTCGAGAAAGAACCCGTGTGCACGGGTGGCATCGCGCTCGGCGAGCGCCGCCTCGCCCTGGGCGACGAGGATATCCGTGCGCAGCTGCACGCCGAGTGGCGTGGGATCGCCCTCCGCGATCACCCGCGCCTTCGCGAGCTGCTCGGTCGCGACCGAGGGGCGCTCTTCGATCAGCGACAGCCGCGCGAGTCCGTACAGCGCGAGCGCAGGAGGCTTGTCGGCCGCCGCGGCGCGCTCGAGATGGCGCATCGCCTCGTCGTACGGGCCGGCGTCGGCCACCAGCGCTTCGCCGAGCGCCGCGCGGGCGTCGAGATCATCGCCACCTTCGGTGACCGCCTTGCGTAGCTCGCGGATCGCCTTGTCGAGATCGCCGCGCCGGCGCCACGCGACGCCGAGCCCGCGATACGCATCCGCGAGGATCGATCGATCACCGACGGCCTCCGCGACCGCGCGCTGGAGCGAGGAGATCGCGGCCTCGTATTTGCCGACGCCGATCAGCGCCATCCCATGACCGACCAGCGCGGCTGGATCGCCTGGACGGAGCTTGAGCCCCCGCTCGAACGCGTCGACGGCCTTGGCCGGTGCGCGGTTCATCAGCTGCGCCTCGCCGAGGACGATCAGCGCCTGACCGTGCTCGGACTTCGCCGTGAGCAGCGCCTCCAGCACCTCGATCGCATCGGCCGCCTTGCCGTCATTCAGCAGCGCCTGCGCCTGCTCGAGCTGGGCGCGGTACTCGTCGAG
>JAYVRN010000719.1:0-3662 GCA_043776275.1 Myxococcales bacterium | reverse complement strand
GAACCGCCGCATGAAGGCGGAGCTCGGGGTGGTGCTGCGCTATCCGAGCTGGCGTGATGCGGTCGACCCGGCCGCGTAGCTGCTAGCGCGAGCGGCGGCGGCGCAGCATGACCGCGCCGGCGAGCGCCGACAGGGCGAGCGCTCCACCCGGCGATCCGTCGCTGGTCTCGCAGCAGCCGCTGCCGTTCTTCACGGCGGGCGTGGGCAGGTCCACCACCTCGAGATCCGCGAGCGCACCACACGTGCCGGGGCCGGTGGCGCCGAACTGCTGCTGCAGTGAAGGCCACAGCGGCGCGCACATGTCCTGGTTGGTGGTGCCGGCCGCGCACTCCGCAGGTCCGGCGAGCTCGACGAACCGGAACAGCTTCTGCCACGCGAGCGGGTTGCTCGCGCGTCCCACGGCCATGTAGTCCGGCTGCCAGTTCGCGCCGCACCCGACGAGGGTGCCGTCCGGCTTCTGTGCGAGGCACCCGAGCAGCGGTGGGCGCGCGTCCTGTGCGTTCGGCCTGACCATCCCGAGCCGCGCGAACGCACCATCGGCCGCGGCCGATTCGAACGTGCCGCCGTTGATCGTCGCGATCAGCGCGGTGCCGTTCGATCGCACGATGATGTCGCGGACGGGATCGGTGGTCGCGGCGACCTCGGTGAACGACGTGCCGCCGTCGTGGGACCGATACACGCGATCGCCGGCGGGCGGGTTGGCGCCGAGCGAGGTCAGGTAGAGGTGGTCCGGATCTGCGGGATCGACGGCGGTGACGTGGACGATCGGCGTCGAGCCGAACAGGACGTTGGACGGGAGCGGGATCTCGGTCCAGATGCCGCCGCCGTTGGTCGAGCGCTCGAGGTGTGCTTGCGCGGTGCCGGCCACCTGATAGCCGGTGACGTACACGCGCTGCGGATCGGACTTCGCGACCTTGATGCTCTTCCACCAGATCACCGGCGAGCTGAGGCCCTGCGAGGTGAACGTCACGCCGTTGTCCGTCGATCGAAACACGTCGTTGGGTTTGGCGCTCTCCGCGGTGGCCACCCAGACGTCGCCCGTCGGGCTGATGTCGAGCGCATCGATCCAGATGTCGGCGATCCGGCCGGGGTCGCCGGGCGGCTTGTCCTGCGTCGCGGTGGTCCAGGTGCAGCCGTTGTCGCGGCTGACCCGGAGGCCCGTGAAGGTCGTGGCGAAGATCGCGCCGTCGGTGGCGATCGCGTACTTCGGATCGAACTCGCCGCCGTAGCCGATCGCCTTCTCGCAGATCCAGCGGAACGAGCAGCCGTCGTCGTGGCTGACCAGCAGGCCGAACGTGGTGCGCACGTAGAGCGCGTGATCGTCGCCGGGCCGGAGAAAGATACCGTTGGTCAGCGGGGCGCGCCCGTTCGCCACGGCCACCGCGGGCCCGCAGAGGGCGAGGCAGGCGGCGAGGTAGAGAGCGCGGCGCACGCTCAGACTATAGTCCCAAAGGTCGCCGTCACCGGAGCATGATCGCTCGCGTCCTGGCCCTTCCGGGCGTTGCGGTCGATCGTGCACGCGGTGCATCGGGCGGTCATCGAGGCGCTGGTCAGGATGTGGTCGATCCGCAGGCCCTGGTTCTTGAACAGCGCGACGCCGCGGTAGTCCCACCACGACCACACACCACCCGCGGGCGTCAGCACCCGGAACACGTCGTCGAGCCCCCACGCCCGGACCTCCGCGAGCGCGGCGCGCTCGGGCTGGCTGCAGTGGATCTGATCCTTCCACGTCGCCGGCGCCCACACGTCCTGATCGTCGGCCGTGACATTCATGTCGCCGCAGACGACGAGCGCGCGATCGGGTGCGCTGGTGCGCGTGAGGAATGCTCGCAGCCGGCCGAACCACGCGAGCTTGTACGGATAGCGATCGGAGTCGAGGGCCTGGCCGTTGGGCACGTAGAGGTTCACGACACGGACGCCGTGCGTGGTCGCGGCGATCACCCGCGCCTCGTCATCGGGGACGTCATCGCCAAACCCGCGCGTCACGTCCTCGAGTGGCTGCGTCGACAGGATCGCGACGCCGTTGTAGCTGGCCTGCCCGAACATCGCGACCTGGTAGCCGGCCTTGGTCACCGCCTCGAGCGGGAACTTCGCATCCTCGGTCTTGGTCTCCTGCAGGCACACCACGTCGGGGCGCTCCGCTTCGAGCCACGCGATCAGGCGAGCCGTCCGCGCGCGGATCGAGTTGATGTTCCAGGTGACGAGCTTCATCTCCCGGGAACCTACATCACCGTACCAGGCCAGAAGCATGCCAGCGCGCAACTCGTGTGCCGGGCTCCTGTCTCAGGAATGACTGGGGAATGAGGGGCATGGGGGCGGGGTTAGACCAACAACGACCGTCGCGCGTGGAGAACATCATGAAGGCACCGAATGACCTGTCCATCTGGAGCATCATCGAGCGCCTGCAGCGCCGGCTCGAGCGTCAGGGCATGAGCGCCGCCGCGGCCGATAAAGCCGTCGCGGTCGCCGTGCGTCAGCTCGCCACCGCGCGCTAGCGGGTCGGCGGTTCGCTCGTTCGTCGCTACTCGCTGGGGAGATCGGCCAGCGCGAGCTTCGGATCCAGATACTTCGCGAGCTTGCTCTGGATGTAGTCCTTCGCGCGGCCGCGGAGGAGGAACCCAGGGTCCTCGCCCTTGAACACCGCGTGGCTGCTGCCAAGCGAGAGCTCGCCTTCGATCTTCACGAGCAAGTACTTGCCCGAGAACCGAGCGCGCTTCTCATCGACCCACGTCACCTTGATGCCGTGCTTGTTCATCAAGTACTGACCAAGGACATCGAGCCGTGCGCGGGCTTCCTGATCGGAGAGGACGTACTGAAAGTCGATCTCCATCGCTAACTCCGATCGTGTACCACGGAACGCGTCACTTGGAGTCGCCCTCGGCCGGTTCGCCACGAGCCGCGCGATCGAGGGCCTGGCGCTGGGGATCCGTCAGCTGCTGCTCGCAGGCCTCAAACGCCACGCGATCGTTCGCGGCGACCAGGCAGGTCCGGACCGCATTGCTCCACTTCGAGTCCGTGCAGACGTGGCCGATCGAGTCACGCATCGCCGGCAGCTGAGCCTCCACGGCCCTCCGCATCGCCTCGTCGACGGTCTTGTGCTCCAGGTCGTCCTTCGCGAGCACCATGAACTTCGCTCCGACAGCACCGCAGGGCGGCCCGTCGGAGGCGCCACGGCTGCAACCCGCGAGGGCCAGGGCGAACAGCAGGGCGCGAACCATCTGGTGGTTTTCGACTCGCACTGCGCGCCTGTCAAGGCCGGTATAGTCGCGACGTGATGTCCCCGCGATCACTTCCGCTGGTCGCGCTGGCCCTTGCCGTCGCGGTGCTGGTGGTGCAGGCGCGCGTGATCGCGGGTGGTGCGACCTGGGACGATCTCCGCTACCACACCGAGATCGCTCCGTCGCGCCTCGCCGCCGCACAGCAGATCCACGCGGGCGGCCTACCGGCATGGTGGGATGGCTCCGGCCTCGGCGTGCCACTCGCGGCCGAGCCGCAGCACGGCGCGATGTATCCACCGATGTGGCTCGCATCAACGCCGCGCACGCTCGATCTGGTGATCCTCCTCCACCTCGCCTGGGCGGCGCTCGGCGTGGCGGTGTGGGCACGGCGCAAGCAAAAGGCGAGCGATCCGGCCGCGCTCGTCGTCGGGATGCTGGTGGTCA
>JAYVRN010000718.1:0-12856 GCA_043776275.1 Myxococcales bacterium | reverse complement strand
GAACCGCGTCGCGGACATCTACCTCGATCTCGCGACCGTGCTGCGGTTCGCGATCAAGGCACCACCGGACTACGTCGCGGTGCATTCGAAGTTCTTCGATCTCCTCGAAGCCGGTCAGGGCGACGCCGCGTGCGTCCTGATGGGCGACTACCTCGATCGCCACGACACCGCGATCGAACAGCTCCTGAAGGTGGTCGCATGACCGCGGTCGCGTACCAACACGCTCCGCTCGGCCGGAAGGTCCTGCTCTCCCTGGTCCCGGTGATCTGCCCGCCGCGGTTCACGCACCTCGCGGACGCGATCGTCGATCACCTCGCGCTCACCCTGGGTGCGTCACCGGTGCTGCTCCGCAAGGGCTTCGACGTCGGCCTCCTGACCTACGATCTCGGCGCGCTGCCGTTCCACCGCAAGCGCGCGCACAAGCTCACCGGCGATGCGGCCGAGCGCTACTACGCCTCGTGGGAGCACGGCCCCACCCCGCTGCACGTCCAGTTCAGCCGGGCGATCAACCAGCTGATGTCGCTGTCCTGCTACGAGCAGCACGAGGTCACCGAGGCGATCGGCTACGGTCTTGAGGCCTGGATCGAGGAAGTGACGAAGAAGCGCCTGACCGTGTTCAAGGATGCGGTCCAGAAGCAAGCGACCCAGCTGCTCGCGCCCGATCCATTGCGACCGGGGTTTCGCATGGACCAACTCCGTCCGCGCCGGAAGGTGGCGACCTGATGGTGGCTGTACGCGCATTGCACGAGGGCGTTCGCCCGACCAACGTGTTCACCCGCAACGAGATCCACGGTGACACCGTGCTCGATTGCGACGTCGTCATCGTCGGCTCGGGTGCCGGTGGTGCCCCCGTCGCGGCCGAGCTCGCCGAGGCCGGCTTCGACGTGGTGGTCCTCGAGGAGGGCAGCTACTACCAGACCCGCGACTTCACCGCCGACACCTCGGCGATGGTCCGCCAGCTCTACCGCGACGGCGGCGCGACGATGGCGCTCGGTGATCCGCCGGTGATGTTCCAGGAGGGCCGCGCGGTCGGCGGCTCCACCGTGATCAACGGCGGCATGTCGTGGCGCACCCCCGAGGACATCCTCGCGCGCTGGCGCAAGGAGGCGGGTCTCTCGCTGAGCAGCAAGGAGCTCGAGCCGTACTTCGAGCGCGTCGAGAAGCGGATCCACGTCGCGCCCAACGACGAGGAGGCGATCGGCCGCGAGAACTGGCTGCTCAAGAAGGGCGCCGACGCCAAGGGGTGGAACACGATCAAGAACCTGCGCAATCAGGTCCACTGCGTCGGCTCGAACCGCTGCGCGTTCGGTTGCCCCACCGGCGCGAAGCAGTCCGCGCTCGTCAGCTACATCCCCCGCGCGCTCCACTTCGGCGCGCGGGTGTACGCCGACATCAAGGTCGACAAGATCACGATGCACGGCAAGCGCGCGACCGGCGTCGTCGGTCATGTCGCGCTGCCCTACGGCGGCCGCGGCTTCAACATCGGCGTCCGCGCCAAGCTCGTGGTCTCGTCGTGCGGCTCGATCCACACGCCCGCGCTGCTCTCGCGCAGCGGGCTGACCTCGCGGTCGGGACAGCTCGGCAAGAACCTGTCACTGCACCCGAACGTCAAGGCGCTCGCGCTGTTCGACGAGGACGTGACGAGCTGGAAGGGCGTCCATCAGGCATTCCAGGTCCGCGAGTTCGCCGACCAGGGGCTCGGCTGCTTCGCGGCGGTGAACCTGCCGCCGAGCGTGACGGCGATGTCGCTACCGCACCGCGGGGCGCAGCTCGGCGCGCTGATGGATCAGTACAACCACATGGTGGTGTCCGGCCTGCTCTGCGAGGACACGACCACCGGTCACCTCAAGATGATCAACGGCCGCCCGCAGGCGTTCTATCAGCTCGCACCGCACGACGCGATGAACATCCAGCGCGGGCTCGCGCTGCTGAGCGAGCTGATGTTCGCCGCCGGTGCGAAGCGGATCATCTTGCCGTTCCATCACGCGGAAGAGCTGGCGAACGCCGATGACGCGCGCCGCCTGCTCGAGCGTCCCGTCCCGCGCTCGAGCTGGGAGCTGTTCACCGTGCACATGATGGGGACCGCCAAGATGGGTGCGGATCGCACGACCAGCGTGACCAACGAGTTCGGCTTCATGCACGACGTCGATCGGCTGATGATCGCCGATGCTTCCCTGTTCCCCTCGCCCTGCCGCGTCAACCCGATGGAGACCATCATGACCCTCGCGACACGCGCGGCGGGTCATGTGATCGACAACGCCCGGAGGTATCTGTCATGAGTGTCGTCGCTGCCGTTCCCGCTGCAAACTCCAATGGCGTCGCTGCGCGCCCCGTGTCCCGCCTGCTCTCCCCGTTCCCCACGCGCGAGGCGCTCGAGTTCGAGCACAAGACCTGGCGTGATCTGGAGCTGACGTTCCAGCGCGGCGCGATGCCGGACCTCGAGGACCTCGTCGGCTGGGAGTTCCGCGGCATCAACCAGCTCATCGTCGGCATGCCGATCGCGCGGGTGTTCGGGATCAAGAAGTTCATGAAGGGCTTCTTCCGCGGCGAGGACGGCCGGGTCATGGGCTACAACTGCCCGGTCGAACAGAACGTCCTCGACGGTCGCTGGAACGCGAAGCCGACGGATAGCGCCCCCAAGCGGTTCGGCTTCTACGAGGTGTACCCCGTCGACGCCACGGCGCGCGACAACGAGTACCTCCACGCCGCGCTGCTCGACTACGGCAAGGGCGGCAACAAGGCCTACGATCCGACGCGCGGCCTGCGCGACTACCTGGTGCAGGTCGATCCCGCGAACCCGGATCTGCTGCTGGGCAAGGCGTACTACGCGGTCGGCCCGGGACGGATCGGCGGGCTCAACTTCTTCGTCCTCGAGCGGCACCGCCGCGGCCTGACCGACTACGCCAGCCGCTGACCTTCGGGTCAGGGCAGGCAGACGCCGACCGAGACCGTGGTCGTCGGTGGCGGGAACGGTCGAGGTCCGGCGCAAGAAAGCTTAGGTACCGCCAGGTGGTACGGTGCGCACATGGTGCGGGTGCTCGTCGTCGGTGTCGTCGTCGGTGTCGCGCTGGTCGCGTGTCATCCAGCTGCCACTCCCACCGAGGTCGTCGTCGGGCCCCGGGCGCCCAAGCTCGCGGAGATCCCGATCTCGGATCCGGCGGAGTACGGCATCGACCGGATCTCCCGCGAGGCCGGCCAGGCGATCTTCGAGCGGACCGGCGTCGGCGATCCGTATCGCACCGGCGTGCCGTACCCGGTGTTCCTCGCGCTGCAGCGCAGCTACCCCGCGATCCTCGGCAAGGATCCGCAGGAGCTCGCGGCGAAGTTCGGGTTCGTCGCGCGCCTGCCGGATCCGGCGAGCACCGATCTAGATCGCCGTGAGGGCCTGCCGGTAGGGCTCCACCTCACCACCGATCCGCTGACCGGTGTGCCATTCCTCATGACCGCGTGCGCGGCGTGCCACGCCGAGCGGCTGCGCTGGCCCGGCGGCGAAGCGCTGGTCATCGGCCTCGGCAGCAAGCGCGTGCAGATCCACGCGTATGACCGCGCGTTCGCCGAGGTCACCCGCGCGCCCGGCTTCTCCGCGGCGCGCCTCGCGACGATCGCCACCACGGTCGCGGCCGAGCACCACCTGGTGTGGCCCGAGGCGTATCGCGAGCCGCTCGCGGCGGCCACGGCCAGCGCTCTGATCACACGCGCCGCGGAGCGAGCCAACCTGCACGAGCGCACGCGCGAGGATCCGCCCGGGCGGGTTGCGACGATCGAGAGCTTCGCGCTCGTGCTCTCTCAGCTCACCGGGATCCCGATCGACGCCGCACCCGACGTGGGCTGGGCCAAGGTCCCCGACGTGATCGGCTATGCGCAGCGCACCACGCTGTCGTGGGACGGCAGCGGCGAGGGCCCGATCGATCTGCTCGCGGTCGAGGCCGACGTCGCCGCGGGCGTTCGCGTGGAGTGGCTCGAGCGCCACCCGTTCCAGGGCGCGAGCCTGGGCGCATACCTCCGGCAGCCCGCACCGCGTCCGGCGTTTCCCGGCCCGGTCGATCGGGCGCTCGCCGCCCGCGGCAAGGCGCTGTTCGGCGATCAATGCGCGCACTGCCACGGCACGTACGGCGTCGATGGCCGGGTCACCGACTACACCGAGCAGATCGTCCCGATCGAGGACGTCCGCACCGATCCAGCGCGGATGATGGCCGCGACGGCGAGCTTCGAGCGCGCGGCCAACGATCCGGGCCTGACGCGCGGCTACACCAGGTTCCGCAGGTCCTCGGGCTATGTCCCGCCGATCCTGACCAACGTATGGGCGCGCGCGCCGTACGGCCACGTCGGTCAGTGGCCGAGCCTCGCGGTGCTCGCTACGCCCCCGGGGCACCGCCCGACGCGGTTCGTGATCGACGCGACCGGGCTCTACGATCTCGCCACCGTCGGCGTCCCCACGAGCAGTACCACGGGCGGCACGACGGGCGTCCGCATTGGCTACCCCTACGATGCGACCCGGCCCGGGTTCGCCGTCACGGGCCACCCGTTCCTCGCGGACCTCGGCGGCGATGCGCGCGCCGTGATCGAATATCTGAAGACGCTCTGAGCTCGCCGCTACGAGCCGGCTTCGATCTTGGCGCCGAGCGGGATCTTGATCCGCTTCACCTCTTCGCGCGCCATCGGATCGGGGGTCACGCCCTCGTCGATCCCGAGCTTCATGACGATGATCTCGTCGCCACCGTACGGCACCGCCTGCAGCTCGGTCCCGGTACCGCCGGTCCGGCAATCCACCGCGATCAGCGCATTCATCCCTGCGGCCGCCGTGGCGACGGCACAGGTGCCCTTCCAGCGGCCGAGCTCGTGGCTGACCTGGGCGCCGGTCTCGTCCGTGGTCTGGAGGTAGAGGTCGGCCATGTCCCCCTGCTGCGAGATCCCCCACGACACCGAGACCTTCTTGGCGAGCATCGGCGTCCCCGAGCCGCCGCCGGTGGTCGCCTGCTTGGCCGAGCCGCTACAGCCGACCACCGCAGCAAGGACGAACGCGATCGCGAGGCGTGTCATGCGTGAAACCCTACTACACCGGGTAAGATGCCGACATGTCACTGGCCCGGCTGGTCGTGATCGAGGGCCCCGATGCAGGGCGCGAGTTCGAATTGCCCCTGCGCGGCGGGGACGTCGGCCGTGGCGAGCAGTGCCTGATCCAGCTCACCGATCCCACGGTGTCGCGCAACCACGGCACGATCGCGCTGCGCGATGGTGCGATGGCGTGGATCGATGACAGTGGCAAGACCCGGACGCTGATCAACGGCCAGCCCGCGATCACGCACCGTCTGGAAGCGGGCGACGAGATCATCCTCGGCAACACCAAGATGGCGTTCCTGCCCGTCGATGGCGTGGCCGTCACCCGGGCCTCGAGCCACGTGACGATGGAGGTCAACAGCCGCCAGCTCCTCGCGCTGGTCGGGGCCGACGATCGCGCGCGCCGCCACCTCGCATCGCTGGCCAACCTCGGCGATCGGTTGCGCGGCGAGGCCGCCGGTGGACGCGAGGCCGTCGCGCGCGCGACCTGCGACGCAGCGCTGTCGGCCCTCGGCGCCCACCGAGCGTTCGTGCTGTCGTCCGGCAAGCGCGTCGCGCCACTCGCCGCCGTGGTGGCGAGCGGCGAGTCGACGCAGCTCCAGATCCCACAGGAGCTGATCGAGAAGGTGATCGGCAATCGCCAGGTGGTCACGGCCGAGACCGGCGGGCGCGCGCTGATCGCCTCGCCGGTGTGCGGTGCGGGGGACGAGGTGATCGGCGTGTTGTGGGTCGACCGCAAGGGCAACGCCTGGGAGCAGATCGATTCCCTCGCGATCGGCTGCCTCTCGCACCTGCTCGGGGCCGTGTGGGTCGGAAGCGATGCGCGCGAGCAGGCGGTGCGGCGCGCGGATGCCCTCGAGGAGCAGCTCGGCGGTCCGGCTCCCGAGAGCGAGCTGATCGGCCGCTCGGAGGCCGCGCTCAAGGTCGTGGCGTTCGTGAGGCGGGTCGGTCCGAGCGATGCCACGATCCTGCTCGGCGGTGAATCCGGCGCGGGCAAGGAGATGGTCGCGCGGGCGATCCACAAGGCCTCGCGCCGCGCGAAGGGCCCATGCGTCGCGGTCAACTGTGCGGCGCTGACCGAGACCCTGATCGAGAGCGAGCTGTTCGGCCACGAGAAGGGCGCGTTCACGGGCGCCACCGAGAAGAAGGCCGGCCGCTTCGAGATGGCCGATCACGGCACGCTGTTCCTCGACGAGGTGGGCGAGCTTCCACTCGGCCTCCAGACCAAGTTCCTGCGGGTCCTCGAGGAGCGGCGGTTCGAGCGCGTCGGTGGCCAGAAGTCCGTCGAGGTCGATGTCCGGATGGTCGCGGCCACCAACCGGGACCTCGCCGAGATGGTCAAGCGCGGCACGTTCCGCGAGGATCTGTTCTACCGACTCAGCGTGATCATGATCGACGTGCCGCCGCTCCGCGAGCGGCTCGACGACGTCCCGCTGCTCGCGGATCACTTCCTCGCGCGGTTCCGTCATCAGGCCGCGCGCCGGATCTCGGGCTTCGCGCCCGATGCGCTGGCGGCGATGACCCGCTACAGCTGGCCCGGCAACGTGCGCGAGCTGCGCAATGCCGTGGAGCGCGCGATCGTCCTGGGCGATCGCGAGCAGATCGTCGCGGAGGATCTCCCGCCGCAGGTGCTCGCGCAGGCCGCATCGCCGCGGACGCGGAACTCACCGCCCACGCCGCCGCTCGGCTCGTCGTCGATGTCCACGCCCACGCCGCCGCCGATGGCGAGCCTCGGCCCGAGCCAGACGAACGTGACGAACGTGACGAACGTGACGATCGAGAGCTCGGCGCCCCCCACGTCGCGCTCGCAACCCATGGTGCCCGCCGCCCCGCGCTCGCTGCGCGAGCTCGAGAAAGACGGCATCCTCGCGGCACTCGCGGCGACCGGCGGCAACAAGGCGCAGGCCGCGGTGATCCTCGAGATCGATCGATCGACGCTCTACAAGAAGCTGAAGGACTACGGCATCGAGAGCTGACCGCAGGCGATTGTCAGCGGTTGGCGACCGCTGCGTCCGCGCCGACTACGGGTTCTTGCGCGGACGGCCACGCTTGCGCGGGGCGTCGCCATTTCCGAAGTCGAGCTCCTCGGCGAAGCGCTCTTCCACCAGGTCATCGACCGAGGTGTGAAGCGAGTCCAGACGACGAAGCTCCTCACGCTCGAACTCGGCAAACGAAGTATAAACGCGCGGAATACCTGAAGACATTTGAGCTCCTTCCAGGACATGACCCACATGTCCTACATCTGCGTACAAAGTACGCGCGAACGGATCCCAGCCCCAATTTTTTCTCAGAAATCGACCGGTGTGATTTCGGGCGACCCGCGTCGGCCGCCCTACTCCCTGCACGTTGGGGGGAGGGATCGTCATAGCGGCCTGCTACATCGAGCCCCATGACCCGGATCGTCGCGGTCGCTAATCAAAAGGGTGGCGTCGGCAAGACCACCACCGCGATCAACCTCGCCGCGAGCGTCGCCTCGCGCGGCCATCGCGTCCTGCTGGTCGATTTCGATCCGCAGGGCAACGCCTCGTCCGGCGTCGGCTGGACCAGGGACAGGGTCGAGCTCTCGATCTATGACGTGCTCACCGGCGATGCGTCGCTGGCCGAGGTCATCAAGCCCACCGACATCGCGACCTTGTTCGTGGCGCCCGCGACCACGGATCTCGTCGGTGCGGAGATCGAGCTGATCTCCGCCGAGCACCGCGAGCGCTACCTCGCCGATGCGCTGGCGACGATCGCCGATCAGTACGAATACATCGTCATCGATTGCCCGCCCTCGCTCGGGCTCCTCACGCTCAATGCGCTGGTCGCCGCGCACGGCGTGCTGGTGCCGATGCAGGCGGAGTACTTCGCGCTCGAAGGCTTGTCCGCGCTGACGTCGACGATCGAGAAGATCCGCGCCGCGTTCAACCCCACGCTCGCGATCGATGGCGTGCTGTTCACGATGTTCGATGCGCGGCTCTCGGTCGCCAACCAGGTCCGCGCCGAGGTCGAGAAGTTCTTCGGCGACAAGGTGTTCAAGGAGAACATCCCGCGCAACGTGCGCCTGTCCGAGGCACCGAGCCACGGCAAGCCCGTGCTGCTGTACGACCTGCGCTGCGCCGGCACCAACAGCTACCTCGCGGTGGCCGATGACTTCCTCGATCGCGAGCGGATCGCGAATGCGGCCAACCTCGCGCTCGCCGGAGCGCAGCCGTGATGAGCGAGGTCAAGAAGCGCGGCCTCGGTCGCGGGCTCGGGGCGTTGCTCCCCGGCGGCTCGCTGTCGTCGCCCACCCCGGTGATGGCGCAGGCCAGCGTGGCCGAGCTCCCCGCGCGATCGCGCGTGTACTTCGCCGCGGGAATCGAGGATCTCTATCCGAGCCCCGAGCAGCCGCGCCGCCGGTTCGATGACGTGAAGCTCGACGAGCTCGCGGACTCGATCAAGGTTCACGGCATCATCGTCCCGCTCGTGGTCCGGCCGCGGCCCGACGGCGGGTACTACCTGATCGCAGGCGAGCGCCGGTGGCGCGCCGCTCAGCGCGCGGGCCTGCACGAGATCCCCGTCGTGGTCCAGGATGTCGCCGAGGGTGAGGCCCTCGAGCGCGCCCTGGTCGAGAATCTCCAGCGCGCCGACCTCGGCCCGCTCGAAGAGGCCGCCGCGTTTCAGCGCCTGGTCGACGAGTTCGGCCTGACCCAGGACGAGATCGGCGGCCGGATCGGCAAGGACCGCAGCACCGTCGCGAACACGATGCGCCTCCTGAAGCTCCCCGCTGCCGTCCGCCAGCTGGTCGAGGACGACGCGCTCACGATGGGACATGCTCGCGCGCTCCTCGGGCTCGACTCCGCCGAGGCGATCGAGATCGCGGCGCGCAAGGTGATCGGCAAGCAGCTCTCGGTCCGCGCCACCGAGGAGCTGGTCAAGAAGACCCGTGATCCGGAGTCAATCCGCCCGCCCCGCCCCGCTCCCGCCCCGCTCGCCAAGTCGGCCTCGGTCCGGGATCTCGAGGAGCGGCTGACGCGCGCGCTCGGTGGTCCGGTGACGATCACCGAGGACGAACCGGGCAAGGCCGGCCAGATCCAGATCCGCTACATGAACCTCGATCATCTCGAGCGGCTGCTGGATCGCCTGCTCTGACGATGCTCTGGCGCCTGCTCTGACCGCCAATGACAGGTAGCGGACGGGTAACGCGACCGTCCCGGGGTAGGGTTTGGCGCCGGATATCGGCGATGATTTCTGTGTTATGGACTCTCGCTGAATGTCCGAGCGGGAACATGACCGACTGCCGTACGCCGTCCAGGTCGAGTTCCGGACTGCTTCGTCATTCCTCGTCGCCTACTCGGTGAACCTGTCGCGCGGCGGGTTGTTCCTCGAGACCGAGGCGGACCTCCCGAGCGGCGTCGACACCATGATCACGATGCACGTGCCGGGCGTCGATGCGATCGAGCTCAAGGGCGTGGTCGCGTGGCGGCGCGGAATCGAGAGCGCCGAGGGCCCGCCCGGCCTGGGCATCGAGCTCCTCGACACCACGCCGCTCAACGCGATCATCGACCGCCTGGTCTCGAAGTTTCACGGCGTACACATCCTCGTGCTCTCCGGTGATCGGCAGGACCGCACCACCCTCGCGCGCTCGATCAAGTCGATCATCGCCACCGCCGAGATCATGCAGGCGGCAGACGCCTCGGTCGCCGCAGCGCTGATGACCACCGAGGTCGACCTCGCCGTGATCGACGTCGACTACGACGCCGACGGTGGGCTCAAGACCTTGCAGGCCGCGAAGGCGCTGAACCCACCGGTGCCGACCGTGGCGATCACCTCGAACCCGAGCCTGCGCGAGCACGCGCGGGTCGCGGGAGCCGACGAGCTCGCCACCAATCCGCCGCCCTTCGCCGAGCTTCAGGTGGTGCTGATGCGCGCCCTGTCCAAGCCCGTGGTCGTCCGGGGCTCGGGGCCGCACAAGCTGCCGCCGACCGAGTAGCGATCAGAACGTCGACGGCCCCGCGGGTGCCTGCTTCGGGCGCAGCACGATGTAGCCGATCGACGAGCCGCCCGAGGTGGCCGCCGCGACGGCGACGCCGACCGAGGTCCCACCCATCGCGCATGCGCGAGGACGCACGCGCTTGCGGTTGTCCTCGGCCGCCGGATCGGTCGAGCTCGCATCGGTCAGCGTGACGTAGCCGAGGATGTCCCAGGTCTGGTTGAACGACGGCGACGACATCTCGGCCTGCACCATCGCGAGGGTGCAGTCCGCCGGGCGCGGCGGCGCCTGCATCATCCGGGTCTCCACGATCTGGTTACTCGACGCGCATCCGCCGAGCACGGCCAGGCCGAGGATCGCACGCGCCGTCGCTGTCATCCGCCGCGCCGCCGGGTGGCCGCTTCGACGGTGTTCTCGAGCAGGCACGCGATCGTCATCGGCCCCACGCCGCGCGGTACCGGGGTGATCGCACGCGCGCGCTGCGCTGCCTCGGTGAACGCGACGTCGCCGACGATCTTGCCCTCGGCCGTGCGGTTGATCCCGACATCGAGGACGATCGCGCCTTCGGCGATCCAGTCACCGCGCACCATCTCGGGACGGCCGACCGCAGCGATCACGATGTCCGCGCGCCGGGTCTCGCCGGGAAGATCGCGCGTCTTCGAGTGGCACATCGTGACCGTGGCGTTGGCATTCGCGAGGAGCAGCGCGATCGGCTTGCCGACCAGGACGCTCCGGCCGATCACCACCGCACGCGCGCCCGAGAGCTCGGCGCCGACCTCGCGGAGCAGGCGCATGCAGCCCTTCGGGGTGCACGGTGAGAACACCGGGCGCCCCTGCGCGAGGTACCCGAGGTTCACGGGGTGCAAGCCGTCGACGTCCTTCGCGGGATCGAGCGCGCGGATCACGGCGTCCGAATCGAGGCCGGCCGGCAGTGGCAGCTGGACCAGGATGCCGTCGACGTCCGGATCGCGGTTGAGCTGTGCCACCAGCGCCATCAGCTCGGCCTGCGTGGTCGTCGCCGGCAGCTTGTGGTCACGGACATCGACGTTGGCCTCGCGCGCCGCCTTGGTCTTGCTGCGCACGTAGACCGCCGACGCGGGATCCTCGCCCACCAGGACGACCGCCAGGCACGGCGCGATGTCGCGGGCCCGGAGCGCGGCCGCTGCGGTCGCGACCTCGGCACGGAGCTTCGCCGCGATCGCGGTGCCGTCGATCAGCTGGCCGATCATGCCTTGATCACTCCTTGCTCGCAGAACCGCTGCTGCTACCGCCGCTCGATCCGCTCGATCCGCTCGATCCGCTCGATCCGCTCCCCGACCCCGATGACGACCCCGACCCCGACGACGACCCTGACCCGCCGGCAGTGGTGCCACTCGCGGTCCCGGTGCTCGGGGCGGCGCTGCTCGCCGCGGCGCCGTCGCCACTGCTCGCGGGATTCGCGCTGTCGGCCCCCCCGGAGCTCGCGTCCTTGTCGCCCGCCTTGGGCGGTACTCCCCGGTCGGCGAGGGCGGCGATCTTGTCCGCCGGCGCCGACGAGTAGAGATCCTTGTACCAGCCGCTGCCCTTGAGCTGGAACGCACTCCAGGAGATCAGCTTCTCGAGCTTGTCCTCTCCGCAGACCTCGCACTTCACGAGGTCGTCATCAGCCATGCGCTGCTGGTACTCGAACTCTCGTTTGCAGGCGTTACAGCGATATTCGTAGGTCGGCATCTCTGGCTACTCCTCGAGGGACACGATGCGCACGCCCAGCTCGCCGTCAACGTCGACGAGCTCTCCCCGTCCGATCAGGCGGCCCGCGGCGCGGACCTCGAACGGACCTGCCAGCGGCCGTCCCAGCGGGACCACAGCTCCTGGGGTGAGATCGGCGAGCTGGCGCAGCGTCATCCGCGTCGTCCCGAGCTGAACGGTCAGCTCGAGCTGGGCGGTCTCTGCGAGCGCGTGCGACATCGAGGCGGGAACATAGCCGGTCGCGACCCGCGCCTCCACCGCTTGCGGAGCCGCGGTGAGCCCGACCGTGCCCCCCGCGAGCTGCAGCGCGAGGCAGCGCTCCACGGTGACCACGTCTCGGACCGCGAGCCGATCGACGGCCTCGGGCTCGATCGCACACCGCGCGACCACGATGGGGAGCTCGAGCTGCCACGCCGGCAACGGGCGCGCGGGGGGGACACGGACCGTGATCGAACGCGGAACGTAGGCGACCACGGTCCACGGCGCGGCATCGCCAGCGATCGAGATCGCGAGCTCGAGCGCGAGATGCGTGGTCGTGGCGCGCGGGCTCGCGCCCATCGCCGCTCGCGGCTTCGCGGCGATGGTCGCGGCACCGCCGTGGTCCAGCGTGCTCCCCGGCGGCAACCCGGCACACGGCCAGACCTCGGCGACGATCCGCGCATCCTCGACGGCCGCGGCGACGGCCAGGACCCAGATCGCGTCCTCGGCGAGGGTCAGCGCACGCGGCGCCGCCAGCTCCCTCGGACCGCCGAGCAGGCGCTGCGCGAGCGCGCGCACCGTGCGCCCCGCTGCGGCCACCGTGATCGACGCGCCGGCGATCCGGACCTCCGCGTGCGCCGCGTGGGGATCGAACGTGCGTGGAGCCGCGCCGATCACCTGAGCCGTCACCGCGCCGCCGGCCAGCTTCGCGAGCGCCCCACCGAGCGGTCGCGCCGCGATCCACCGCGCGACCGCGGTCTCGATCGCCGCGTCCGCGCGGGACAACCGCCGCACGACGGCGAACGGGTACGGTGAAAAGTTTGGACCCTCGGATGGCACTGGTACGCTTTTATCCTACATCGGACTACCCCAAGGTGAACCCGTGCAAGAACGCCGTCTAGGCTACCGGATCCCGTA
>JAYVRN010000717.1:0-3668 GCA_043776275.1 Myxococcales bacterium | reverse complement strand
TCTCGAGGCCGGCGTCGCCGACGGGCAGCCCGACGATCGAGAGCTCCTTCACGAACTTCGAGTCCCGATACAGCTCCTCGAGCTCGTCGGGATAGATGTTCTCGCCGGAGGCGCCGAGGATCATCTCCTTCTTGCGCCCGACGATGTAGAGGTTGCCCTCGGCATCGATCCGGCCGAGGTCCCCCGTGTGGAGCCAGCCGTTCTTGAGCGTCTCCGCCGTGGCCTCGGGGTTCTCGAAGTACCCCGACATCACGTTCGGACCCTTGGCGATCACCTCGCCCACGCCGGTCGCGTCGGGCTGATCGATCTTGACGTCGATGCCCGGCAGCGGCCGACCGACCGAGCCCGGGAGGACCTTCTCCCCGGGGCGCGTGACGGTGAGCACCGGCGAGGACTCGGTCATGCCGTAGCCCTCGTACAGATTGAAGCCGAGGCCGTTGAACGCCTTGAGCGTCTCGGGCGGCAGCGCCGAGCCACCACTGATCAGGAGCCGCATGCGGCCGCCCAGCTTGCGGTGGACGGGGAAGAACAGCAATTTTCCGGTACCGAAGTCCCACGGCAGCTTGTCGCGCAGCGAGCGATTGAGATCGACGATGGTCTCGAACGCCTTCTCCACGAGCGGGCCGGCGTCCGCGACGTTCTTGTAGATCTTGCGCTCGAGCAGCTGCCACAGCGCGGGGACGCCGACCATCCCGGTCACGCCCTGGTCCTCGAGGGCGCGCGCCAGCGAGTCCGCCTCGAGCTCCTCGAGATAGTCGATCGAGGCGCCGTGCATCAGCGGCATCAGGAAGCCCGCCGAGAACTCGAGCGTGTGGTGCAGCGGCAGCACGCTGAGCAGCTTGTCGTGCTTGTACAGGGTGAACAGCGACGACAGCTTCGACGTCATCGACGTCAGGTTCTTGTGCGAGAGCATCACGCCCTTGGGCGTGCCCGTGGTCCCCGAGGTGAAGATCAGCGACGCCAGGGTGTCGCCCTTGGCCTCGGGCTGGATCGCGCCGACGGAGACATCGGGCTCGGAGAGCAGCTCGTCGAACGCGAGGACCTTGGCCTGGATGCCCTGCTGCTCGAGCCAGCCGTTGAACGCGCCGTGCGCCGGCGACCACACCACGGTGGCATCGCCCTCGCCGTCCCCGATCGGGACCGCGATGTCTGCCTCGCCCGCGAGCCGCTCCACGACCTTGCGCGACATCACGAGCACGCGCGCGCTGGAGACCTTGACGAGGTTCACCACCTCGGCGAGCGTCAGCTCCCGATCGAGCGGCACCACGGCGGCACTCGCCAGCAGCGTGGCGAAGTACGCGAGGCCCCACTCGGGCCGGTTCTCACTCATCAGCACCACGCGGTGCCCCGCCGTGATCCCGAGCTGGCGCAGCACGCCCGCACCCTGCCAGGCGAGCTCGCTCATCTGGCCGTAGGTGTACGTCACCGGCTCGAGGTCCTCGTCCTTGCGGACGAGCCGCAGGGCGATCCGATTGCGATGCAGCTTGGTGGCCGCCTCGAACATCTCGACGAGCGACTTGTACGTGTAGACCGACTTCGGCTTGGCGCCGAACTCGTCGTCGAGCTTGCCGAACGTCCACTGCTGGAGGCCCGGGAAGTGCGTATCGAGCCAGTACTTGCGCCAGTCCACGAGGTGCGGCGCCCACAGCAGCTTGTCCTGATCGGCCGGGGTCACCCGCGCCCACAGCGCACGCATGTTGTCGCAGCGGAACGCGATGTCGTAGTCCGTGGTGAACGGACGGAACAGCTCCACCAGCTCGATCACCTGGCCGGTGAACGTGGAGATCTTCTGCAGCTCCTCGCGCGCGCGCTCGGCGAACGCTTCGATCCGTGGAGCGCCCCACTTCGGGAGCTTCTCGTCGATCGTCTTGATCAGCCGATCCGCGAGCCGCTTGAACATCGGCGCCGAGAACTTGTCGAAGTGCTCGAACGTCACCGGCATCGATTCGAGCCGCGCGCGGAGGTTGTTCCGGAACGTGTCCTCGCCGCGATCGACCTTGTCCTTGTGGTGCTGGCGCACGGCCAGGCCGGTCAGCTCCGTGAGGCGCTTGCTCGAGATCCGGTTCACGTCGCTGGCGCCGAGCTGATAGATCGGCTCGTGCTCACCGGCGAGGACCGCCGCCGTCGCGAGCAGCATCCCGGCCGCGATGAAGTCCACCGGGATGACATCGAGCGCGGTGTCCTTGCCCATCGGCACCGCGCGGTGCCCCTTGAGCATCAGGTACATCAGCGGCGCCGTGGTGTTGAAGCCCTCGTTCCAGCCGGGGAACGGGTACCGGATCGAGCTCTCGACCACCGCCGGGCGCACGATCGTGGAGACCACGGTGCGATCGGAGAGGATGATCTGCTCGCCGAGCGACTTGGTGTACGTGTACGTGTTGGTCCAGCCCCAGTGATGGGCGCGCTCGATGCCGAGCTTGGTCAGGACCTCGTTCATCCAGACCTTGCGCTCGCGGGCCACGGCGATCTTCAGATCGTTCTCGTCGTCCGGATCCCGGCGCTGCTCGCGCAGCGACTCGGCGCCGCGCTCGCGAAACTGGGAGATGTGCTGCCGATCATTCGAGCGCTCGCGCGCCTGATCGATGATCTTCTGGCAGTCCGCGATCTCGGCAGCGGGATCGAAGTCCCGATCGAGGAGCTCGTCCTCGTTGCCATAGTCGTGAGAGACGGCGCTCGAGCGCGGGAAGTACCCGACGGTCGGCTCGTCCTCCCAGACATCGCCATCGCGACGGCCCGCGACGTAGCAGGTGGAGACGTGAACGAGCTTGGCGCCGAGCTTGCGGGCGAGATCGAGCACGTTCTTCGCGCCCATCGCATTGATCCGCAGCGCGCTCTCGAGCGACGGCGCGAACGAGACCAGGCCGGCGCTGTTGATGATGACCTGGATGCCGCCGTGCTTCTCGCACTCGGCGAACTCGACGTCGGTGAAGTTGCACAGCGGACGACCGATGTCGCCGGGCAGCGCGACGATCTTCGTGCGCAGGAACGCCTCGTAGTTGGCGCCGTGGACATCGCGGACCGGATCGAACACCTCGACGGAGGCGACCTTCTTGTAGAACCGCTCGTCCGCGGTGTTGCCGGCGCCGGGGCGGACCAGGCAGAACACCTTCCCGACGTCGGGATAGCGGTGCAGCAGCATCGAGAGCGCCACCTTGCCGACAAAGCCGGTGGTCCCGATCAGGAGGATGTTCTTGCCGGCGAAGATCTGCGCGACATCGAGCCGCGGCTTCCCGGTGATCGGCGCGCGCAGCGGCGGCAGCGGCTCACCGCGCTTGGCATCCGGCCACGGCGGCGAGGTTGCGTGCTCACCCCAGGCGAGGTCGGTCTCGAGGAAGTAACCTCCCTTGGGACTCGATCCGTTGCTATGGCCATTGGCGGTGGTCATCGGGGGCTCCGGCTCACATCACGTCGCTGATCATGTACGGCGGGTGGTGGAGCATCGTGATCTGCGCGCTCCTGCCCATCGTCCCGCGGGCCATCGCGATCGCCTCGGCGATCGATCCGGCGGTCTCCCAGCCCATGATCGCCGGCACGGTCGCGTTGTCCGCGCCCACCACGATCACGCGGCTGGTCTTCTCGCGGCCGCGCTGGCCCCAGTACCACATGAAGCACGGGTGAGCGCCGTGGTACGCGTTGCCGCGCCGGTACATCTCGATGTAGCTCGGGTT